>PMBM01000114.1 GCA_003153855.1 Propionibacteriaceae bacterium
AGCGATGCCGGGATCTGCACGGTACGTGTTCCAGCATCCGTCTTGGGGAGACCGACATAAGTAGAGGTCCCCGCGCGAGCCACGCCACGGCTGACTCTGATCGTGCCTCGCACCAGGTCTATGTCGCGGCGGCGAAGCTCCCGCACCTCGCCTGAGCGCAGCGCACACCACGCGCCCAGTAGTACCCCGAGTCGCCATTCGGCGGGCATCGCGTCGGCGACCGCCAACACTTCGGCCGGCGTCAGTGGTTGCACGTTGCGGTGAAGGCTGGGTTTGCCCGCACCGCGGACATGGACCGGTGAGGCCAGGATGAGTCCGTCATCCACGGCAGACAGGCACAACGTCTTGAGCAGGTTGTAGGCCAGGTCGCAGCTGCGCCGATGGGTGTCGCGGGGAAGCGCCTGCCACCACGTCATCACCTGAGCGCGCGTGAGCTCGTGGAGCTGAACCTCGCCCAGGCCAATTGTCGTTCGCCGTTTCTCCGTCCCGCTCCGTGCAAGCGGTTGGGCGAGCAGGTAGTAGCGCAGGCTCGACTCGTACCGCGTCCGCGTCGATGGCCGGAGGTCAGCATTCGTGTCGAGCCAATGACGGGCGTACGCGGCGACCGTCAACCGCTTCGCCAGCGCTTCCTCGGCCTGCTGCCGTGCCGCCTCACGCTCGGCCGGCGGAGTCCATTGTCCGGTCTCGATCAGGCGACGCTCGACTTCCAGCCAGACCCTTGCGTCACCCTCCGTCTGGAACGTGGTGGGCGCGGTGTACACACTGCTGGGCACGAGTCCGGGGATGCCGCCGTGCCGGTAGCTCGCCTGATAGTTCCCGGACGCCTTCGCCCGAACCGTGCCCCACGTGGAGCGGCCCCGTCGCCCACCGCGTCTGGCCATGCGACCCTCACTCTCGAGAACCACCCGGATTCCGGGCCCTTATCGGGCCCTTGTGTACCAGACTCATGCCTACGCAAGTCTGGACGTGTCCGGCCAATCCCAGGCAAATGCCCTAGTCAGGAGCGACTATACCCGAATCGACTAGGGGTGGAAACTGGTGCTCGTTGGGATTCGACTCCCCTCTCGGGCACCCGATCCCGCTCAGACGTCGACCTCGTCCCACCCGCTCGCCCGCGGGTAGTGGCGGTGGACCATCAGCGCGTTGGTCTTGCCCGAGATGCCCATCGGCGACCCGTACACGATGACGAGCCGGTCGCGCCGCTGGCACAGCCGAGAGCTCTCGAGGATCGTGTCGACCTCCTCGAGCAGGTCCGGGAAGTCCGTGTGCTCCTGCGTGATGAACGTCGTGACACCCCAGACGAGCGAGAGCTCGCGCTGCGTCTGCCGGCTCGGCGTGAAGCAGATCACCGGGATCTCCGACCGCAACCGGGACAGCCGGCGCGCGGTGTCGCCGCTCTTGGAGAACGCGATGAGGTAGCGGGCACCGAGTCGGCCCGCGACCTCTGCCGCGGCCATGGCGATGACGCCACCGGTCGTGTGCGGGTCCCACTCGATCTCGTTGATCGACGCGAACCCGTGCTCTTCCACGGCGCCGATGATGCGCGCCATGACGGAGACGGTCTCGACCGGGTAGGCCCCCACGGAGGTCTCGCCGGACAGCATGACGGCATCCGCTCCGTCCAGCACGGCGTTGGCGACGTCGGAGGCCTCGGCGCGCGTCGGGCGCGGCGCCGAGATCATCGACTCGAGCATCTGCGTCGCGACGATGACGGGCTTGGCCCACGTACGGGCGGCACGGATGATCCGCTTCTGCACGATGGGGACGTCCTCGAGCGGGAGCTCGACGCCCAGGTCGCCGCGGGCCACCATGAACGCGTCGAACGCGTCGATGATCTCGTCGAGGTTGTCGACGGCCTGCGGCTTCTCGATCTTGGCGATGACCGGGACGCGACGCCCCTCCTCGTCCATGATCTTGTGCACGTCGACGATGTCCTTCGCGCTGCGTACGAACGAGAGCGCGACCATGTCGACGCCCTGCCGCAGCGCCCAGCGGAGGTCGTCGGTGTCCTTCTCGCTCAACGCGGGCACGCTCACGGCGACGCCCGGCAGGTTGATGCCCTTGTTGTTGCTCACCGGGCCGCCGACGACCACCTCGCACACGACGTCGGTGTCGGTGACGTGCGTGGCACGCAGTTCGACGCGTCCGTCGTCGATGAGGATCGAGTCTCCCGCCGACACGTCGCCGGGCAGTCCCTTGAACGTCGTCGAGCAGCGGTCCACGTCACCGAGGATGTCGTCCACGGTGATGGTGAACGTCGCGCCGTTCGCGAGGACCACGGGTCCTGCCTCGAACCGGCCGAGCCGGATCTTCGGGCCCTGGAGGTCCGCGAAAACGGCGATCGGCTTGCCCGCCGCCTCAGCCGCCCTGCGAACCTCGTTCAGCCGCTCGCCATGCTCGGCGTAGTCGCCGTGGCTCATGTTCAGCCGGGCGAGGTCCATTCCTGCCCGAATGAGGGCATCCATCCGCTCTCCCGATGTCGCCGGGCCGAGGGTGCACACGATCTTGGCTCTTCGCACACACGAAACCCTACTGCCCGATGTCACCAGGATCGGACGAGTTCCAAGGCGTGCTGGAGGTCGTCGGGATAGTCGCTCGTGAACGTCACCGTCTCGCCACTCGTCGGATGCACGAAGGACAGCTCGACGGCGTGCAGCCACTGCCGCTCGAGCCCCAGCTTCGCCGCCAGTACGGGGTCCGCGCTGTACAGGGGGTCTCCGACGCACGGATGGCGGAGCGCCGCCATGTGGACGCGGATCTGGTGCGTACGCCCGGTCTCGAGATGGATCTCCAGCAGGCTGGCCGTCCGATGGGCCTCGAGCGTCGTGTAGTGCGTCACCGAGTGGCGGCCGCCGGCGATGATGGCCATCTTCCAGTCGTGGTTCGGGTCACGCCCGATGGGCGCCTCGATCGTGCCTTCGAACGGGTCAGGATGGCCCTGTACGAGCGCGTGGTACGTCTTGTCGACCGTCCGCTCCCGGAACGCGTTCTTGAGCCGCGTGTACGCGATCTCGCTCTTCGCGACGACCATCAGCCCGGACGTGCCGACGTCGAGCCGCTGCACGATGCCCTTCCGCTCGGGCACGCCCGAGGTGGAGATCCGGAACCCGGCGGCGGCGAGGTGCTCGAGTACCGACGGCCCGTCCCAGCCGAGGCTGGGGTGCGCCGCGACGCCGGCAGGCTTGTCCACGACCACGATGTCGGCGTCGTCGTGGACGATGCGGATGCCCGTGACCTCCCGCGGCGTGATCGAGACGGCGGGAGCCCCCACCTCCTCGACCTCGAGCAGCGAGCCACCTGTCACCCGGTCCGACTTCACCGCCGGTCTGCCGTCGAGCTGTACGTGGCCATCAGCGATGAGCGCCTCGATCCGCGACCGGCTCATCCCCGTCATCCGGGAGGCGGCGACGTCGACCCTCTCACCGTCCAGTCCGTCGGGGACGAGATGGACGCTCATGCGTCCGGCTGCACCGGTGCCGACTCCTCCGGGGCGTCGACCGTACCCTTGTCACCCTTGCGACCCCCGAGGATCGACAGGACGACGATGGTCGCCGCGGCCGACGTGAGGCAGATGTCCGCCACGTTGACGATCGCGAAGTAGGGCAGCTCGATGAAGTCGACGACGTGACCGTGGAGGATGCTCGGTGGCCGGAAGAGGCGATCGGTGAGGTTGCCGGCGATCCCGGCGATGCCGAGCCCGGTGGCGACGGCCCACGCACGCGCGGTGACCTTCGGCGCGAGCCACACGATGACGAAGATCAGCATCGCGATCGCCAGGATCGAGAACACGACGGTGGCGTTCTCCCCCATGCTGAACGCGGCGCCGGGGTTGCGGATGAGCTGGAACGTCACGAGCCCTCCGAGGATGCGCGGAGGGTGCTGCGGGTCGAGCCACGCCACGGCCATCGCCTTGGTGACCTGGTCGACAACCAGCCCGGCCACCGCGATGAGCACGATCAGACGTCTGGCCGTACGCACTCCGATGGCGCCTCGACCGCTTATCGTCGCTCCTCGCGCTGCTTGCACTTCACGCACATGGTCGCGCGGGGGAACACCTGGAGGCGGGCCTTGCCGATGGGGGTGCCGCACATCTCGCACGTCCCGTACTGGCCGTCGTCGAACAGGCGCAGCGCGAGCTGGCTCTGCTCGAGCATCTCGCGGGCGTTCTGCGCCAGCGACATCTCCTGGTCGCGCTCGAAGTTGCTGGAGCCGACATCCGCCGGGTCACGGCCGGCGCCGTCGCCGCCGTCGCGCAGGAGCTCCTCGAGCTCCGCCTCGGCGATGGTGATCGCGTGCTCCATGCGGGCGACCTCGTCCACGAGCTCGGCGCGCACCTCAGCAAGCTCCTCAGCGGTCCAGGGATCTTCCCCCTCCGCGACGGGAATCACAGGAGCCTCAACCTGATCCGTGGCCGTACCAGTACGACGAGTCGCTGCCATATCTCACCTCTCACGCGTGTGGTCAGGACGCGAACCATACACGGCCAGTCCAGCCCCGGCGACGCGCCACCCCCTAGTGGGGCGTGTTCGACGTTCTCTCGCGGTTGGCGGAGGTCGGGCGCGTGCATCGCAAGGCGCCGGAGCGCAGGCATACCGGGTCGTCTGACGAGCTCTGGCAACGCCGCGAGGTGCGTGCCCGGGGGACGCCAATCGCCAGAGAATGTCGGGCACGGTCCACGAGCAACACGAAGGGGCCCCCCGAAGGGAGCCCCGCCGCTGACAGGTAAGCGTCAGTCGTGGTTGGTGAGCAGCGCGTCGAGACGGGGTGTCTGCGAGCCGCTGGCCGGCTGCTGAGGAGCCGCGTGTCCGATCTGCGGGGCGTCCGCAGGCTCGAACGTGCGGTTCTTGAGGTCGTCCACCAGACCGGACAGGTGAGTGACCAGCGTGTCGCGGTACGAGGACTCGAAGTCGCGCAGCTTGCCGACGTGGCCGGACAGGGCGTCGCGCTCCTTCTCCAGCGCCGACAGCAGCTCCGCGCGGCGGGAGTTGGCCTCGCGCTCCACCGACGATGCACGAGCCTCCGCCTCCTGGACGAGCTTCTCGGCGTTGACCCTGGCCTCGGACTCGACACGGTCGGCCTTGGTGCGCGCGTCCGTCGTGGACTCGTGCGCCCTGGTCGCGGCTTCCTCGGCGATCCGCTGCGCCTCGAGCTGGGACTCCTTGGTGAGCTTCTCTGCGGCGGCCTGCGACTCCTGGGTGACCTTCTGCGCCTGCGCATCAGCCTCCTGGGTCACCTTGGCCACGTGCTCCTCGGCCTCGGCCACGCGACGCTGGGCGTCGGACTGCGCGTCCTGCACCAACGACTCGGCCTGCTCGGTCGCGAGCTGTACGAGCTTGATGACGGCTGCGCTGGCGTCGGTGCTGGTCGAGACGACGATGTGCTGCAGACCGCCACCATCGGTGCTGGCGACCGCGGCCGGACGGGCGTTGAGCTCGGCGATCTGGGCGCGAAGGCGCTCGTTCTCCCCGGCGACGTCGCCGTTCTGGGCGGCCTCGCGCTGGTGGGTGTCTACGAGCTGACGCAGACGCTGGTTCTCCTCGACGAGACCCGAGTCGCCCGCACCTGCACGAGCCTGGTCGAGCTCGGCCTGGAGACGCTCCCTCTCGATCTGGAGCGAGTTCACCTCGTCGGCTGCCCCGCGGAGGCGCTGGACCTCGGCGCGCAGACGGTCGACCTCGGCCTGCAGCTCGGGGTTGTTGCCGCCGGTCTGGGCGGCCTCGAGCTGGCGACGCAGGTGGTCGTTCTGCTCGGTGATGGTCATCAGGGTGGCCTCGACCTTGTCCACGAAGATGTCCACGTCGGTCACCTCGTAGCCATTGCGGCGGGACATGTGGAACCGGGTCTTGCGGACCTCGTCCAGCGTCATCGTCATCTGTGCACCTCTGAAGAGACTCGTAGCGGGGCTGTGCGCCGGGAACACCGGCGCAGGTTCAACCCTGCGATCGGCTAAATCAGGCTATAGCAGCGTTTCCTAGGGGACCAAGGACATGCCGGTGAAGGCATCGTAGCGCGGTTGCCATCTGCACTACAGGTCGAGACTTGGCCCCGCTGGCACTCTCGATGACGGGGCCGACGGCTCAACTCTGGTTGTAGAAACCACCCGCGATGCGCTCACGGTCCTCAGCGGTCACCGTGACCTCGTGCGGGCTCAGCAGGAAGACCTTGTTCGTGACCTTCTCGAACGTCCCGCGGAGGCCGAAGATCAGGCCTGCCGCGAAGTCCACGAGGCGCTTCGCGTCGAAGTCCTCCATGTCGGTGAGGTTCATGATGACGGGGAAGCCGTCACGGAAGCTCTCGCCGATGGTCTTGGCGTCGTTGAACGTCTTCGGGTGGACCGTGACGATCCGGGACAGGTCGGCAGGCTCCGGAGCAGCCGCGCGACGGCTCGGCAACGGCGTCACGCTCGCCGAGTACTCGACCAGCTGCGAATCCTCGCCGATCGACTCGGTGACGTCTTCCTGAATGAGCTCGCCATGGTCGTCGTAACGATGGTCCGTGACCAGTCCGAGCCAGGCAGCGCCACGCTTGATCAAGTCCGGCATGTCAGTCCTCCCGTACGTCTACCCGCCGAGGCTAACCTCCCCTCCGCCCTGATCCTCGGACGCGGCTCCCGACACGCCCGTCAGTCGGCCGCGGCGAGCCACACGAGGGCACCGAGGCGTCCAGCAGCAGAGCCGTCGCGGCGGTGGGAGTGCAGCAGGTCGTTCTCGAGCGTGCAACCCCCGTGACGAGTCGCCGGGACGCCGAGACGGGCCAGCTGGGCCTCGCAGCCCGCCCCCAGGTCCAGCGCGGGCGTCCCCCAGCTCGTCGTGGACGCCGCCTCCGGGACAGCCGCAGCCACCGCCTCGGCCATCTCGGCAGGCACCTCATAGCAACGACCGCAGACGTGGGGCCCGATCCAGGCGGTGATGTCCGTGGCGCCCAAGGCTCTCATCGCGGACACCGTGGCGGCCAGCACGCCGGCGGCCAGACCCACCCTGCCCGCGTGAGCCGCCCCGACGACGCGGGCCTCCGCGTCGGCGAGCAGGACAGGGACGCAGTCCGCCGCGCGGATGCACAGCGCGACCCCGGGCAGCGTGGTGACCATCGCGTCCGCAACGGGCAGGCTCAGACCCCCAGGAGCGGATCCCCCGAGCTCACCGCCGGGCCGGCTGGCCGGGAACGTCGTGTCGTCGACGACGAGGACGTCCGCGGAGTGGACCTGATGGAGGGTCACGACCCGTGACACGCCCAGCGCGGCACGTACCAGCGCGAAGTTGGCGGCGACCGCGGCAGGGTCGTCGTCGTCCGTACGTCCCAGGTTCAGCGGACCGTACGAGCCATGGCTGATCCCGCCGAGACGGTCGGTGAACGCGACCCCCACGCCGGAGTTGGCCGACGGCTCGAACGCGGCGACGAACACGTCAGCGCATGAAGTCCGGGACGTCCAGCTCGTCGGAGCTGCCGCGCGAAGGCTCGGCGACGACGGGTTCGGGCGTGACCGGAGGCGTGCCCGATCCCGGGCGCGACGTCGTGGCCCTCGTGGGCATCTGGCTGCCCGGCTGGCGACGCAGCGGCGTGCCGCCGTCGAAGCCCGCCGCGATCACCGTGACGCGCACCTCGTCGCCGAGGGCGTCGTCGATGACCGTGCCGAAGATGATGTTGGCGTCCTCGTGGGCTGCCGCCTCGATGAGGTTGGCCGCGTCCGAGACCTCGTGCAGGCCGAGGTCGGAGCCGCCCGCGATGGACAGCAGAACGCCGTGCGCACCCTCGATGCTCGCCTCGAGCAGCGGGGACGACACAGCCATCTCCGCGGCGGCCCGCGCGCGGTCCTCGCCGCGAGCGCTGCCGATGCCCATGAGTGCCGAGCCGGCGTTCGACATGACGGCCTTCACGTCGGCGAAGTCGAGGTTGATGAGGCCAGGGGTCGTGATGAGGTCGGTGATGCCGGACACGCCCTGCATCAGCACCTGGTCGGCCTGACGGAACGCGTCGAGGATCGCGACCTGGTGGTCCGTCATCTCCAAGAGCTTGTCGTTCGGGATGACGATGAGCGTGTCCACCTCGTCGCGCAGGGTGGCGATTCCCGTCTCGGCCTGGGAGGACCGACGCCTGCCTTCGAAGCTGAACGGGCGTGTCACCACGCCGATGGTCAGGGCGCCGAGGGAGCGCGCGATGCGCGCCACGATGGGTGCGCCGCCCGTGCCCGTACCGCCGCCTTCACCCGCCGTGACGAAGACCATGTCNNGCGTCGCTCATCAGCAGGGCCTGTGCATCCGTGTTGACCGCGATGAACTCGACCCCACGAAGCCCGGCCTCGATCATCCGGTTCACGGCGTTCACGCCACCGCCGCCGACGCCGACGACCTTGATGATGGCCAGATAGTTCTGGGATGCCGTTGCCACTGAAGCCTCGCTCGGTCAGAAAAGGAGCATGGGAACCCGACGGTTCCCAGTGCCGTCAGGCTACGAGAGTGTCCGATCCTTTGCCACGTTGGCCGTGACGACTCGCCGCATCCCTCGACCTGTGGTTCAGGGTCGCGATGAACCGCTGCCGCGTCAGGCTTTGGTGGTCGGATGGCTCGGCGAGCTCACGTCGTACACGCTGGCTTTGACCGAGAGCAGGGCTGCGATGACCTGCGCCTTCTGCGCCGAGTTCTCCGCGCTCCCCCAGACCACCTCCGCGCCGCCGCTGAGCTCGATGACGATGCTGTCGGGTGTTTCGGCGGAGATCAGGACGGCACGGTCGCGCAACGCCTGCGGCAAGGCGCTGACGACGGTTGCCACGTCGCGGCGCAGCCGCTCGTCGTCACCGGTGATCGACGCGACCACCAGGCCCTTGGGCGCGTCCGCCACAGACGTGAACGGGACGCCCGCGGCGTCGACGAGGTCGAAGCCGCTGCCCGCCGAGACCGCGTACACGGCCGTACGCTCCTTCACCGCGATCGTGACGCCGTGCGGCACCGATCGGGTCACCGTGACGTCCGCGACGGCCTTGAGCTGCTTGACCCTGGTGGCGATCGCGGCCGTGTTGAGGCGAGCGAGCGGCGTTCCCAGCGGGACCTGGGCCGCCGCGGTCACCTCGTCTGGCGTGAGCACCGAGGTCCCGGTCACCGAGACCGTCGTCGCGGCGAACGCCGACGAGAAGAAGACCACCCAGAGCACCCCCGCTACCACCGCGACAGCGACGACGGCACCGGACACGATGAGGATCCTGCGACGGAGGCGTTCCCGACGTCGCGCAGCAAGCCGTACGGACGCGTCGACGGTACGCGGACGGTCAGCCACGAGCCGCCTCGAGGAGCCTCGCGAGGGCCGGCCCTGCCGTCGTGATGTCGCCCGCGCCGAGCGTCAGGATCAGGTCGCCCTCCCGGGCCACGGCAGCGAGCGCCGCAGGAACGTCGATCAGCGCCGGCACGTACCGGACGTCAGCCCCTGCCTCCCTCGCGGCCGTGACCACGAGCTCGCTGGAGACGCCGGGCATGGGGTCCTCGCGCGCCCCGTACACGTCGGTGAGCATCACGATGTCGGCGGCCGCGAGCGCCCTGCCGAACTCGATGGCGAAGTCGCGCGTACGGCTGTACAGGTGGGGCTGGAAGCACGCGACGACCCTTCCCGTACCGGCGGCAGCCCTCGCCGCCTTCAGGGTCGCGGCGATCTCCGTCGGGTGGTGGGCGTAGTCGTCGACGATCCTCACGCCGGCGACATCCGCGACGAGCTCGAAGCGGCGCTCCGTACCTGCGAAGCGCGCGGCACCCTCGAGCAGCTGCACCGGGTCGAGCCCGAGGTGGTGGCCGACCGCGAACGCCGCGGCCGCGTTGTGGAGGTTGTGACGGCCGGGGAGCGCGAGCCGGAGCTCGCCCGTACCGCCGGGCCAGGTGATGGTCGCCCGCGCCGCGCCGCCGCTGTCGACGATGTCGGTCAGCCGGATGTCGGCGCTCTCGCTCTCCCCGACGGTCGTGACGGGGCTGAGGCCGCCCTGCAAGGACGCGGCCAGCCGCCGGCAGCCGATGTCGTCGGCGTCGAGGATGACCGAGCGGACCGTNNACGGCGACCGACGTCGGGTACTGCCGGAAGCTGCCGTCCGACTCGTCGGCCTCGACGACGAACGTCGACCCCGCGCCGAGATGGGCGCTCGACCCGGACGACTGCAACGGCGCACCCACCACGTACGAGGGGTCGGCCCCCGCGGCCGTCAGCATCATGGCGGTCATCGCCGAGGTCGTGGTCTTGCCGTGGGTGCCGCTGACGGAGACGGCCGTACGTCCCAGCATGAGCGCGGCCAGCGCGGCGCTGCGGTGCCAGACGAGAAGGCCCTTGTCACGGGCCGCTGCCAGCTCGGGGTTCGACTCCCTGACCGCGCTGGAGACCACGACCGTCCGGGCGGTGCCGATCTGCTCCGCGCGGTGCCCCACGTACGTGTGGATGCCCCACGCGGCGAGCCGCCGCAGGGCCGGCGAGTCCGCCTGGTCGGAGCCGGTGACCTCGATGCCGCGCTCGGCGTACAGCTGGGCGATGCCGCTCATGCCCGCACCGCCGATCGCGATGAAGTGCACGGGGCCGACGTCGTCCGCCGGGAGGACGGGGATCGGGTCGAGGAGGGTCATCGTCGCGCCGCCTGGAGCACGATCGCCGCGACCCGCTGGGCCGCGTCCGCCGGGACGATCCCCCGGCCTGCCGCCGCCATCGTGGCCAGCACGTCGGGATGGGTGATGATCCGCAGCACCTCGTCGCGCAGCCTCTCGGCGGTGAGGTCCCGATCGGGGATCAGCACGCAGCCTCCGGCCGCGACCAGGGACGACGCGTTGCGCGCCTGCTCGCCGTTGCCGTGCGGCAGCGGGACGAAGATGCCCGGCAGCCCGACGATCGCCGTCTCGACCACCGTTCCTGCGCCCGACCGGCCGACCATGAGATCGGCGGCAGCGTAGGCGCGCTCCATCTGGTTCACGTAGGCGACCGGCTCGTAGGAGGCCTTGGCCTCCACGTCCGTACGGGCAATCGTCGTCGGGGTCATGTTCTTCGACCCGAGCACGTGCAGGATCGACACACCGGCGGCGAGCAGGTCGGCCATCGCGCCCTCGACCGCACGGTTGATGCTCGCGGCGCCCTGCGACCCTCCGCTGACCAGCAGGACGGGGCCGACGCTCGGCAGCCCGAACTCGCGTCGTGCGGCGTCACGCAGGGCCGGCCTGTCGAGCTGGGAGATCGCGGAGCGTACGGGCAGGCCCACGTACTCCTGCTTCGGGAGCGGCGTGTTCGGGAACGACGTGCAGACCCGGTTCGCGAANNGCGAGGTAGACCGGCAACGACGCGTACCCACCGAACCCCACGACGACCTGGGCCTTGTGCTTGCTGAGGATCCGGCGAGCAGCGACGACGGCCCCCGCGAGGCGCGCCGGCATCGTCAGCAGCTCGAGGTTCATCGCACGCGGGAACGGGACGGCCGGGACGAACGTGAGGTCCAGCCCCGCCTGCGGCACGACGGTCGACTCGATCCCTTTGGGCGTACCCACGCAGGCCAGCGTGACTCCGGGGTCGGCGGCGCGCAACGCCTCGGCGGTCGCGACCATGGGCGAGATGTGCCCGGCGGACCCGCCGCCGGCGAGGATGATGCTGACCACGCCGACCTCCTAGCCCCGTCCGTCCACCACCGCTGTCACGCGCGCCCTGTTGACGCTGCGACGCCGCGCCAGCACCTTACGGGCCGCGGGCTCCTGGCGTGCACAGGACACGAGGAGTCCCACCGCGGCGAGCGTTGCCAACAGGCTGGACCCACCGTACGAGACGAACGGAAGCGTGACGCCGACGACCGGCAGCAACCGGAGCACGACAGCCATGTTGAGGGCGGCCTGGATGAGGAACCACGCGCCGATCCCGGCGGAGACGTGGCGGCAGAACGGGTTGTCCGAGCGGGCGGCGATGCGGAACGCGGTCGCGACGAGCACCGCGAACAGGCCGATGACCACGATCGTGCCGACGAGCCCGAACTCCTCGCCGATGACGGCGAAGACGTAGTCGCTGTGAGCCTCGACGAGCATGCCCCACTTCTGCTTGGAGTTGCCCAGGCCGACGCCCCACCAGCCTCCCGACGCCAGCGCGTACATCGCCCGCAGCGGCTGGTCGTTGACGCCCGCCGTGTCGGTCGTCGGGTTGAGGAAGCCGACGATGCGGCTCATGCGGTTGGGGGACATGACGACCATGCCGGCGATGAGCGCGGCGACGACCCCGGCGCCCGCGAGCAGCAGCCGCAACGGGGTCCCCGCGAGGAACAGGGTGAGGCTGATCATGAGCGCCAGCACCATGGCCGTACCGACGTCCTTCTGCAGCAGGACCAGGCCGATGGTCGCGCCGGAGAACAGCAGGTACGGGACCATCTCCTTGGGTCGGTCGAGCAGCTTCTCCTTGCGGGTGAGCTGGTCCGCCCCCCACATGATGAGCGCGAGCTTGGCGAACTCCGACGGCTGCATACGCGTCCAGGAGAACCCGAACTGGACCCAGTTCCTGTTGCCGCCGACCGTGATACCCAGCGGCGTGAACGTGAGGACCAGCAGGATGATCGTGATGACGAGCGCCGGCCAGCCGATCGAGCGCAGCGCCCGAGGCGACAGACGCGTCAGCAGCCAGGCGAGTCCGAGTCCGATCACGAGGAACATGACCTGGCGCTTGGCGAAGTAGTACGGGTCGCCGTAGTCGACCTCCGCGTACACGCTCGAGGCCGAGAGCACCATGAGCACACCCAGGCCCGTCAGCAGGCCGGTGGTCGTCAGGATGAGGTAGAGGCTCGCCAGGGGGGTGTCGAGCGCATGCCGGATCAGGCCTTTGTTGCGAGCACTTGTATCTGTTCGGACCGTCCTAGGGGAAGTGAGGACTGCCATGGCCGACCTCAGCCGGTCCCGGTCGGAAGCCGTCTGACCGCGGCTGCGAATGCGTCACCTCGTGCGTCGTAGCCGGAGTACATGTCCTTGGAGGCACATCCGGGCGCGAGCAGGACGGTGTCCCCCGGCTGAGCCAGGGAGCGCGCAGCGCGCACCACTTCGTCCATTGCCCCAGTTTCGGTGCTGTCCACGACGATCACGGGGACCTCGGGCGCGTGTCGGGCGAGGGCCTCGCGGATGTACTCGCGATCGACGCCGAGGAGGACCGCGCCATGCAGCCGGTCCTTGTGGCGTGCGACGAGGTCGTCGAACGAGGTGTTCTTCGCCTGTCCCCCGGCGATCCAGACGACCGGCGAGAACGCGCGGAGCGAGCTGTCCGCAGCGTGCGGGTTGGTCGCCTTGGAGTCGTCGACCCACGTGATCCCGTCGACCACGGCGACGGTCTGGATCCGATGGCCACCGATCACGAGGGACTTCAGGCCCTTGGAGACGGCTGCCGGCGTGACCCCGAAGGACCGTGCCAATGCCGCGGCGGCTAGGGCATTCGCGATGTTGTGCGGGGCGCTGGGGACGACGTCGGACACCTTGGCGAGCTCGATCGCGGAGTCGCGCCGCTGCGGGATGAACGCACGGTCCACCAGCAGGTCGTCGACGACGCCGAGCATCGAGACGGCCGGGACGCCGGTGGTGAAGCCGATGGCGCGAGCGCCCTCCGTGACGTCGGCCTCCTCGACCATCCGCTCTGTCGCGGGCGCCTCGACGTTGTAGACGCACGAGTGCGTGACGCCGCGATAGATGAGGGCCTTGTCCGCTGCGTACGCGTCCATGGGCCGGGCGAGCTCCGACCAGTCGACGCTGTCCGCGTACCACTCCAGGTGGTCCTGCTCGAGGTTGAGCACCGCCGCCGAGTGGACCGCGAGCGAGTGAGTCCAGTGGAGCTGGAAGCTCGACAGCTCGACCGCGTACACGTCGTACGTCACGTCGTCGGCCATCGCCTCGAGGACGGGCCGACCGATGTTGCCGACGGCCGCGGCCTTGTGGCCGGCGGCGAGCAGGATGGACTCGAGCATCTGCGTGGTGGTCGTCTTGCCGTTCGTCCCGGTGACTGCCAGCCACGGTACGACCCGGTCGGGCTGCTGGAGCCGCCACGCGAGCTCGATGTCGCCCCACACCGGGATCCCGCGCCGCGCGGCGTCCGCCAGCAGCGGAGACGACGGCCGAGCGCCGGGGGACGTGACGACGAGGTCGATGCCTTGGGGGATCGTGCTGGGGACATCCGGGCCCATCAGCACGGTCGCGCCCAGCACCTCGAGCATCGTGGCCGCCTCGGTGAGCGAGGTCGACGTCGCCGACTCGACGACGACGACCGCTGCACCCCGCGACAGCATCGCGTCGGCCGCTGCCACGCCGGAACGCCCGAGGCCGAGCACGAGGACGGTCGCCTCGTGCCACGGGGACAGGCCGTCAGCACGGGCCAGCCACTCTGTCACTGGGCCGCCACCCACTCGGTGTAGAACAGACCCATGCCCGCGGCGACCGCGAGCCCACAGAGGATCCAGATCCGTACGACGACGGTGATCTCGCCCCACCCCAGCGCTTCGAAGTGGTGGTGCATGGGTGCCATCCGCCACAGCCGCTTGCCCTTGGTGACCTTGAACCAGCCGACCTGCGAGACCACCGACAGGCTCTCGAGGACGAACACCGCGCCGATCACGGCGCTCAGCAGCTCCGTACGGGACATGATCGCGAGCGCCGCGACGCCTCCGCCGAGGGCCAGCGAGCCGGTGTCGCCCATGAAGATCTTGGCCGGGTTCGCGTTCCACCACAGGAAGCCGAAGAGCGCGCCCGCGACGGCGATGGCGAACAGCGCGAGGTCCGACGGGTTGCGCACCTCGTAGCAGCGCGGGCCGATCGTCGACGCCCGGCCGCACCACTGGCCGGACTGCCAGACGTTGAGGATCACGTAGGCGACGAACACCAGCGTCGCCACGCCCGCCAGCAGCCCGTCGAGGCCGTCGGTGAGGTTCGCCCCGTTGCTGAACGACGCGATGATGAACATCATCCAGACCACGGCCACGGCGGCGGGTAGCGCGAGGCCGGGGACGTCGCGGAGGAAGGAGACCGCGCTGGACGCGGGGGTCACACCGCGGTGGTCGGGAAACATCAGGCTGAGTACGGCGAACACGACGGCGACGAGCCCTTGGAGGATGAGCTTCCACTTGGCGTTCAGGCCCAGCGAGCGCGCCCGGCGATTCTTTGTCCAGTCGTCGAGGAAGCCGACGAAGCCGAGACCGACGAAGAGAAATAGGGCGAGCAGGCCCGATGCGGACACCTCGCGCCAGAAGATGAGGTGGGAGCCGAAGTAGCCGAGGACGACCGCACCGATGATGATGAGTCCGCCCATCGTCGGGGTGCCGCGCTTGGTGTGGTGCTCGGTCGGACCGTCGTCGCGGATGAACTGTCCGTACCCGCGGCGCGACATGAACTGGATGAGGAAGCGCGTGCCGAACAGGGTGATCGTCATGGCGATCGCCCCGGCCGTGAGAATGCTCAGCATGGTGCTCCCAGTAGATCGGCAGCGACGGACTCCAGCCCGACGCCACGCGACGCCTTGACGAGAACGACATCGCCGGGAAGCAGTCCGCTGAGCTGTCCGAGGGCCTGGGACTTGTCGGTGAGGCGCAGCGCGTCGACTCCCAGGGCGGAGGCGCCGGACACGACGTGCTGGGCCTCGGCACCCACCGCCAAGACGAGCACAGCTCCCGACTGCGCCGCGTAGCGTCCGATGCTCGTGTGCTGGTCGGCCGTGTCCTCGCCGAGCTCGAGCATGTCGCCGAGAACCACGAACAGCTTGGCGTCCGGCACGGTCGTACGCCTGATGTCGACCATCCGGGCGACCGTGTCGAGCGCCGCTCGGGTCGACTCGGGGTTCGCGTTGTACGCGTCGTTGACGACGGTCACGCCGTCACGCCGGTCGCGCACCTCCATGCGCCACGGCGACCGCGGGGTCGCCGCTGAGAGCGCCGTGGCCACCGCGTCGAGGGGCAGGCCCAACGCGCACGCCGCGCCGGCGGCGCAGAGCGCGTTGAGGACCATGTGACGGCCTGTGACCTGCAGCTGTACGTGCTGGGTCGCCTGGCCCGTGGCGTGCAGCGAGAACTCGTACCGCTCCCGGTCGTCCGGACGGACGCCCTCCGCCCACACCGCGTGCTCGCCGCCCGGGTCGCCCGCCGCCGACACGAGGAGCACCTGCGCAGGCGTGCGCGACGCCATCGCCAGGACGCGTGGGTCGTCGGCGTTGAGGACGGCCCAGCCATCGGCGGGTACGGCCTCCACGAGCTCGCCCTTCGCCCCCGCGATCGCCTCGACGCTTCCGAACTCGCCGAGGTGCGCCGTACCGACGTTGCAGACCACGCCGACATCCGGCGGGACGATCCCCGTGAGGCTCCGGATGTGGCCCGGCCCGCGCGCACCCATCTCGGCGACGAGGAACCGGGTCTTGTTCGTGACCTTGAGCGCGGTGAGCGGCGTACCGATCTCGTTGTTGAACGACCCCCGCGGCGCCACGGTCTCGCCCACGGCCTCGAGCACCTGTGCGAGCAGGTCCTTCGTACTGGTCTTGCCGGCTGAACCGGTGATCGCCGCGACACGGAGGCCGTGGGAACGAGCAGCAGCGACCTGTACGCGCGCCAGGTCCGCGAGCGCGGTCAGCGGGTCGTCGACGACGATCTCGGCCAAGGGAGCACCGGTCGTACGGCTCACGATCGCGGCGGCTGCGCCGGCGGACGCCGCCCTGGCCACGAAGTCGTGCCCGTCGACGCGCTCGCCGGGCAGGGCGACGAACAGGGAGCCGGGGGTCGCGAGCCTCGAGTCGATGACGACGTCCGGGCCGATGAGGGCCGCAGCGTCACCTGTACCGACCGTGCCTGAGACGGCGCGGGCGATGGTTGCCAGGGGCGTCAGCTCCACGTGGGTGCTCCTTCTCGCAGCCGGGCCCACTCCTCGCGGACCACTGCGGCGTCGTTGAACGCGGTCACGCTACCCCGCATCTCCTGACCGTGCTCGTGCCCCTTGCCCAGGATGGCGACAATATCCCCTTGTCGGGCCTCACCCAGGGCGCGTCGGATCGCACCCCGCCGGTCTCCGCCGTCGACGACCTCGCACCGTTCGGCGCGGCTCCCCGGAGCGGCCGTCGCCTTCGCGCTGCGTGCCCCGTCGAGGATCGCCTGGCGGATGGCCACGGGGTCCTCCGTACGGGGGTTGTCGTCGGTCACGACGAGCAGGTCGCTCCCGTTGACGGCCACGGCACCCATCGGGCCGCGCTTGAAGTGGTCGCGGTCGCCGCCGCAGCCGAGCACGCAGATCGTCCGGTGGTCGTTGAGCGCCCCGAGGGCGGCCTCCACGGCTTGCGGTGTGTGGGCGAAGTCGACGTACACGTGGGGGGCGTCGGCACCGAGGTCGACCCGCTCGAGACGGCCAGGGATCGTCACGTCGGCGAAGCCGCCCACCGCATCCAGCAGGGCCACGTCTCCTTGCTGCAGCATGGCGACGGCCGTGAGGAGGTTGCGTACGTTGTGGCTCCCCGGCAGGCTCAGGGTCACGTCGAGCCGGCGCCCCTGCAGGTCGATGACCACCTGCTGAGAACCACCCGCGACCTTGGTCACCGACGTGGCGCGCACGTCACAGGCCTCGCCCGTCGTCAGCAGCGGCATCCCCGCCGCACGGACGCGTTCGGCGAGTCGCCGGCCCCACACGTCGTCGGTCGCGACCACCGCGGACCGTGACTGGCCGGGCAGGAACAGCCTTGCCTTCGCCTCGAAGTAGTCCTCCTGGGTGGGGTGGAAGTCGCGGTGGTCCCAGCCGAGGTTCGTGAACCCGGCGACGTCGAACGTCACGGCGTCGACGCGGTGCATCGCGAGGGCATGGCTGGACACCTCCATGAGGACCGTGTCCGCCCCGCGCTCGACCATCACGGCGAGCAGNNTCAGCGCCGACGCGAGCAGGTACATGGTCGTGGTCTTGCCGTTCGTACCGGTGATCCCGTACGTCTGGACCTTGCTCGCGGGGCTCCCGTACACCTCGGCGGCCCACGCACCGATGCGCAGGCGCGGCTCCGCGACGACGACGACCGGGACGCCGAGGTCGCCGGCCAGCTCGGCGCCCGCCTCGTCGGTAACGACCGCGACGGCGCCGGCTGCCACGGCCGCAGCCGCGAAGCGCGCGCCGTGCGTCGTCGCTCCCGGCAGCCCCACGTACAGGTCGCCCATGCAGACCGCGCGGGAAGACATCGACACGCCGCTGACGTGCAGTGACGGTGCGCCGGGAACCAGGTCAGCGAGGTCCGCACCGTGCGGTTGCACGGGTCGTACAGGCACCCAGGCCTGTTCAGAGGCGGTCACGGCCGACACGCTACCCGGAGGAACGGGTTCGCCATGGCAGGCGGCTCACCAGTCGATGGGCTTGACCGGAGCGGCCGTCGTGCTCGGCAGCACGCCGTAGCGCTGCAGGGCGATCTTCATGATGTCCTTGTACGCCGGAGCGGCCACCTGGGAGCCCTGGAAGGCGCCCTTCGGCTGGTCGACGACGATGTAGACGAGGATCGAAGGGTCCTCCACCGGGGCGACGCCGATGAACGAGGCGACGTAGCCGTTGTAGCACTTGCAGGTGGGGTCGATCCGCTCGGCGGTGCCCGACTTGGCGGCTGTGCGGTAGCCGTCGATGGGGAACCGCGAGACGCCGACCTTGCTGGCGACGACCGACTCCATCATGTCGAGCACCATCTGCGACGACGACTCCGAGATGACCCGCTTCGACGTCGACACCGGCACCGCGACGGCCTTGCCGTCCGTGGTCACGGCGGACTTGATGATCGTCGGGCTGTTGTAGATGCCACCGTTGACGATCCCGGCGACCGCAGCCGCCTCCTGGATCGCCGTCACCGAAAGGCCTTGTCCGAATGCGATCTGGTCGCGCGTGTTGTCGGCCAGCGACGTCGACGGCAACGACCCGGACGCCTCACCGGGGAGCCCGAGCCCGGTCGACGAGCCGAGCCCGAACGACTGCAGGTACGTGATGAGCTTGGCCTTGTCCATCTGACGCGTCAGCAGCACGGTCCCGATGTTCGAGGAGTTCGCGACCACGCCGCGAGCCGTGAGGTTGATCGTGTTGTGGGCGAACGCGTCCTTGATGGGCTTGCCGCCGGACATGACCTCCTTGGGCACGACCACCCTGGTGTCGGGCGTGATCGCGCCCGAGTCGGTGAGCGCGGCCATCGTGAGGACCTTCTCGACCGAGCCCGGCTCGTATGCGTCGGTGATCGCCCGGTTGCCGAGGTTCGCGGCCAGCGCGGTCCCGGGCGAGTTGGAGTCGAAGGACGGGTAGTTGGCCATCGCCAGCAGCTCTCCCGTCTTCACGTTCATGACGATCGCGGTGCCCGAGACGGCCTTCGCCTGGTCGACGGTCTCCTGCAGCCGGCTCTCGACCATGTACTGAAGCCCCGCGTCGAGCGTCAGCGTGTACGTGACGCCGTCCTGCGCGGGGACCAGCACGTTCTGGCCGGTGGGGATCTTGCCGTTGGGCGAGGTCTCGTAGACCTCGGAGCCCTCGACGCCGGCGAGCTGCATGTTGTACGTGTACTCGAGGCCGCCCGCACCGATCTGACCGACACCGTTGTCGCTGTCACGGACGAAGCCGAGGATGTTCGAGGCGAGCGTCCCGTTGGGGTAGGTACGGACCGCGGCCGTCTCTCGGAACAGGCCCACGTAGCCCAGCGCGGTGAGCCGATCGGAGACCTGCAGGTACGTGTACGCCGGGACCTTCTTCGCGATGACCACGTACTTCGTGTCCGGCTTGGTGAGAAGCGTGACGTACGCGTCGTGGTCGCCGCCGAGGTACTGGACGAGGACGTCGGCGATCGCGCTCGGTGCGAGAGCGGCCTTCGCCTTGTCCTTGGTCGTCATCGCCGAGGCGAGCTTGCCGTTCGTCGCGATCTGGGTCGGGTCCGCGATCACCGTGACCGCGGGCTGGCTCGAGGCGAGCACCTCGCCGTACCGGTCGGTGATCGTGCCCCGGTTCGGGACGATCGTGCGGGAGACGCTCATGAGCGCGGCCGCCTTCGCGGCGTTGGCGGCGCTGTCGAGTCCCTGGACGACGATGGCGCGTGCGGCGAGGAGCGTGGCGATCAGGCCGAGAGCGATGAGGGCGAAGCGCAACCGGCCCTTCGGGGAGCCCACGGGCAGCCGGCGCTCCGGCGGGCGACGCGGCTTGTTCTTCGGGGAGCCGCTGCGCGGAGAGGCGACAGATCGAGCCGTGGACGTGGTGGAGCGCGAGGTGGACGGCGTGGCCGACGTGGAGCGCGACGCGTGCGTACGAGCCGAGGCCGGAGCTTTCGACGCCGGACGGCGGGCGGACGTCGAGGCTGAACCCTGGCGGTCGGTCACTGGTTCGTCTCCTGCGGCGTCGAGTCACCAGGCTGAGCGGGGTCCGGCGTGGGGCTGGCGGCAGCGGCGTCCGCGGCCTTCTGCTCGGGCGACCTGTACGTGATGTACGGCACCTCGTTGCCCCTGACGGTTCTCTGGGTGCCGACGACGGTGCCTGTACGGACGTCGATGTACACGGCGTACGGGTTCGGCACCATGCCCAGCGAGGTCGCCTGACGGGCGATCTCGGCGGGGGTCGCCTTCTGCTGCACCTGCGCCTCGAGCTGTGCCTGCTTGTACGAGAGCTGGGTCGCCCTGGTCTGCAGCTGGCGCACCTCGAACGACTGCTCCTGCACGCGCGTCTGCAGCATCAGCAGGCCGACGAGGCCGGCGACGAGGACGCCCGCGAGGATGAGCATGAACGGCAGGCGGCCGAGGCCACCCTGCCGTGCCGGCACGGGCCGGAGACCCGAGGTGGTGTCCTGGGCCTTCTGCCGCGGTTCGACGAGAGCGCTCACGCCGCCTCCTGGATTCGTTCGGCGGCCCGCAACCGGGCCGAAGCTGCGCGCGGGTTCACGGCGGTCTCTGATTCGTCGGGTCGTTCGGCGCCGTGCGTCAGCAGGCGCAGGTCCGGGCCGAACCCCTCCGGCACGAACGGCAGCTCTCGGGGGGCACGGTCGCTCGAGGCGGTACGCAGCGCGTCCTTCACGAGGCGGTCCTCGAGCGAGTGGTACGCGAGGACGGCGATCCTGCCCTCGAGCGCCAGCGCCGCGATGGCCGCGGGAAGCACACCCGCCAGCGAGTCGAGCTCGGCGTTCACGGCGATCCGCAGGGCCTGGAACGTCCGCTTCGCCGGGTGTCCGCCGGTGGCGCGGACGGCGGCGGGGATCGCGTCGGAGATCGTCGAGACGAGCCGCGCCGACGTCGTGAACGGCTCCCGCTCGCGCTCGGCGACGATGCGGCCCGCGACGCGGTCGGCGAACCGCTCCTCCCCGTACACGCGGAGGATCCGGGCCAGGTCCTTGCGGTTCAGGGTGTTCACGAGGTCTGCGGCCGTGGTCGGGTCGTCGGGCGACATCCGCATGTCGAGGGGACTGTCGGTCGCGTAGGCGAAGCCGCGTTCGGCGTGGTTGATCTGGAGCGACGAGAGGCCGAGGTCGAGCAGCACGGCCTGTACGCGACGGATGCCGGCCTCTTCGAGGACCTCGGGCAGCTCGTGGTAGACCGCCTGGTACAGCTGGACGCGGTCGCCGAACTCCACGAGCCGCTCACGGGCGATGTCCAGGGCATGCGGGTCGCGGTCGATGCCGACGAGGAGGGCCTTCGGGCAGTTCTCGAGTATGAGCCGCGCGTGGCCGCCAAGACCGAGCGTGCCGTCCACGTACACAGCGCCTGGCACGTCGAGCGCTGGGGCGAGCAGCTCCAGCACGCGACCGGCCATGACCGGCACGTGGGTGTCGCGCTCCCCCACCATCTCGACCCCATCCTGTGGTGCGGCCCCGTGCTGACCGGTTTCGATCCGTGGCCCTTTCGCCTCCTGGCACCGGGGAAGGTGAGCCAGGGTGCGGGCTATCGGATCGAAGCCGGAAGGCGCGGAGCCTTTCCTTCCTCGTCCTCGCCGCGGATGCGGCTAGGTGGAGAACACCTCGTCCAGCTGCGCGGACTGCTTCTCCCATCGCGCCGGCTCCCAGACCTCGACCCGGTCGCCGGCTCCGAGCACGACCACGTCGTGATCGAGGCCCGCGAAAGCTCTCAGTGGTGCCGGCAGGGTGATCCGCCCCTGCCGGTCGGGGACGTCGTCATGGGATCCGGAGTTGAGCCAGCGCTGGTAAGCGCGGACGTCAGCCTCACTGGTGGCCCGAGACTCGAACCGGGCATCGAGGCTGTCGAACGTCTCCACGTCGTAGACCGCGAGACAGCCTTCCTGGACCCGGGTGACCACGACGCCGTCGGCGAAGTGCTCCCTGTACTTGGCCGGAAGAGTGAGGCGGCCCTTCTCGTCGAGCTTCGGGAAGAACGTCCCACCCAGTCGTCGTGCCATGGGGAGAGTCCTCCTTTCGCTCCACTGATGAGCCCACTCGCTCCACCGCGACCCACAGTAACCCACTTTCCCCCATTTTGGCCACGTTTATGGGCCATGTCTCCCCACCGTCCGGCCCCCTGAGGCAGCTGTCACAGGGCGAGCGGACATGGGCGCTGCGGTGGTTGGGTGGACTCGCGTAGGGTTTCGACGACAAGGGGACGAGATCGCGAGGAGGGGAACGTGGTCGGAAGCGTGATCGAGAAACGGTCACTGGGCGACGTGCTGGACATCATGGGCACCGTGCGCAGCGCCATCGAAGGCGTCATCGAGGGGAAGCGCGGCTCGATCGACATGGCCATGGTGGTCCTGCTCGCCGAGGGACATCTCCTGCTCGAGGACGTGCCGGGCGTCGGCAAGACGATGCTGGCGAAGGCGTTGGGCAGATCGATCGCCTCGACCGTCCGACGCATCCAGTTCACTCCCGACCTGCTGCCCAGCGACGTGACCGGCGTGTCGGTCTACAACCAGGGCACTGGTGCGTTCGAGTTCAAGCCGGGGGGCATCTTCGCCAACATCGTGGTGGGCGACGAGATCAACCGCGCCTCACCGAAGACGCAGTCGGCGATGCTCGAGTCGATGGAGGAGCGCCAGGTCACCGTCGACGGAGTCACCCACAAGCTCGCGACCCCGTTCATGGTCATCGCGACCCAGAACCCCATCGAGATGGAGGGCACGTACCCTCTGCCTGAGGCTCAGCGCGACCGCTTCATGGCACGTATCGAGATGGGCTACCCCACGGTGGCCGCGGAGATCGAGATGCTCGACAACCACGGCTCCAGCGACCCGCTGGCAGCGCTGAGGCCGGTGACCGACGCGGACACGATCCACTCGCTGATCCTCGCGGTCCGCGGTGTCTACGTGGCGCCTGCCGTGAAGAAGTACCTCATCGACATCGTCACCGCCACCCGTCAGAGCCGCGACCTGCGTCTCGGGGCGTCGCCGCGCGCCAGCCTGCAGCTGCTGCGGGCCGGTCGCGCGAAGGCTGCCTTGTCCGGCCGCGACTACGTACTACCGGACGACATCGCCGACCTTGCCGTGAACGTCCTGGCCCATCGGACCCTGCCGTCGACCGAGGCGCAGCTCTCGAGACGGTCGGTGGCGGAGATCATCACGAAGGCGGTGCAGTCGGTTCCGGTTCCGGACAAGAGGTAGGTGACGTGCGGTACAACCCCTGGGTTCTGCTGACGCTACGCGGCAAGACCTTTGTCGTCGTCGGCGCCGTGCTGCTGCTCGGCGGCGTCCTCTTCGGCCAGCGGGACGTGCTCTGGTTCGGGCTGTTCCTCTTCCTGCTGCCCCTTGTCGCGATCCTCATCGTCGCGCGCAGCCGGCTCCGGCTCACGTGCGAGCGACGGGTCACGCCGCAGGAGGCGATCGTCGGCGAGCGGCTCATGGGCGAGCTGATCATCACGAAGTCGGGCCAGCTGCCCACAGGGCTGCTGCACTTCGAGGACGACGTGCCGCGAGGCCTGGGTCGTCCGCCGCGCTTCACGGTCCACCGGTTCGCCGGTGAGTGGCGCCGCGACATCACGTACCCCATGGCTGGCCTGCGCCGCGGCCGGTTCCACACCGGACCGCTGACCGTACGTGCGACGGACCCGTTCCAGCTCGTCAAGCTCGACCGTCGGTTCAGCGCGACCAGCGAGGTGCAGATCACGCCGCGGATCGTGCCGCTGCCGATGATGCGTACGGTCAGTGGCGCCGGCTCCACCGGCGACGCGCTCCCCCAGAAGGCGGGGGTCATCGGCTCGGACGACGTGCTGGTCCGCGAGTACCACCCCGGCGACGACGTCCGCCGCATCCACTGGCGCACCACGGCGCGCCGGGGCGAGCTGTTCGTACGTCGCGAGGAGCAGGCCTGGGACCCGACCGCCACGGTCATCCTCGACTCGCGCTCAGCGGCCCACGCCGGTACGGGTCGCGGCAGCTCGTTCGAGTGGGCCGTGTCGGCGGCCGCGTCGATAGCGCTCCACTTCGTCGACGCCGGCTTCCGCGTCGACCTCTTCGATGCCGGCGGTGCCATGGTCCGCGGCGAGAGGATGACGCAGGCCACGGTGTCGCGCCACCAGATCATCGACGAGATGACCGACGTCACGACCTCTCCCCGGGCCACGTTGACCCGCATGGTCGAGCAGGCGGCGCTCGCCCAGCGAGGACAGCTCATGGTCTCGGTCCTCGGGCGGCTCACCCGGGGCGATGTGGAGGTGCTGCTCGGGGCTCAGCGGAACCGTGCCCGATGCTTCGCGTTCGTACTCGACACCGACACGTTCACCGCGCGGAACGAGCGGGGCACACCCGAGCAGTACGACGAGCACCGCGCCGCTCTCGACCGGATGCGCAACGTCGGCTGGCGGGTCATCGAAGTGACCTCCGGCATGGAGGTCATGGACGCCTGGACGAACCTGGACCGCGTCGGGGAGTACGTCTGATGCGCCCCGTCGACAGGATCTGGATCGGAACGTCCGTCGCGGGGCTCATCGGCGGCCTGACGCTGCTGCCGCTCACCTCCGACGCGAGCTACCTGTACCCGTCGTGGCTCCTCATCGCCGTCCTGAGCGTGGCCGCCGTCGTCGGCGACCGCCTCCGGCTCGCCAAGGTGATCGTCAACGGGATCCAGATCCTGCTGGCCGCTGCCCTCGCCGTCTCGCTCGCCATGGGCCCGGGCCCGGCGGACGTCGCGTGGTACGCGCGGCTGGTCCCGTTGCTCCGTTCCGGCTACGACCACATCCAGACGTCGGCCGCACCCATGCCTCCCGACCCCGGCGCGCAGATCATCCTCACGCTCATCGTTGTGCTGCTCTTCCTGGTCGCCGGCATCCTCGCGGACACGCTCGAGAGGCCGGCCTGGACGCTGGCCCCGCTGCTGGCGCTGTACCTCATCCCTGCGATCGCTCTCCGTACCGACGTCAACGTCGTGTCCTTCCTCGTCGTCGTCATCGGCTACCTCGCGATCCTCTTCGCCGACGGCCTGAACAGTGACCGGCGCTGGACCAGGAACCTCAGCCACGACAGCGCGATGTCGCGCGGTTCGCGCGGTATCTGGCGGCTCTCGGTGGTCGTCGCGACCCCCACGCTCATCGCCGCGATCGTCCTCGGCCTGATCCTCCCCACGCTCTCGCCGACGTTCTTCACGTCGCTGCGACCGAACGGCACCGGACCGATCGAGATGGTCGACCCGCAGCTCGACCTCCGGAAGAACCTCGAGCAGGGGACGAGCCGGGAGGTCCTGTCGTACACGACCAACAAGGCGACCGGCACGTACCTGCGGCTCGCAACCCTGCCCGTGCTCAACGCCGAGGGCTGGGCGCAGTCCCAGGTCACGCTGAAGCAGGGCGGGCTCGGGAGCGTGCCGGGGCTGGCGTCCGCGCCGTCGGGCGGGTCGCGCATCACGAACGTCCAGATCGACGACTTCGCCTCGATGTACCTCCCGGCCCCTTACGCGCCGCGGGCGCAGAACGCGACCGGCGAGTGGTCGTACGACCCGGCGTCGCTCATGATCATCGCGACCGGCGCCAACCGGGCGCGCGCCACCGTCGGGCAGCGGTACACGGTCGAGAGCTGGGACGTCGAGCCGAACGGTGCAGCGCTCTCGACGGCGAAGGTCGGCGTCCCGGAGGGCCAGTCGATGACGCTGGAGATCCCGGCCGACATCCCGACTCCGATCGTCCAGCTCGTCAACCAGCTCACCACCGGGGTCGAGGCGCCCGCCCTCAAGGCTGCGGCCATGCAGGCGTACCTGCGGTCGACGCCCTTCAGCTACTCCGTACAGGGCGCCTCGGGAAAGACCTCGTACGACGCGATCTCGACGTTCCTCTTCCAGACCCACACCGGCTACTGCGTCCAGTACGCATCGGCCATGGCGCTCATGGCGCGCATCGCCGGCATCCCGTCGCGCGTGGCCGTCGGCTTCCTGCCGGGAACGCAGTCGGGCGACCGCTGGCTCGTGACCAGCCACGACATGCACGCGTGGCCGGAGCTGTACTTCGAGGGTCAGGGCTGGGTGCGGTTCGAGCCGACGCCTGCGGTGGCCGTTCCCCCGCCCTGGACCGTGGTGGCCCCGAACCAGCCGTCCGCCGCCCCGAGCACCGTCGCCGAGCCGAGCGTCAGTGCCTCCACCCAGCCGACGGCTCAGGCGACCCAGGATCATCAGTCGCCCAGCGCCGTGGGAATCACCGACGCGGAGGCGTCGCGGATCCGTACGGAGATCATCCTCGCCATCGTCGGCGCTTTCATCCTGCTCCTGCTGCTCACGCCGATGGTCGCCCGTCGCCTGCTGCGCCGCTCGCGGCTGGGACCGGCGTCGGATCCGCACGAGTCGGTCGCCCGCGCGTGGCTGGAGGTCCGCGACACGTGGCTCGACCTGGGGCATCGATGGCCGCAGGGAACGCCACGCCAGATCGCGGATGTCGTGGGGCAACGCCTTCCGGGCGGGGTGGCCGAGACGTCCCTGTCCGGAGTGGTCTCCGCGGTCGAGCAGTCGCGCTACTCCGAGCATCTCGAGGACGTCGAAGGGCTGAGACGTCAGGTCGACGCGGTGCTGTCCGGTCTCGACGCGTCCCGCCCCTGGTATCGCCGGATCGGCCACATCATCGTTCCCGGGTCGCTCACGTACGCGGCGCGCCAGTGGTGGCGCCGCGTCACGACCCGACCGGCGCCCGAGGAGCTGGGCGAGGAGACAACCCGCGTCCCGAGCACCGACGACGAGTCGTACCGGCGACCGGTGGGCGCGTCAACGATCCGCTGAGTCGTCTGCGGCTGGGACCAGCGGACGGTCGAGGGGCCAGGACGTGCGCTCGTACGAGATGGTGGTCGGCGTCTGGTCACCCCTCGACTCACACGCGGGAGATGACGCCTCGTCCCCGAGGCGGACGATCGGCTGCTCCTACTCGGAGCTGCTGTCGTCGGTCTTGCGCCACTGCTCCTCGAGGCGGTGCAGGAAGTCCTGCGCGTCGCTCGTACGGTGCTTCTTCGTGGAGGTCGCACGGCTCCAGGAGGCGAGGGCGCTGACGGTCGAGACGAGCATGAGGACGAACCCGATGACGCTCACCACCCAGCTGAAGCTCATCCCTGCGATGAGAACAGCGACGCCCGCGACGAAGCCGATCGCCGCAAGCGCGGCCCGGCGACGGTGCACGGCGTGTGGCGCCTTGCCCCGAAGCGTGCTCGCCAGCTTCGGGTCCTCCGCTGTGAGGGCGGCCTCCATCTGAGCGAGCAGTTCCTGCTCTTTCTCCGAAAGGGCCATGGTCACCTCCTCGTGTCTTATCGCCCCAGTCTAGGTCGGTACGCACAACTCCGAAAGACGCGCGTGGCCGTTGGTCTGGTGAACATAGTCTGAAGGCAACTGAGAAGGAGCTTTTATGAACCAGCGCATGCGTGAGCTGTCCGACGCAGGGGTGTCCGTGTGGCTCGACGACTTGTCGAGAGAACGCCTCACGGGCGGGAACCTCGCGGGGTTGATCCGGGACTACTCGGTGGTCGGCGTGACGACGAACCCGACGATCTTCGACGCGGCGATCGGCCACGGGAACGCGTATGACGAGCAGCTCGCGACCCTGCGTACGCAGGGCGTAGACGTCGCGGAGGCGATCAAGCAGCTGACGACGACCGACGTACGGGACGCGTGCGACCTCTTCGCTGACACGTACCGCGCCACGAACGGCAAGGACGGGCGCGTCTCGATCGAGGTCGAGCCCGGCCTCGCCCACGAGACCGAGGCGACCATCGCACAGGCGCGCGACCTCCACGAACGTGTCGGCCGTGACGAGGTGCTGATCAAGATCCCCGCGACGCGCGAGGGGTTGCCCGCGATCAGCGCGACCATCGCCGCCGGCATCAGCGTCAACGTCACCCTCATCTTCAGTGTCGAGCGTTACCGCGAGGTCGTCGACGCCTACCTGTACGGGCTCGAGCAGGCGGCCGCGTCCGGCTTCGACCTCAGCCACATCCGCTCCGTGGCCTCCCTTTTCGTGTCGCGCGTCGACACGGAGGTCGACAAGCGCCTCGACGCGATCGGTGGCGAATCGCTGCAGTTCAAGGGGAAGTCGGGACTGGCGAACGCCCAGCTCGCGTACGACGCCTACGAGGAGCTCTTCGGCGGCGAGCGCTTCGCGGCGCTGAAGGCCAAGGGTGCGCATGAGCAGCGCCCGCTGTGGGCGTCGACCGGGGTCAAGTCGGACGCTTACCCCGACACCCTGTACGTGGCGAACCTCGTCGCTCCGAACACCGTCAACACGATGCCCGAGAAGACGCTCATGGCCTACGCGGACCACGGCGAGATCGGCGTGCCTGTCGTCGGCTCTGCTCCCGCGGCGACCGCCACCATGAAGGTCCTCGAGGGCGTCGGCATCGACATGACCGACGTCTTCCTCACGCTGGAGAACGAGGGCGTCGAGAAGTTCCAGAAGTCCTGGGCCGAGCTCACGGAGACGGTACAGAAGGCGCTGTCCTGAGGGTCGCCAGTCCACCCCGGCACATCGAGTGGCGAGAATCCCCCCGCGCGGACTCGCCACACGACGGGAGCGCTGCCGCTCGATGGCTGTGACGGACCGACTCCCGAAATCGCGGCGCGGCGACGGGGTACGTCACGTCGCCGCCGAGTGCGAAGTTGTCGGGGTTATCAGGGCGTCCACGAGCCGCCCGGCGTGGTTCCGCGAAGTTCTCGGGGCTATGAAGCCGTTTCAGGCGTCCATAACCCCGAGAACTTCGCGTTCGAGGAGCCTCCTGGTCGAGGAGCCCGCCATAAGCCCGAGAAGTTCGCGCGCACCTCTTGGCGCATCGTCGCAGCGACGAAGCTGATCGCGAGGAGTCCTCGATCCCAGCCAGCCGGGGTCTACTCGCGGGAGGTGACGGACAAATAGCCGCCCGCAAGGGAAGGCATTACGCGTCCTTGAGGCCGCCCTGGTCGATCGTCGGTACGTGTCGCGTCAGCGTCGCGCGCTGGACGGCGTGGGGGCCGTAGCGGCGGATCGCACGGTCCATCGCCACCTCCGCCTCGCGCCAGCCGCGGTCGGGGGTGTCGAGGGCGAACTGCTGGTAGGCGGAGTCGGCCTCGACGAGGCCCTGCAGCCGTACGCTCACCTTGCGGATCCTCGCCCGCTGCAGCGCCAGCCCGTCGAACAGCCGCAGCACCGCCGCGTGGATCTCACCGGTCACGTCGGTCGGGCTGGGCAGCGTCACCGAGCGGGTGAGGTCGGTGAAGTCGCTCAGCCGCAGGCCCAGCACCACCGTGCGGCCGACCATGCCGGCGGCCCTGACACGTGACGCCGTGCGGTCAGACATCCGCAGCAGCTCGACCCGTACCTTCGCCGGGTCGTCGGTGTCCCTGCCGAACGTCTCCCCCGAGCCGATGCTGTGCTCCCTCGTCGTCGCGACGACCCGGCTCGTGTCGCGGCCCCACGCGAGGTCGGCGAGCAGCGTGCCCTGATGCTGGCCGAACGCGCGCTGAAGGGTCGTCTTCGGTACGTACGCGAGGTCGGCCACCGTCCGCAGCCCCANNAGCTTCGCGACGAACTTCGACGGGCCGATCCCCACCGAGCAGGCGATGCCCTGCTCGTCGGAGACCAGCGACCGGACGTGCTCCCCCACCGCCTCCGCCGAGCCGAAGCCGCCGATCGCCCCGCTGATGTCGCAGAACGCCTCGTCGATGCTCGTCACCTCGACGTGCGCGGAGACCGACTCGAAGATCGCGACGATGCCCTTCGACACGTCCTGGTACGTGTCGAAGTCGGGCGCGATCGCCACCAGCTGCGGGCACAACCGGCGCGCGGTGGTCGTCGGCATGCCGCTCTTCACGCCGTACTGGCGCGCCTCGTACGTGGCGGACAGCACCACGCCGCGCGTCGCGCCGCCGACGAACATCGGCATCCCGATCAGGTCCGGGCGGCGCCGCAGCTCGACCGACGCGTAGAAGCAGTCCATGTCGACGTGCATGACGACGCGACCAGGAGCCTGCGGCCCCTCGTACACGCTCGCATTCGTCCCCCACCCGAACGGCATGGCCTCACCTGCCCGAGCTGTGCGGGCTGGAGTGCCACAGCTTGCGCGGCGCGTCCGCCGGGGACAGGCCGCTGGGCTTCACGTCCGCGTACGGGGACTGCAGCGCGCCGCTCGCATGCACGAGCACCCGCCGCTGGCCCATGCCGCCGGCACGACCGTGCTCCTGCGTGTCGGCCGACCCGCGTTGCACCTCCGCGCCGGGTTCCTCGACCAGCTCGCCGATCAGGCTGTAGCCGGCGGGGACGACCGCCATCAGCCGCTCGACCGCGGCCAGCGCGGAGTCTTCGCTGCCCGTACGGTCGAGCTCGGCGTCCCATGCCGCCTGCAGCACGGTGAGGTCCCACGCCGCGGTGGCGCGCAGCGACCGACCGCGCGGACCCGTACGTCGCATGACCCCTCGCACCACGAGCAGCCAGGACGCGAAGACCGTCGCCGCGTACGGGCCCTGGACGTCCTCGAAGAACGTCGCGTCGGACAGGCCCGTCGTGTCGTCGAGCGTGAGGAAGATGACCCGCCGCCCGGACCGTACAGCCGGCGTCTGCGTCGCCACCTTCACCCCCGCGACAAGGATCTCCGTCGAGTTGCGGACACTCAGCAGGTCGGCCGCCGGCGTGATCCCGAGCGCGGCGAACAGGTGCCGGTGGCGCGAGACGACGTGGTTGGAGACGTCGATGCCGAGGATGCCGAGCTCGGCGGTGACCCGCTCGGCGTCGGTCATCTCGGGCAGGCCGGAGGCCGGTACGTCGACGGCCTCGGTGCGGAAGTCGAGCGGCTGCTGGATCTCGGGGGTCCCGACGGGCGCGGCCGCCTGGGACTGACGCCTCGCCATGTCCCGCGGGTCGTCGGACACCAGCCGGGGCATGCGGGCAGCGGCCCGTACGCCCCTGGCTCTCGTCGCCCGCGCGTCGACCTTGGCCATCCGGCCGAGATCGGCCAGCGACAGCAGCAGGTCGCGCCGCGTGACCTGGCCCCGGGCGCCGACGGGCAGCGACCGCCCGATCCCGTACGCATGATCGAACCCCCCGGCGAGGATCAGCCGTTCGACCACCGGCTGCGCCACCGAAGCGCGGTTCCAGAAGTCGGTGAGCGAGCTGTACGGGCGGCCGGCCACTATCCGCTCGATCGCCTCGCCCGAGATGCCGGAGACGTCGGCCAGCGACATCCAGATCCCCCACGGCCGACCGTCGGGCAGCCCGGCGCCCGGTCCGAGCCTGGTCGCGATGCCGCGCGTGTCCGCCAGGGGTGGCGTCTCCATGCGACGGCCGGGCGGGCCCGCGGGCAGGGGGACGGCCACGAGCGCGTCGCCGTCGGCCAGCCGCTCCACGCGGTAGCCACCGTCGCTGGCGTTGACGTCGAGGCCGAGGATCGCGACGCCGAGCCGACGGGCCTCGTCGAGGAGGAGCCGCTTCGGGTACATGCCGGGGTCGTGCGTGAGCACGCCGGCGAGGAAGTGGGCCGGGTAGTGGGCCTTGAGCCAGGCCGACTGGTACGTGGGCAGCGCGAACGCGGCCGCGTGCGCCTTGCAGAAGCCGAACGACGCGAACGAGGTGAGGATCTCCCACAGCCGCTCCACGAGCTCCGGGGAGTAGCCGTGGCGCAGTGCTCCCGGTACGAACCAGCGCCGTACGGTCTCCTGGCCCTCCGGGTCGCCCAGTGCCCGTCGCGCCTCGTCCCCCTGCGCGAGGCTGCAGCCGGTGGCGACGGCGATGAGCTTGATGATCTGCTCGTGGAACACGACGACGCCGCACGTCTCGGCGAGCACCGGCTCGATGTCGGGATGGGGGTAGACGGGGTCCTTCCAGCCCTGCCTGGCCTCGAGGAACGGGGTGATCATGTCGGACTTCACCGGGCCGGGCCGGAACAGCGAGATGTCGATGATGATGTCGTCGAACGTCTCCGGTGAGAACTTCGCGACCAGCTCGCGCTGTCCGGGCGACTCGATCTGGAAGCAGCCGAGCGTCGCGGCCTTCGCGATCATGTCGTACGTGGCCGGGTCGTCGAACGGCGCCAGCGAGTCGATGTCGACCCGCACCGACTCCGTACGCTCGATCTGGTCCAGCGCGTGCGCGAACGACGACTGCATCCGGATGCCCAGCACGTCGAGCTTCAGCAGCCCGATGTCCTCGACGTCGTCCTTGTCGAACTGGCTCATCGGGAAGCCGCCGAAGCTCGCCTCGACCGGGGTGCGGTCGAGCAGGGTCGCATCGCTGAGCAGCACCCCGCACGGGTGCAGCGCGACGTGGCGCGGCAGCCCGTCGAGCGACTCGACGAGGTCGAACAGCACGTTCAGGCGACGCTCCCCGAGCCCGGCGGCGCGCAGCTCCGGCAGGTCGCGGAGCGCGTTCCTGGCGTCGCGGGCGCGGATGTGCGGGAAGGTCTTGGCGATCGCGTCGACCTCGGCCGGGGGCAGCGAGAGGGCCGCGCCGACGTCGCGTACGGCGTGACGGACCCTGTACGTGTCGAGCATCGCCACGCACGCCACCCGGTTGCCGCCGAACGTGTTGAGGATCGCGTCGTAGACCTCGGTGCGCCGGGCCGACTCGACGTCGAGGTCGATGTCCGGCAGCGCCTGCCGCAGCGGCGACAGGAACCGCTCGAGGATGAGGTTGTAGCGGATCGGGTCGACGCCGGAGATGCCCAGCAGGTAGTTGACGAGGCTGCCCGCGCCCGAGCCGCGCGCGGCGCACCGGATGTTCAGCCCGCGGATGAGACCGACGACGTCGGCGACGGTGAGGAAGTACGAGGCGAAGCCGAGGTGCTCGATGACCGCCAGCTCCTCGGACAGTCGCTGCTCGATCGAGGCGTCGCCCCCCGGGTAGCGGTCGCCCATCCCCGCCTCACAGCGCTGCCGCAGCGCGCGGATCGCCTCGACCTGGCCGCCGCTCACCCCCAGCACGTCGAGCTCGGGGAGGTGGATCTCACCGAGGCCGATGTCGGCCCGCGGGTCTAGCGCGCACTCCAGTCCCAAGTCGCGGGTCTGGCCCAGCAGCCGGTCGGCGCCGCCGCGTCCCCGGCCCGCTCTGGCCGCAATCCGCTCGGCCACCTCGACCATCGCCTCGGTGCCCTTGAGGTAGCCCTCGGCGTTGCGGCGGTCGACGTTGCGGACGTCGAGCGGTACGAGGCGGCGCGCCGCGTCGAGCACGTCGATCGTCATCGCCTGCTGCCGCTCCGCCATCCGTACAGCGTTGGTGAGCACCGCCGGCAGGCCGTGGTCGTCGGCCAGCGCCACCAGACGTGCCGCCTGAAGCTCCGAGCCGACGCCACCTCCCGAGACGTCGTGACAGGTCGGCGCGACCACCAGCGCGTTCGGCGCAAGCGCAGCGCGCCACCGGGCGAGCTCGGCGACCGCGTCGTCCACCCGGCCGTCTGCCGCGGCGAGGCCGAGCGTCGAGTCGGCGCCGAGCTGTACGACCAGCTCGCCGGTCGATGCCGCCTGCGCGATCTGGTCGAGGGTGGCGAGCGCCGAGCCGCGCTCCCCCGTGAGGTGGATCGCCGAGACCAGCCGGCACAACGCCGCCCAGCCCGCCTTCGACCGAGCCGTCACGACGACCCGCGGGTGGCGTGCGTCGCGGAGCTGCCCGCCACGTACGGGGGTGCGGCCGCGATGGTTCTCGGGGACCACCTCGGCCGGCACCGCGAGGTCGACCCCGATCACGGGGGCGATGCCCGCGGACAGGCATGCCTTCGCGAACCGGATCGCCCCGTACAGCCCGTCCCTGTCGGTGAGGCCGAGCGTGTCGAAGCCGAGCTGGGCAGCCCTGGCCACGAGCGCGGACGGGTGCGACGCCCCGTACTGCAGCGAGTAGCCCGACGCCACCCTGAGGTGGACGAAAGGGGTCATGCGCCGTCCCGTACCTCTCGCCGGCGTCGGCGCCATGCTGCGGTGAGGCGACGTGCGACGAGGTTGTGGAAGTCCTGCGCGTCGCGGAGCAGGTCGTCGGCCTCGCGCTCGCTCACCAGCGCCGTCGCCCCGGCTTGGACGAGCAGCCGCTTCTGGCGTCCGGCGGCGAAGAACGCCGCCCACTCCCCGAACTCGGGAGCGAGATGAGCGAGCACCTGCCACACGTCGGCAGGGCCGCTGCTGTGACGCGGGCGCGCCCTGACGGCCAGCACGGTGACCGCCGTACGCATCGCCGCCAGGTAGGCGGCGAGGTAGCGATCGGCAGGNNGATCAACAGGCATGAGGTCTGTGGTCTCGACGGCCATGTCGTCGTACCGCTCTCAGTCGACGACGGCGCGCAGCCGCCATCCACCGGTGCCGCGAGCGTGGTCCAGCTCGTACACCCCCGGGCTTCCGGAGGCGCCGACCGACGCCAGCACGCGCCACACCTCGTGCTCGGCGAGCAGGTCGGTCTCCTCGTCCGGCAGGGTCGCGCCGACGTCGTCGCCGCGAGCCGACCGTACGAGCGGCGAGTCCCACCAGGCTCCCGTCTCGAGCCACCGCGTGACGATGTCGCGGACCTGCCACAGGCGCCCGCGCCACACGAACTGCTCGGGCGCGTCCATGCCCTCGCCGCGCCTGACGTGGATCAGCTCGTCATATCTCCGCATCGTCATCTCCCCACAGGTCGTCTTTCGGTTGCACCCTCGTCTCGACCCGAGTGGGGAAGCCCCGGTGCGACGGGGGTCGAGGACCGTCGCACCGGGGCCGACCCGGCGTGCCGAACAGCGTGATCGCGACCTTCCCCAGTCGCTAATCGAACTGCTGTTCGAACGTCTGCAACTATAACCCCGCCCTCAGACAGTCCGTCAACCCGCACCAGGTGAGAGAACGTTCATGCGCGGCCACGGTGGTCTGGACCTGGAGTGAGATGTGCCCCGAAGGAGTCGCATCGAGGGATCGGCTCCGGTGGGGGGATCACCATGAGCGCTCTTGTGCTGCGCGTCTACGTAGCAGTCATCAGCCGGCTCGGCGACGCCCGCCGCGGCGCCACCGCCGTCGAGTACGGCCTGATCCTCGCGTTCGTCGCCGGCATCTGCATCTCGGCCATCACGGCGTTCAGCGGCGCGAACTCCAACCTCTACTCGAAGATGAACGCCATCGCCTCCGCGGTTTGGCACTAGGCGAAACCACCGCCCCTACTCTTAGCGCGTGGAGCTACTCCCCCTCACGTTCGCCACTGGCTGGGCGAGCGGCCTCAACGCGTACGCCACCGTGCTTCTGCTCGGTCTGCTCGGCCGGTTCGCCCACACCGGCGGCATCCCTGAAGGCTTCCAGCGCACCGACGTCCTCATCGTCATGGCGATCCTCACGCTCATCGAGTTCGTCGCGGACAAGATCCCGTACGTCGACTCCCTCTGGGACACCGTCTCCACGGTCGTACGCCCTGTGGCCGGCGCAGTGATCGGCGCCCTCATCGGCGGTGCGCACGGCGACCTGACGACGATCGCCCTCGCTGCCGTCGGTGGTGTCACGGCCCTGCTGAGCCACCTCACGAAGGCCGGCGTCCGGCTCGCCGTCAACACCTCGCCCGAGCCGGTGACCAACATCGGCGTGTCCCTCGGCGAGAACGTCGCGGTAGCAGGAGTGGTGAGCCTGGCGGCCACCTATCCCGTACCCGCCGCGATCCTCGCGGGCGTCATCCTCGTGGTCGGCTTCGTCGTGCTCTGGTTCGCGCTGAGCCGGGTCAAGAAGGGCTGGCAGGCACTCCGGCGCTGGATGGCCCGGGACGCCGCACCGGGGACCGCGTGAGGAACCACCCGCTCGCGGCCACGGCTGCGCGCCCCGTCGTCGTCATCGGCGCCTCGCTCGGCGGGCTGGCCGTCGCGGTACGGCTCGCCCGCGTCGGTCACCACGTGGTGGTCCTGGACCAGCGGTCCGGGCCCTCCTCCGAGGAGTGGCTGAGCCGTCCGGTCGTGGCTCTGCCCGCTGCCTGGCGCGACCTCTTCCGCAAGTCGGGCCGGATCCTCGATGCGGCGCTCGCGAGCGAGGGGTACGAGCTCGTGCCCGCCCCACCNNCCGCCTGGCGCGACCTCCTGGACACGGCGGACGAGACGTGGCAGCTGGTCCGGCGTGCCGGCCTGGAGAACGAGGCCGATCTCACCGAGTTCCGAACGCACCACTTCTTCACCGACCCCCGCACGATCGCCTCCGAGGCCGACCGGCTGCCCGACCCGCGCCTCGTCGCTCTCGTACGGTCCGTGGCGCACCGCCTCGGATCGGC
>PMBM01000205.1:0-3564 GCA_003153855.1 Propionibacteriaceae bacterium
ACCTCAGCAGCCATCACCTCAAACGAGGCGAGCGCGGGCTCGACGGGTGCCCGCAGCGTGTAGCCGTGGTCGACACCGGGCACCTCGACATGCTCGACGGAAACACCCGCTGCGGCGAGGGCCGCCGCATATCGGTTGCCCTCGTCGAGCAGCATGTCGAGCTCGCANNGGCCCAGTCGGTCGCTCTCCATGGGCGCGTACGCCGGATCGAAGACACGTGTCATCCACGGCGCAACGACGGGGTGCTTCGCGAGCGCTCGCTTCTGCGGGCCGGGAATGCTCAAGTCGAGTGGCGGGTAGTTGAGTACTTCGAGCGCGATCGCGGGGCCCCCGGAGTCGCGCGCGATGCGCGCCACCGCCGTTGCGATCGCGCCACCCGCGCTCTGCCCCCCTACAACGAGCCGGGATGCATCCCAGTTCTGATCGACCGAGTGCGCCACGGCCCAGTTGACCACGTCGACGGACTCCTCGATCGCGATGGGGAACGGCGCACGGGGGGCGACGTCGTAGTCGATGCTCAGGATCGTGACGCCGGCGTGCTCGACAAGGTAGTGGCACATCGGCTCGTCCATCTCGGGAAACCGAACCACGAACCCGCCGCCGTGCATGTTGACATAGAGCGGTCGTGCGGTTGTCTCATCGGGCGCGCGATAGACCAGGCACCGGACATCGCCGTGGCGCGTTGGCACCGTCAGCTCGTGGCATTCGGCCAGGCAGTCTGCGGTGGCTTCGGTGAGCTCGGCTGAGACCGTCGCGAAGCGGCTGCCGGCCGCACCGAAAGCTCGCGCAACTGCGAGGCTGAGCGGCTGCCAGTCGAGAATGTGCATGAGGCCTCGAATCTGAATGATGTTGGAACCTCCAGCGTGTGGTCCTCTGGTGGTGGCGGGCGCCTCAGCTCGAACCGCGCTCCGTCAGTGAGAAATGCGCGTCTGCCAGCTCGCGATCGGACACCGTCTCACCGATGCCGCTGAGGGCTGTGGTGATGAGGTTGTACGCCACGGCGCTGAGGTCGTAGCCGACCGTCGTCAGCGGGGGGATCGTGACTGCCGACAACGGCGTGTGGTCCATGCCCACCAGTCCGAGGTCCCGAGGTACGGCCCAGCCGCGGAGCGTTGCAGCGGAGAGCAGCGTGGTGGCGACGTCGTCGTTGTAGCAGGCGATCCCGACGCCGGGCAGGTCGAGGGAGTCGATGGCTGCGAGTGCATCGTCCATCGAGATGCCGAGCCGGATGATGGAGGGCTCCGGCAGGCCGGCGGCCACACACTCCGCGCGTACGCCTGTTTCCCGGCCCTGACCGAACGGGTCCTGCCGGGCGTCATGCAGGTGGGCGAACGCCACCCGTCTGTAGCCGCGAGCGATCAGGTGTCTTGCTTGTAGCGCGCCGATCTCCACGTTGACGTCTCGGCGCGACCCACCGGTCGTGGGGTCGAAGGCCTTCACGCCCCGTGCCTCCAGAAGCTGGCGCTCGGAGGGCGAGAATGGCGTGAGCGACACCACGGCGCGGGGCTTCATCCCCGCGATGACCCTGTCGAGAGGCCCCGTCGTGCTCCCGGACAGGTGGAGCAGCAGAGTCAGCCCGCGCATCGCGAGCTCCTCCGTGGCGGTCTGGAAGATGTCCTGGAGGTTCCCCCCGAAGGTGGTGTTGGGCACCACCGCGATGACGATGTCGCTCGACCCCTTGGCGAGCGTACGACCGGCGGCTGACGGCTGGTACTCGAGCTCTGCGGCAGCTTGGGCCACCCGCTCGCGGGTCGCGGTCGCGAAGCGTTGGCCGCGGCCGTTGAGGATCTGGCTCACGGTCGCACGTGAGACGCCGGCGAGCTTCGCCACGTCCTCACTGGTTGCGATCACACGAGCAGCATACAAGGTGTTGACGCGCGTTACTAAATGTGATTCGATTCCCAGGTAACGCGCGATACCTAGGTGATCCACACGACGACGTACGGAGTGCCACTTCATGACTCGGACCCTCTTCAATGACGGTTGGCGTCACCGCACGAAGGTGAGCGCCTTCAGGGAGCTGGCTGGCTCGGCGGCCTCGGACTGGGTTCCGGTCCTCCTTCCCCACGACGCGTTGATAGGCCTCGAGCGGCGCGCGGACGTGACCAACGGCGAGACCAGCGGGTTCTTCCCGGGCGGCGCGTTCGAGTACGCCCGTACGTTCCACGCCGCCCCCGAGCTTCGCGGCCAGCACATACTGCTCGAGTTCGACGGCGTGTACCGGGATGCCTCGGTGTTCGTCAATGGCAACCTCGCTGGTCAGCGACCGTACGGCTACTCGCGGTTCTTCGTCCGCATCGATCCCTACCTGACCTTCGACGCCGACAACGAGATCCGCGTCGAGTGCCGCACCCACCTCGACAGCCGCTGGTACGCAGGCGCCGGCATCTACCGCGACGTGCATCTCGTCGTGAAGAACCCCGTACGCATCGCGACCGACGGCGTCAGGGTCACGACACCCGACATCGAGGCGGAACGGGCTGTCGTCGAGGTGGCCATCGAGGTCGAGAACTCGGGCGCCGTCACGAGCACCGTGCGGTGCGCAGCGACCATCAAAGCCGCCGACGGCTCGGCTGTCGCCGACACCACGTCCCTCGTGACCCTGTTGCCAGGCACACGTGCGACCGTACGACACCGCCTCTATGTGGCGACGCCCACGTTGTGGAGCGTCGACGACCCGTACCTCTACACAGCGGAGGTGGAGCTCCGGGAAGCCGACGAGGTCCTTGACCAGGAGTCCACGAGGTTCGGCATCCGATCCATCCAGCTGGACCCCGTGAAGGGCCTACGGATCAACGGAGTGAGCGTCAAGCTGCGTGGCGCGTGCATCCACTCGGACAACGGTCCGCTCGGCGCGGTGTCCATGCGTGCCGCCGAGGAGCGCAAGGTTGCCCGGCTCAAGGAGGCTGGCTTCAACGCCATCCGCAGCGCGCACAACCCGCTCAGCACGGCCCTGCTGGACGCGTGCGACGCGCGGGGGCTGCTCGTGATGGACGAGACGTTCGACGTGTGGACGTCGAGCAAGTCCGACTTCGACTACGCGTTCGACTTCCCGCAGTGGTGGGAGCGCGACGTCGAGGCGATGGTGCGCCGCGACATGAACCACCCCAGCGTGATCTTCTACTCGATCGGCAACGAGATTCCCGAGACGGGGACGCCGATCGGCTCCACGTGGGGTCGTCTGCTGGCCGAGAAGATCCGCCTCCTCGACAGCACCCGCTACATCACCAACGGCGTCAACGGCTTCGTCGCCATGCTCGACACGATCGTCCCCCAGATGAAGCAGCGCCGGGACGCGGCTGCCAGCGCACCCGAGGGCGGCGTCAACACGATGATGGCCGGTTTCGGCCAGATGATGAGCCACATCCAGACGTCCCAGGCTGCGACCGACCGTACGGAGGAGTCGTACGCCGTCCTGGACGTCGCGGGCATGAACTACGCCGAGGCGCGGTACGAGCTCGACCGTGAGCTCTTCCCCACCCGTATCATCGTCGGCACTGAAACCTGGCCGACCTCGATCGCCGGCAACTGGGCGATCGTGAAGGCCAACGGCCACGTCCTCGG
>PMBM01000205.1:3572-4260 GCA_003153855.1 Propionibacteriaceae bacterium
CACGACCCGTACATCGCCGTCAACCCACCCTCCAACCACGGCCGCTCTGTCGCGGTCGCCTCGCCGTGGGCGTGGGGAGACGCCATCGAGAGCTGGAGCTGGTCAGGGTGCGAGGGTGCGCCGATCACCGTCGACGTGTACAGCGACGCCGAGGAGATCGAGCTGCTCCTGAACGGAGTACCTGTCGGCCGCGCGCCGGTGGAGAGCTTCCGCGTCTCGTTCGAGGCGACCTACCAACCCGGGGAGCTGACAGCCGTGAGCTACGCGGCCGATGCCGAGACCGGTCGATTCTCGATCACGTCGGTCGGTGCTGATGTGGTGCTCCAGGCGGACGTGGAGCGTTGCGACCTCCGCGCTGACGGGACGGATCTGGGCTTCATCGAGCTCACCCTCACCGACAGTGCCGGCGTCGTACAGAGCGGGTTCGACCGGCTCGTCACCGTCACCGTCGAGGGACCTGCCTCCCTGCAGGCTCTAGGGAGCGGCAGCCCGGCCACTACCGAGGCGTACACCTCCTGCGCACACACCACGTACGGCGGCCGCCTGATTGCGGTCATCCGCCCGACCGGTAGGGGCTCCATCTCGGTGACCGCGGTCGCTGAGGGCTGCCCGCCTGCCACCACCACGCTCACCTCCAACTGATCAGCCATCACCAGCCCACGACAAGGAAGTCATCCATGACCAGCAA
>PMBM01000110.1 GCA_003153855.1 Propionibacteriaceae bacterium
CCCGCGGCCGGAGTCAAGGGTGGAACCCTGTACATCCTGTCCGGCACCGCCACCGAGCACTGGGACCCGCAGCGCGTCTACGTCGGCGTGAACATCGAGTACGGGAACCGTCTGTTCACCCGGACCCTCGTCTCGTGGGCGCCCGTCACCTCCGACACCGAGGTGGCCAAGCTCGTTGCCGACATGGCGACCGACACCGGCAAGGTCAGCACGGACGGCATGACCTGGACCTTCACGCTGAAGGACGGCCTCAAGTGGGAGGACGGCTCGGAGATCACCGCTGACGACGTCAAGTACGGCGTCTCCCGCACCTTCGCGGTCGACGTCATCACCGGTGGCCCCAACTACGCCATCGCCTTCCTCGACATCCCGACCCTCGCCGACGGCTCCTCCGCCTACAAGGGCCCGTACGCCAAGACGGGTCAGGACCTGTACGACAAGGCCGTCACCGTCTCCGGCAAGACCATCACGTTCAAGCTCAAGCAGTCCGTGATGGACTTCAACAACACGGTCACCATGACGGCGTTCGCGCCGTTCAAGGCCGCCAAGGACCTTGGCGACAAGTCCAACTACGCGATCTTCTCCAGCGGCCCCTACAAGCTCCAGGGCGACTGGACGGCGGAGAAGGGCGGCACGTTCGTCCGCAACGACAGCTGGGACCCGGCCACCGACACCATCCGCAAGGCCTACCCGGACAAGATCGTCTGGGACGAGTCGCTCACGCCGGAGACCCTGTACGCGCGCCTCATCGCCGACCAGGGGAACGACAAGAACGCGATCACGTACGACCAGGCCCCCACGGCTGCCCTCGGCAACGTGTCCTCCGCCACCGGTCGCACCTCGATCGTCGCCTCGCCGTACACCCGTTACCTCGTGCCCAACTTCAAGTCGAAGGTCATGAGCAACGACAAGGCCCGCCAGGCTCTTGCCCTCGCGACCGACCGCAGCGCGTACGTCACGGCTGCCGGAGGCGACCAGGTCGCGGTGGCGACAAACTCGCTCATCAACCCGAACCTTCCCGCGTTCCCGAACACCCCGCTTCCCGCGGGCGTGAAGGGCGACCCGGTCAAGGCCAAGGAGCTCCTCACGGCCTCCGGTCTGACGCTCCCGGTGCACATTGCGGTGACCTACCGCAAGCGCGACGACCTGGACAAGGCGTTCGCGGGCATGAAGGTCGGTTGGGATGCGGCAGGCTTCGACACCGAGCTCGTGGCGATCCCCGCCAAGACCTACTACGGCACCTTGCAGGCGCCTGAGTCCGCGAGCAAGTACGACGTCTACTGGGCCGGCTGGGGCGCGGACTACCCGTCCGCCTCGACCGACATCCCGCCGCTGTTCGACTCGCGGATCAACATCTCCGCGGGTGGCCCTGGTCAGGACTACGGGTACTTCACCAATGACGCCTTCAACGCCAAGATCGACGCGACCAACAAGATCGCCGACATGACGGCGCGCGAGAAGGCGTGGGGCGACCTCGACAAGGATCTCACCTCGACGTACTACGCGTGCATCCCGCTGATCGACGACAAGTTCGTCTTCGTCCATGGCAGCAACGTCACGGGTGTGTTCGTCAACGGCACCTACACGGGCTACTACGACCCGGCAACGGTTTCGCTCAAGACCGTTTGATCTGACGGGTTCGGGGGCGCGCCTGGTGCGCGCCCCCGAGCTCCCCTTTAGGAGCCCACGTGTTCTACTACCTTGTCCGGCGGCTGGCGTCAGTCGTGGTGATGCTCGTGCTCATCACGGGAACGACGTACGCACTGTTCTTCGCCACCCCCATCGACCCGGTCAGTTACACGTGCGGAAGGAACTGCACACCCGCCATCAAGGAGGGCAACAAGAAGGCGCTCGGTTACGACCAACCGGCCTACATTCAATATGGGAAGTTCCTCAAAGGTCTCGTCGTCGGGCGCGACTACCCTGACAACGCCCAGCTCCGTGCAGACCACCCGGAGCAGATCGTCCACTGCCCGGCCCCGTGCCTCGGCTACTCGCCCACCCAGTCCCGCACCATCAACGCCATGGTCGGCGACGCCTGGCCGATCTCCATCTCGATCGCCATCGGGGCTTTCGTGCTGTGGATGATCGTCGGCGTCGGGGGCGGCATCATCGCTGCCCTGAACCGTGGCAAATGGCCTGATCGCATCATCGTCGGCCTGGCCCTCATCGGCTTCTCGGTACCCACGTTCTTCATCGGCCTGGTGCTGCTCACGTTCGTCGCGATCAAGGCCGGTCTGCTGCCCATCCCCAACTACGTGCCGTTCACCGAGAACCCGTTCGAGTGGGCCCACAACCTCGTCCTCCCGTGGATCACCCTGGCGTGCATCTTCGCCGCCAGCTACGTGCGACTCACCCGCGCGTACATGATCGAGACGATGAGCGAGGACTACATCCGTACGGCCATGTCCAAGGGACTCGGCAAGTGGCGCATCATCTTCCGCCACGGCCTCCGCGCGGCGCTGACGCCGATCATCACCGCCGCCGGCCTCGACCTGGGCGGGCTGCTCGGCGGTGCCATCATCACCGAGAGCGTGTTCTCCCTCCACGGTCTGGGGTTCATCGCCGTGTCGTCGGTGACCAACATGGACCTACCGGTCATCGTGGCCATGGTGATGATCGTCTCCGCGTTCATCGTGCTAGCCAACCTCATCGTCGACATCGCGTACGGCTTTATCGACCCACGAGTGAAGCTGGTCGCCTGATGAGCACCTCGAACGAACCAGGTCTCCCCGCGGAACTCCTCGAGAGCACGGGAGTGCGGGTGAACAGGTCGCGCACCGACAGTGCGCCCGACAAGTTCCTGCGGGTCAACGACCTGCACGTCCACTTCCCGACGGACGACGGCCTGGTCAAGGCCGTCGACGGGCTGTCGTTCGACCTGGAGAAGGGCACGACCCTCGGCATCGTGGGCGAGTCCGGCTCCGGCAAGTCCGTGACATCGCTGGCCATCATGGGCCTGCACCGAGGCACCCGCGCCAAGGTGACCGGAGAGATCTGGCTCGACGGCGAGGACCTGCTCAAGGTCTCCGACGAAGAGCTCCGCAGCCTGCGCGGCAACCGCATGGCGATGATCTTCCAGGACCCGCTGAGCTCGCTGCACCCGTACTACACGATCGGTCAGCAGCTGGTCGAGGCCCTGCAGGTGCACCAGAAGATGTCGAAGTCGCAGGCTCATACGCATGTCGTCGACATGCTCGGTCGGGTCGGCATCCCGAACCCGGACCGGCGCTACGACCAGTACCCGCACGAGTTCTCGGGCGGCATGCGGCAGCGCGCGATGATCGGCATGGCGCTCATCAACAACCCCGAGCTGCTCATCGCCGACGAGCCGACNNCCGACGACGGCACTCGACGTGACCGTACAGGCGCAGATCCTCGACCTGATGCGCGACCTGCAGGCGGAGTTCGGGTCGGCGATCATCATGATCACCCACGACCTTGGCGTGGTCGCGGAGATCGCGAACGACGTCCTGGTCATGTACGGCGGACGGTGCGTGGAGTACGCGGAGGTCGACGACCTCTTCCACCAGCCCGACCACCCGTACACCTGGGGCCTGTTGAGCTCGATGCCCCGCCTCGACCGGGTCAAGCTCGAACGCCTCGTGCCCGTCGCCGGCAACCCGCCGTCGCTCATCAACGTCCCGCCGGGCTGCGCGTTCAACCCTCGCTGCGCGTTCAAAGAGTTCTCCCCGCGTCCCTGCAACGTCGACGAGCCGCAGCTTCTCGAGTCATACCCGAAGCACGACTCGCGGTGCCACATCCCTGTCCCGAAGCGCGCGGAAGTCTTCGCCGAGCGTGTCGCTCCGAAGCTGTAGGGGGAACCGTGAGCCTGCTGACCGTCACTGACCTGAAGAAGTACTTCCCGACCTACAGCCAGAAGATCTTCCGCACCAAGGGCGCCCCGGTGAAGGCTGTCGACGGGCTGACGCTGTCACTCGAGCCCGGCGAGACGCTCGGGCTCGTCGGCGAGTCCGGCTGTGGCAAGTCCACCGCCGGCCGCACGATCCTCAAGCTGCTGGAGCCCACGGCCGGGAAGATCGAGTTCCAGGGACGAGACATCACGCACGCCAAGGGCGAGGAGCTGCGGATCCTGCGCCGCGAGCTCCAGATGGTGTTCCAGGACCCGTACGGATCGCTGAACCCGCGCCATCCCATCGGCCAGATCATCGCGGCGCCGTTCGAGATCCAGAAAGTGACTCCGCCCGGCGGCGTCAAGAAAGAGGTCCAGGCGCTCATGGAGCGCGTCGGCCTCAACCCCGAGCACTACAACCGCT
>PMBM01000150.1 GCA_003153855.1 Propionibacteriaceae bacterium
TGACCGAAGAACCAGAACAGGTGCTGCCACAGCAGCGGCCCGCCGTTGGCGGCGTCGAAGATGTGCGACCCGAGCCGTCGATCGGACTCGAGCACCAGCAGCGCCGCGGCGAGGATCGGGAACACGATGATCGCGAGCATCGACGTGACGAGGATGTTCCACGTGAAGATCGGCATCCGGAACATCGTCATGCCCGGCGCGCGCATCGTCATGATCGTGGTGATGAAGTTCACCGAGCCGAAGATCGTGGACAGACCGGTCAGGTAGAAGCCCATCAGCCACAGGTCGCCGCCCACACCGGGCGAGTTGATCGAGTCGGACAGCGGTGCGTACGCGAACCAGCCGAAGCTCGCCGCGCCCTGGGGGCTCAGGAAGCCCGCACACACGATGAGACCGCCGAACAGGTACAGCCAGAACGAGAACATGTTCAGGCGCGGGAAGGCCACGTCCGGCGCGCCGATCTGCAACGGCATGATCGCGTTGGCGAACGCGGCGAACATGGGCGTCGCGAACAGCAGCAGCATGATCGAGCCGTGCATCGTGAAGAACTGGTTGAACGACTCGTACTGCAGGAACTGGATGCCCGGGAAGGCGAGCTCCGCACGGATCGCCAGGGCGAGCAGACCGCCGAAGAGGAAGAACGCGAACGCGGTGATGAAGTACATCTTCGCGATGACCTTGTGGTCGGTCGACGTGATGACGCTGTAGAAGCGACGGCCCCACGTCTCGTTCTGCGCGGCGGGCTTCGTGGTGGGCAGGGCGACCCTCTCGGCGACAGCGCTCACTTCGTGGTCTCCTTCGCGCTCGGCACGGGCACGGTGGTGGTCTGCGGGTTCACGGGGATCTCACCCGTCTGGCCCTTGGCCTTGAGGTCGTTGAGGTACGCGTAGTACTCCGTGAGCGTCACCACGTGCACGTTGAACAGCATCTGCGAGTGGTACGCACCGCACAGCTCCGCGCACTTCCCGAGGTAGATGCCGAGCTTGGTCGGCGTGACCTCGAACGTGTTCGTCCGGCCCGGGATGGCATCCATCTTGAAGTAGAACTCGGGGATCCAGAACGAGTGGTCGACGTCGTTCGACTCGATCTTGAACAGGACCTTCTGGTTGACCGGAAGGTACAGGTCCGGGTAGTTCTCGATCGTGCCGGCGTTGTGGATGACCGCGCCGACCTCGGGGGTGTCCTGCTCGTAGTAGTTGAAGGTCCACGACCACTTCTGGCCGAGCGCCATGATGGTGCGGTCGGGCTTGTCGCTGTGCGCCATGACGGCGTCCTGCGCGCGGACCGTGTACAGGAACAGCACGCCGATGATGAGGAACGGCAGGACCGTGTACATGATCTCGAGCGGCACGTTGTAGCGGTTCTGCTTCGGCTTCTCGTCGCGGTGCTTGCGGCGGAACCGGATCACCGCGTAGCCGATGAGACCCCACACGATGACGCCGACGATCATGCTCGCTGTCCAGGCTCCGCTCCACAGGGAACCGATGTTGCCGGACTGCTGACTGGCGCCTACAGGAAGGCCCCAACGGGTCCACTGCGCGGATGTCTCCTGGCTGCAGCCCGCAGTGAGCAGCAGTACTGCCGCTCCTGCCAGGACCTTGCGGGGAGTCAGAACACGATGCACGCGTCGTCCTTCCGTACGGACGCACGGCGGCGTCACCCTCAACTGGTCGAGAGCCTAACGCACAACCGCCCCCCGATGACGAGTCACGGGAGGCGGTTTGGTATAAGGATCTGTTCACAGACCCGGTGGCTCAGTGGAACGAGTCTCCACAGGCGCAGGAGCTCTGCGCGTTGGGGTTGTCGATCGTGAAGCCCTGAGAAGAGATGGTGTCGGCGAAGTCGATCTCAGCGCCACTCAGGTACGGAGCGCTCATCTTGTCGACAGCGACCTTGACGCCACTGAACTCGGTGACGACGTCACCATCGAACGAGCGGTCGTCGAGCTCGAGCTGGTAGCGCAGGCCGGAACAACCGCCTGGCTGTACGGCAATGCGGAGCACGAGGTCGTCGCGCCCTTCACTGGCCATCAGTGACTTGACCTTGGCGGCCGCGACGTCTGTCAGAACAACGCCCTGGGTCGTCGTGGTCGTGATGGTGTCGGTCATATCGTTCCCTCCGAGAAGGTCTGTCTGCGAGCTTGCTGGATCAGTCTACGTGAAGAGTTGAATCGGAAACGACAACGTCACGCCGTGGTCACCAATTCCAGGTGACCGCGATGCGGACGGCGCCTGCTGCGATGTCGTCGCCCAGCTCGTACGCCGACTCGACCCCGAACGTGCGCAGCTCGCGGCCCGAGATCTGGACCTGTCGGGCGATCGCGATGCAGGGGACGAGCGCCTGCTCGGCCCACGCGGCGGCCGCACGGGCCTCGGCGATCCCGGCTCCCCCGAAGTCGAGCACGTCGGTGACGAGGACGACCAGGTCGGCGGCCGCGAGGGACTTCTCGATGCCGACGAGCTCGCCGATGGCCTGCGGCCCGGTGCGTACGACCCCGCCCAGGGCGAGGATGCCCAGCGCCAGCCCGTTCCCGGCACCGGCTCCCGGTGGCGGGTCGGGCAGGCCGAGGTCGGCCGCGAGCCGTGTCAGCGCCGCGTCCCCGGCGAGAGCCGCGCCGATGTCCGGAGTGCCCGACGCGTACGCACGGCGCGCTGCCACCCCTCGTACGCCCAGGAACGGAGCCTCGAGCTCCTCCTCGGTGACCACTCCGACGAGCGATCGGCCGGCAAGTGCGTCGAGTCCACCCGGCGTCGCGAGCAGACCAGCGCCCCCGTCGTCCGGGCAGTCGCCCGTGAGGTCCACGAGGATCGTGCCGGTTTCCGAGACAGCGGCCAGGTCCCGGCCCAGCGTGGCGCTCGACGCGCCGGGGGCTGGGGTCAGTACGACCGCACCGGGGATGGCGCCCACAGCGTCCACAAGGCCCGCGCCGCCGGTCCCGAACGGGACGACGGCGACCTGGTGGCCGAGGTCGGCCCAGGCGGCGCCGATGGCTGCACCCGCCTCGGCGGGACCGAGGTCCGCGAGACGTGTGGCAACGACGAGAACGCGCATGGTTCTGCGGAGCGTACGCCAACCGACCTCGCCGTCGCGGCACGCGACGTCGGACAGGTACGATGCGCGAGAACCCAAGACGAACAGCAAGGACGACCGTGGGAGTGTTCCGCCCGTACGACCCGCAGGGGAAGTCGACGCCTGAGGTGTCCGACCCCGCCAGCGATCACAGCAAGGGCAAGGGAGCCCCGACTCCCACCCGCCGGCAGGCGGAGCTTGCGCGTCGCCAGCGCGTGAACCCGGTCCTCACGAAGAAAGAGGAGAAGGTCCACGAGCGCGAGGTGCGCCGCGCCAACCAGGCGAAGGCCATGGCCGCCCAGGACAACCAGCCCGAGCGGGTCCTGATGCGCGACTACATCGACGCACGGTTCAACGTCACCGAGATCCTGCTTCCGGCGTGGATCCTCGTGCTCGCGGTGAGCCTGCTCGGCACGAAGTGGCCGCTGCTCGTCGAGATCTCGGTGTTCGTCGTCTGGGGCCTGCTGATTCTCGCCGTCGCCGACCTCTACCTGATGTGGCGTGGCTACAAGAAGCTCCTCGCTGTGCGGCACCCCGGCGGCTCGACCCGTGGACTGCTCATGCTCGCGGTCAACCGTGCGCTGTCGATCCGCCCATGGCGCGCGCCGGCACCCCGTGTGAAGCGCGGCACCAAGCTCTAGGAGCCAGGCATGTACTTCGGGTTCACGTGGCGGGACGGCGACCAGGCCATGGACGGCCCCGGCGTGGGGGGCCCGTTCCCTACGCAGGCGGACGCCGAGGCGTGGCTGACGGAGATGTACGAGGAGCTGCTCGAGCGCGGCATCACGTCCGTGAGCCTCTACCACGAAGGACGGCCCGTCTACGGGCCGATGTCACTGACCGAGTGAGTCCTCGGCGAGCGGGTCGCCGACCAGAGCAGGACGCCGCCGAAGCCGGCGACCAGCGCCCCCACGACGGCGACGACAGGCCGCGCCGACTTCTCCGTCGCCAGCCGCGACGCGTACGTCTGCGTCTTGCCGTTGTCCGAGCCGTCGAGGCTCGCGTACGAGCACACGTCTCCGGGCCGCATGACCTGGTCGTGACAACGGATCGGCGCGATCGGCGCGAGCAACGCCCAGCCGAGCGCGACCAGTCCTGCGACCAGGACGAGCAGATGCAGGACCCGTGCGCGGACGAGCTTCCTCACGCGCCGCGTACCCCCGGCGTGACGAACGGTGGCTTCACGACGTCGAAGGCCTCCGTCCGTGACCTGATGACGACGCCGACCTGATCGCCCTCGACGACCGAAGGGTCGACGAGCGCGAGCGCGATGCCCTGGCGCAGCGTCGGGGAGAACGTCCCTGACGTCACCACACCGATGGGTGCGCCGTCGGCGTCGACGACCTCCATGCCGTGCCTGGGGATGCCACGGCCGATGGCCTTGAGACCGCGCAGCACGCGGTGCTGGGTCAGCCTCTGGGCGCGCAGTGCCTGCGCCCCGTCGAAGACCGGCTTCTTCCAGCCGACGGCCCAGAGGATTCCCGCCTCGACCGGTGAGATCTGCCGCGAGAGGTCGTTGCCGTGGAGCGGGTAGCCCATCTCTGTACGGAGCGTGTCGCGAGCCCCGAGCCCGCACAGCGCCAGCCCGTACGGCTTGCCGGCAGCGACGACCCTGTCCCACACCGCGCCCGCATCCGCCGAGGCACAGACCAGCTCGTACCCGCGCTCCCCCGTGTAGCCCGTGCGGCACACGGTGAGCTGGGCGTCTCCGAGCGTGGCGACCGCGAACCGCATGTAGTCGTGGCCGACGGGAAGCCCGATCGAGGCCAGGAGCTCGTCCGAACGCGGACCCTGNNGCAGTGTTCGAGGCGTTGGGGATGAGGAACACCTCGTCGTCGGAGCGCCGGTACGCGATGAGGTCGTCGACCGTGCCACCGTCCTCGGCGCAGAGCAGCGTGTACTGGGCCTGGCCGGCACCGATGCGGTTGAGGTCGTTGGTGAGCCGCGTGTTCAGGTAGTCGGCGGCGCCCGGTCCGACGACCAGCGCCTTGCCCAGGTGGCTGACGTCGAAAAGCCCGACCCGCTCCCGTACGGCCGTGTGCTCTGCGAGAACTCCCGTGTACTCGAGCGGCATGAGCCAGCCGCCGAACTCCGCAAACTTCGCTCCGGCGGCCTCGTGGCGGTCGTTGAGCACAGATGTCAGCTGGTCTGCGGTCATGGGCAGGCTTCTCCTCGACATGTTCGGGGCCCAACGGGGCCATCCCGAGCCTATAGCCGACGCGATACTGTGGCCCGACGGGGCGAGGTGCCCTGTGGCAAGCACGAAAGGTGATGTTCGTGGTCTCGGTGTCCCTGTCGAAGTCCGTTCCGCGTGACGCCGACGCCCTCATCGTCGGTCTCACCCAGGTCTCGGGCACGCCCGCCCTCGTAGACCTGCCCTCCGCTATCGAGAAGGACCTCACCAAGCGCTGGGGCACGTCGCCGCTGGCGGTCGCGCTCGATCTCGGCGCCAAGACGAAGTCGGGCAGCACGGTCGTCCTTCCCACTGCCGGCGTACGGCTCGTCGTCGTCGGGCTCGGTGACGTCGACGTGACGCCGGAGCAGGTTCGCCGGGCGGTGGCCAACGGCGTTCGGGCCCTGGCGCGGCTCGAGCCGGCCTCCCCGCTCCACGTGGTGGTCAGCATGGACCTGGTCGAACCCGAGGTCATCAAGGGGGCCGGGGAGGGCGCTCTGCTGGGTGCGTACTCGTACACGAAGATCGGGAGCGACCCGTCCGAGCTGCTGCGCGCCCTGACGCTGGTCTCCCCGTCGACGAAGCCCGAGGCGAAGGATGCGGTCTCCGCCGCCGTCGCCATCGCGGCCGGCGTCAACCAGACCCGCGACTGGATCAACACGCCCGCCAACCTCCTGTACCCGGAGACCTTCGCGGCGGCCGCCGTCGCCACGAGCAAGAAGAACAAGCTCGAGGTCGAGGTGCTCGACGAGAAGGCGCTCACGAAGGCCGGGTACGGCGGGATCCTCGCCGTGGGCATGGGGTCGGACCGGCCGCCGCGGCTGGTACGGATCTCGTACGCCCCGCGCGGTGCCCGCAACCACCTCGCGCTCGTCGGCAAGGGCATCACCTTCGACACCGGTGGCCTCAACCTCAAGCCGGGCGACTCCATGTACACGATGAAGTGCGACATGAGCGGTGCCGCCACGGTCATCTCGGCCATCCAGGTCATCGCCGAGCTCGGCCTCAAGATCACCGTCACCGTGTACGCGGCGATGGCCGAGAACATGCCGTCAGGCGCTGCGCAGCGTCCCAGCGACGTCATCACCATGTACGGCGGGAAGACGGTCGAGAACTACAACTCGGACGCCGAAGGCCGCCTCGTGATGGCTGACGCGCTGGCGAGGGCGACCGAGGACAAGCCCGACCTCCTCGTCGACGTGGCCACGCTCACCGGAGCGTGCGTCGTGGCACTCGGCGAACGTACGGCCGGCCTCATGGCCAGCGACGACCAGACCGCGGACCGCCTGCTCGACGCGGCCGAGGCCGCGGGTGAGGCGTTCTGGCAGCTTCCGATCACCGACGAGGTGGGCGACCAGCTGATCAGCAAGGTCGCGGACCTCAGGTCGGGTGGCGCACGGTGGGGCGGCGCCCTCACGGCAGCCGCCTTCCTGCAGCGCTTCACCGACGGCATCGACTGGGCCCATCTCGACATCGCCGGACCTGCGTTCAACGAGAAGGATCCGTACGACTACGTGCCGTCCGGCGGCACCGGAGTGGCCCTACGGACCCTGGTGGCCCTGGCTCAGTCCCTTCAGGGCTGAGTCCCTCCCGGACGCTTCTTGGCACGGCTGTTGTAGTCGCGCATCCGCTGCGGGTACGCGACCACGCCGGCGTCGTAGCAAGGCAGCTGGTGGCTCTGCGCGAACCGGCGTCCCCACGCGGCGGACGGGACGCTGCGGCGTGTCCACTCCCCGTCGTACGCGATCAGGAGCAGCGTCGGTCCGGTCAGCGTCGTAGGCTGTTCCACCCACGCCTCAATGCCTCGTCGGCTCGAGATGAAGCCCTCGAGATGCTGGGCGGCCGTCGCCCCATTGGAGCCGGAGGCCCCATCACTCTTGCGGCGGCGGCGCAGTCCATCAAGGATTCCCACGAACTCCATTATCCCGGCGAGGAGGCTAGGCTGGCCGACGTCGCCCATAGAGCACCTGCGTTAAGGAGATTCCCCACCATGTCGACCAACGTCACTCTCCCGGCTCTCGGTGAATCGGTCTCGGAGGGGACGGTCTCCCGCTGGCTCAAGAAGGTGGGCGACATCGTTGCCGCCGACGAGCCGCTCCTGGAGGTGTCCACCGACAAGGTCGACACGGAGATTCCCTCCCCCGTTTCCGGTGTGCTGCTCGAGATCAAGGTCGAGGTCGACGAGACGGCACCGGTCGGTGCGGTCCTCGCCGTGATCGGTGAGCCGAACGAGGCAGGCGCCAGCGCTCCCGCCCCCGCCGCTGCTCCCGCCGCTGCTCCCGAGCCCGAGCCTCCCGTCGAGGCGGTGGAGCCCGAAGCAGCCCCTGAACACGCCGCTCCTGCGGCTCCAGCTGCAGCCAGCGTTCCCGCGACCGGAACCGAGGTGACGCTTCCTGCCCTGGGCGAGAGCGTCTCCGAGGGCACCGTGTCCCGGTGGCTGAAGAAGGTCGGCGACCACGTCGACACCGACGAGGCACTCGTCGAGGTCTCCACGGACAAGGTCGACACCGAGGTGCCGTCTCCCGTCTCCGGCACGATCCTCGAGATCCGCGTCGGGGTCGACGAGACCGTACCCGTCGGATCCGTCCTGGCCATCATCGGCGATTCCTCCGCAGCGCCTGCACCGGCTCCCGCTCCTGCCCCGGCTCCGGAACCTGCCCCTGAAACCGGACCGGCACCTGAGCCCGCGCCCGCCCCGGAACCGGCGCCTGCCCCGGTACCCGCCGCTCCCCCGGCTCCTGCTCCTGCTGCTGCGCCGCAGGCCGCGAACACGGTGGCGCCGCGACGCGCCAGCGACGCGGAGGCGACCGACTCGTACGTGACGCCGCTCGTCCGCAAGCTCGCCGCGGAGCACGGTGTCGACCTCGCCGACATCCCCGGCACGGGCGTCGGCGGTCGTGTGCGCAAGCAGGATGTCATCGACGCCGCGCAGGCTGCCAAGGCCAAGCAGGCCGCGCCCGCCGCGGCTGCCCCAGCCCCTGCGGCAGCCGCTCCGGCGGCGCCCGTGGCCAGCCCGCGCGGCTCGACGGAGAAGATCTCCCGGCTCCGCGCGACGATCGCCCGCCGCATGGTGGAGTCGCTCCAGGTCTCGGCGCAGCTCACGGCGACCGTCGAGGTCGACCTCACCTCGATCTCGAAGCTGCGCGCGAGGGTCAAGGACGACTTCAAGGCGCGTGAGGGCGCGTCCCTGTCGTACCTCCCGTTCATCACCAAGGCCGCCATCGAGGCGCTCAAGCAGTTCCCGAAGGTGAACGCGACGATCGACACCGAGGCCGGCACGATCACCTACCCGAACGCCGAGCACGTCGGCATCGCCGTCGACACGCCGAAGGGCCTGCTGGTACCGGTCATCAAGGGCGCGGGCGACCTCAACGTCGCCGGCCTGGCCAAGAAGATCGTCGACCTCGCCGCCCGGACCCGTACGAGCCAGGTCACGCCTGACGAGCTCACCGGCGGCACGTTCACGATCACGAACTACGGATCCGCCGGCACGCTGTTCGACACGCCGATCATCAACCAGCCGCAGGTGGCCATCCTCGGCACCGGGGCGCTCGTGAAACGGCCCGTGGTGATCAACGACTCCGAGCTCGGGGAGATCATCGCGGTGCGCGACATGATGTACCTGTCGCTCTCGTACGACCACAGGCTGGTCGACGGCGCGGAGGCTGCGCGCTTCCTGAGCTTCGTCAAGGCCCGACTCGAGGCTGGTGACTTCGCCGCTGAGCTCGGGGTCTGACCGCTCGCCGGAGGCTCCGGCGATGAGCAGCGACCTCGAGTTCGTACGGCTCGGCATCGATGAGACGCCTCCGCGCCTCATCGACTACCAGTGGGCCTGGGACGAGCAGCGGCGCATCCACGCCGAGGTGGCCGACGGCCGACGCCCTGGCACGGTGCTGCTGCTGGAGCACTCCGACGTGTACACGGCGGGCCGACGCACGGAACCCGCTGAGAGGCCCCAGGACGGCACCCCAGTCGTCGACGTGGACCGTGGCGGCAAGATCACCTGGCACGGCCCCGGCCAGCTCGTGGGCTACCCGATCGTGACCCTCCCGGACGGCGTGTACGTGGTGGACTACGTGCGGCGTCTCGAGGAGGCCCTCCTCCGTACGGTCGGCGACTACGGCCTGCCGGCCATGCGCGTACCGGGCAGGTCGGGTGTGTGGCTCCCGGCGTCGGCGGAGAGGCCTGAGCGCAAGGTCGTCGCGATCGGCATCCGCGTCAGCCGCAAGACCACCCAGCACGGCTTCGCACTCAACGTCTCACCGGACCTCGCCGCGTTCGACCGGATCATCCCCTGCGGCATCGAGGACGCCGGCGTGAGCTCCCTGGCCGCCGAGCTCGACGACCCGCCGTCGATGGCCGAGGTGGCCACGGTCGCCGAACGGCATCTGCGCGATGTGCTCGGGTTTCGCGGTCCGACTCCCAAGATGTGACGTTCCTCATGAAGCGCTGTCGCGCATGAGGCGGACCAATCAGACATATTCCCTTGTCAGAGCCCTATTCGGGGGCAACAGGGGGGTCCGTTCATGACAGCACTCTCACGTTCGTTGCCGTCCCACTGACCCCCGGGTCATAGTTCTGGTGGCCCTTCCGAGGGGAAGGAGCCGGGGGACATCACAGAGCGTTCCGGCCCTGTGACTGTAGAGAAGGGACTCCCTACATGAACGCCATTTCCGCTTACCTCACCACGCTCGTCTTCGTCGCGCAGCAGCGTCTCGGCAAGGCCACCAAGGGCGCCACCGCCGTTGAGTACGGCCTGCTCGTCGCGCTCATCGCGGCCGTCATCATCACCGTCGTCACGCTGCTCGGCACCAACCTGAGCTCCATGTTCACCAGGGTTGCCAGCAACATCAAGTGACCTGAGTCACATCGCTTCGATGCCGGCTGGCCGCCCCGCAGCGGCCAGCCGGCGTTGGGCTTTCTACACCCTCTGAACTACCCGCCGTGGCCGGGGTTCTTCACGCCCCGATCGGCAACCGGTTCGCACTACGTCGTTCACCCGTGAGAAAGACACCATCATGAACCGTCGCATCGTGGCCGCGTTCGTTGCGGCCGCACTTGCCCTAGGGGCATTTGTCAGCATCTTCTTGTACGTCCGGAACGCGGACGTACGCGCGCTCAACGGCGTAGCCGCCAAAGACGTCTACGTCGTCGTGAACCCCATCATCAAGGGGACACTCGCCGAGAACCTCGGCTCCAACGTCCAGCTCACCCAGGTGCCGGCCAAGGCCGTGCCCGACCAGGCCGTGTACGACCTCGCCGAGATCACCAGCAAGGCCGCATCCGTGGACCTCGTCGCCGGTGAGGTACTCCTGACGACCCGCTTCGTCGATCCCGCCGTGGTCACGCAGGAAGCCGTCTCCGTGCCGAAGGGCATGGAGCAGATGAGCATCCTCGTGAAGCCCGAGCAGGTCCGTGGCGGCGTCCTGAAGGCCGGCGAGACGATCGGCATCGTCCTCACCGTCAAGGTCTCCAACCCTGCTCCGTTCAACATCCCGGGCGTCGGTACCTTCACGATGGACGGCGACTTCATGACCAAGCAGATCATGAACAAGGTCCTCGTGACCCGCGTACAGGGCGGAACGGTCGTCACGGCCGACTCCACCGGTGCCAGCCCGCTGCCAGGCAGCTCGGTGATGATCACCGTGGCTCTTTCGACGTCCGACGTGGAGAAGCTCGTGTGGGCACAGACGGAAGGCGTACTGCTGCTGACCGTCGAGAACAAGGACACCGACGAGAGCACGTCCCAGTACACGACCGGCAAGGTCGTTCTGAGATGAGTCGAGTCGTTCTCGTCAGCCAGTCCGCTGGCCTGACGGAGCGGATCGGCTACGCAACAGGGGGATCGTTCCTCCTGCTCTCACCGAATCCTCTCCCCGCCACCACCGCTGAGCTCTTCGCCGGGCTCCGTGGCGCGCCGACGCCGGACATCATCGTTCTGGATGCCGACATCGACCCGAACGGCGCCATCGAGCTCGCTCGCAACCTCGACCAGTCGTACCCGTGTGTCGTCATCCTGGCCGCCACGAACATCGAACCCCTGGCGCTTGCGGCTCTCCGGGCCGGCGTCAAGGACCTGATCTCCACCGAGGGCGACGTCGCCGACATCCGCAAGGCCCTCGAGCGTGCCGCTCAGTCCATGGCCATGCGCGCGGCGCCCGTCGCCGTCGCGCCGACCGTGCCGCTGGTCGCCAAACCCGACGGCCGGATCGTCACGGTCGCGTCTCCCAAGGGAGGCGTCGGCAAGACGACCGTCGCGACCAACCTGGCTGTCGGGCTCGCGAAGCGCTACCCGCAGCAGATCGTCCTGGTCGACCTCGACATCCACTTCGGGGACTGCGCCAGTGCGCTGAACCTGGAGCCCGAGTTCTCTCTCCCTGACACGATCCAGGGCGCGATGACCCAGGACATGCTGACCCTGAAGTCGCTGCTCACGCGGCACGAGACGGGCCTGTACGTCGTTCCCGGATCCGATTCGCCTGTGGCCGCCGACACCGTGACGCCGAAGGACATCTCGAACCTGCTCACCATGCTGGCGAAGGAGTTCCAGTACGTCGTCGTCGACACCGCCCCGGGCCTGTCGGAGCACACTCTCGCGGTGCTCGACAAGGCCAACGAGATCGTCCTCGTCACGAGCCTGGACGTTCCAGGCGTGCGAGGACTTCGCAAGGAGCTCGAGACACTCGACGACCTCGACATGTTGCTCGAGGCGCGTCACGTCGTCGTCAACTTCTTCGAGACGAGCCGCGGCCTGACGATCAAGGACGTCCAGTCCACGATCGGCGAAGAGGTCGACATCGTGCTCAACCAGTCACACCTGCTTCCCCAATCGACGAACCAAGGTATGCCGCTTCTCCAGGTGAACGGTCGTGACCCGATCACCAAGCAGCTGAACCTGCTCGTAGACCGCATCACAGGCCGTACCTCGGAGACCCTCAGCGGATTCACCGGTCGCCGGGGCGTCAGAGCGGAGAAGTCATCATGAAGCTGTCAGAACGTCTCGGCGCTCGACGCGCCGAGGGTGGGGAGCCGCTCGATCCCTTCTCGCCGGCCACCTACAACGCCCCCGATGCCGCACCCGCGTCGCTTGCGACGCGGGCGGCAGAGGTGGGCGCCTTCCCGCCGCTGCCCGCAGCGCCCACGCCGGCAGCCGCGGCCTCCGGCCTCGGCCAGCGGGGCCGCCCCGCACCGCCTCCGTCGGCCGCACCCGACCCCGTCGGGAAGCTCAAGGAACAGGCCACCGTGCAGCTGTTCGAGCGGATCGGCTCCCGTCTGAACGAGGGAGCGCTCGACGAGGAGATGATCAGTGGCCTCGTCCGCGAGGAGCTCAACTCGATCATCGAGGAGTCCTCGACGCCGCTGACCTCCGAGGAGCGACGTCGCATCATCCGCGAGGTCGAGGACGACGTTCTCGGCCTCGGCCCGCTCGAGGCTCTGCTCGCCGACATCTCGATCACCGAGATCATGGTGAACGGCGCGGACACGATCTACGTCGAGCAGAAGGGCAAGCTCACGCGCAGCCCTGTGCGCTTCGACGACGAGGCTCACCTCCGCCGGGTCATCGACCGCATCGTCAGCAAGGTCGGCCGTCGCATCGACGAGTCGTCGCCTCTGGTCGACGCCCGACTCATGGACGGCTCCCGCGTCAACGCCATCATCCCGCCGCTGGCGGTGAACGGCTCCACGCTCACCATCCGTAAGTTCAGCAAGGACGCCCTGGGTGTCAACGACCTCATCGGCTTCGGCACGATGACGCCGGACATGGCGGACCTCCTCCGCGCGTGCGTCCAGGCCCGCCTCAACATCCTGGTCTCCGGCGGTACCGGTACCGGCAAGACGACGCTCCTCAATGTGCTGTCCAGCTTCATCCCGAACAACGAGCGGATCATCACGATCGAGGACGCCGTCGAGCTCCAGCTCCAGCAGGAGCACCTGGTGCGTCTGGAGTCGAGGCCAGCCAACGTCGAGGGACGCGGCGAGGTGACGATTCGCGACCTGGTCAAGAACTCACTGCGTATGCGCCCCGACCGGATCGTCGTCGGCGAGTGTCGTGGCGCCGAGGCGCTCGACATGCNNTGAACACCGGCCACGACGGCTCCCTGTCGACGGTCCACGCCAACGCGCCCCGCGACGCCATCGCCCGACTCGAGACGCTGATCCTCATGGCGGGCATGGACCTGCCGCTGCGAGCCATCCGCGAGCAGATCACCTCGGCGGTCGACCTCATCGTGCAGATCCAGCGCCTGCGCGACGGCACACGCCGAGTGGTCGCCGTCACCGAGGTCCACGGCATGGAGGGCCAGACGGTCACCCTGCAGGACATCTTCCTGTTCGACTACTCCGCCGGCATCGACGCCAACGGCAAGTTCCTCGGGAAGCCCGTTGCCACCGGCGTACGTCCCAAGTTCGCCGAGCGCTTCGAGGAGCTGGGCATCGTCCTCTCGCCGCGCGTCTTCGGCGGGAACCAGGAGTGGCTGCGATGAACTGGTTCGCCACCGCCACGATGCTGACGCTGGGCTCGATCCTGCTGCTCGTCGCCATCACCATCGTCGGGTTCCTCATCATCCGTCCGGGCTTCCGTCGGCTGTCGCGCGACCGCCGTCGTCAGCTCCAGGGGCGTAAGCGCCGTCAGCAGGCGACGACGCTCGCGACCGCGACCGACTTCGCGACCGACCAGATCGGCAAGATCCTCGCCAAGCGTGGCGCGGGTCTGGCCGGCAAGCTCGAGCTGGCCGGGATCCGGATGAGGCCGTCCGACGTCGTTCTCCTGACCGGAGCAGCGTCGTTGGCCGTGGGCGCCGTCGGCCTGCTCCTCGTCGGGCCGGCCATCGGTCTCGTCGTGGCAGTCATCGTCCCCGTCCTCGGATGGTTCGCGCTGGGGTTCCTGGTGGGTCGCCGCACGCGGGCGTTCGCCGACCAGCTCGACCAGACGCTGCAGATGATGGCGGCAAGCCTTCGCGCCGGTTACTCGCTGCTCCAGGCGATCCAGTCCATGAGCTCCGAGGCGGACAGCCCGACCAAGGACGAGTTCAGCCGCGTGCTCAACGAGACCCGCATCGGCCGGCCGTTGAACGAGTCGCTCATCGAGGTCGCGCACCGCATGGGAAGCGAGGACTTCAACTGGGTCGCGCAGGCGATCGCGATCAACCGCGAAGTCGGCGGCAACCTCGCGGACGTGCTCGACGGCGTCGCTCACACCATCCGCGAGCGGAACCAGCTCCATCGCCAGGTGGCGGCGCTGGCTGCTGAAGGCAAGCTGTCCGCGATCATCCTCATGGCACTGCCGTTCGGCGTGACAGCCTTCCTGACGGTCGGCAACCCCGGTTACCTGAACAAGCTCTTCACGACAACCATCGGCTGGGGCATCGTGGGTGCGGCGATCGTCATGCTGGTCATCGGTGGGATCTGGCTCCGCGCCACGGTCCGGATCAAGTTCTAGGAGGCGGACGATGTTCCTTACGCTCATCGCTGTGGCACTTCTCGCCGCCGCCACCGGCTACCTCACGTTCGCCATCGCCGCGGGTCCGAGTGCGGCGAAGGTCCGCGCTATGGAGAACCTCCGGCGCGGCGTCCCCGCTCCTCACGCGGCCGCCGCGGCAGGTGGCCGTCCGTCCTCCGCGAGCAAGGGCAAGAACGCCTCGAGCCTGTCGAAGACCTTGGTCCCGAAGGGCTCACGGACCCGCCTCGAGCTGATGCTGGCTCGAGCCGGACGGCCCGCCGACTGGCCGATCGAGCGCATCATCACGATCAAGGTCGTGCTGACGGTCGTGTCCCCGCTCCTGGCGGTGACGTTCTTGTTCAAGGCGCCGACGCCGATGCTCGCCATCCTTGGTGTTCTCTTCGCCGTGATCCTGTACTTCCTGCCCGAGCTTCGTCTGTACAGCCTCGGCATCGAGCGCAAGGCCAAGATCACGCTGGAGCTCGCGGACACCCTCGACCAGATGAGCATCGCGGTCGAGGCGGGCCTCGGCTTCGACGCCGCCATGGTCCGGGTCGCGAAGAACGGTTCGGGCGTCCTTGCCGGGGAGCTCATCCGTACGCTCCAGGACGTACAGGTCGGCATGACCCGGCGCGTGGCCTACGAGGACCTCGTCGAGCGCACCCAGGTGCCGGACCTCAAGCAGTTCATCCGATCGATCATCCAGGCGGAGGCCTACGGTCTCGCCCTGTCCAGCGTGCTGAACACGCAGGCGGCCGAGATGCGGATGAAGCGGCGTCAACGCGCCGAGGCCAAAGCAATGCAAATCCCCGTGAAGGTGATCTTCCCGCTCATGCTCTGCATCCTCCCGGTGCTGTTCATGGTCGTCATGGGACCTGGCGTCATCGGCATCATGGCGAGTTTCAGCCACTAACCGATGAGGTCGTCATGAGTGCCGCCGCCGCTATCACGGGTGCCTTGATCGGCATTGCGGCGGCGGCGCTCACCCGTTTCACCCGGGGACGCGTCACCGACCCCACATACCCACGCATCATCAGCGTCCCCGTACTCGCCGTACTCGGCGTCCTGTTCGGGGCTCTCGCAGGCTGGCGCCTCACGGCGTGGCCCGAGACTCTGGCCTTCGCCGTCGCGGCACTGGTCAGCACGCTGCTCGTCGCCACCGACCTCGCCGCTCATGAGATCCCGCACAAGATCATGTGGCCCGGGATGCTCGCGCTGGTCGCCTCGCTCCTCATCGCCGCCGCCATCGAAGGCTCGTGGGCCCGCTTCGGGGTCGCCCTGGCCACCGGAGCGGTGATCGCCCTCGTCTACTTCGTCATCGCATGGTTCGGCAAGGGCCAGTTCGGGATCGGCGACGTGAGCCTGTCCCTGTTCTTCGGTACGTTCCTGGGTTGGCTGGGACTGCCGTACGCCCTCGTCGGCGCGCTCGGCGCCTTCCTCGTACACGTCCCTGTGACCATCGCCGTCCTCATCGCGCGACGGGCTGGACGCAAGGCCGAGCTGCCGTTCGGCCCGTCACTCATCGCTGCGGCGTGGCTCGCAGCGTTCCTCGGGCCCATCGCGCTCGGGTCACTGCTGGGCCGCTGAGCGCGGAGTGTGAAACAGCTTCCCCCCAGGTAACCTGTGCGAGTGACAGTTCGTCCTGACGGCCGCCGGCTCCTCCGGCTCGAGGTCAAGAACGCAGAGACCCCCATCGAGCGCAAGCCTTCGTGGATACGTACGCGCGCGGTGATGGGTCCCAACTACACCGATCTCCAGTCGATCATGCGGCGCGAGGGTCTCCACACGGTGTGCCAGGAGGCGGGCTGCCCCAACATCTTCGAGTGCTGGGAGGACCGCGAGGCGACCTTCCTCATCGGTGGTGACGCCTGCACCCGCCGCTGCGACTTCTGCCAGATCGAGTCGGCGAAGCCCACGTCGTACGACACCGCGGAGCCTCAGCGCGTCGCCGAGAGCGTGAAGTCGATGGGGCTGCGGTACGCGACCGTGACCGGCGTCTGCCGCGACGACCTGCCCGACGAGGGCGCCTGGCTGTACGCGGAGACCATCCGGGCGATCCACGGCGAGAACCCCGGCGTCGGCGTCGAGATGCTGGCACCGGACTTCTCCGGCAAGCCGGAGCTGGTCGACCAGGTGCTGGAGACCCGGCCGCAGGTCTTCGCCCACAACGTCGAGACCGTGCCGAGGGTCTTCAGGCGCATCCGCCCCGGGTTCTCGTACGAGCGGTCGCTCGGCGTGCTCACGAGGTCCCGTGACGCCGGGCTCGTCACGAAGTCGAACATCATCATGGGGATGGGCGAGACCCGCGAGGAGGTGTCGCAGACGCTGCGCGACCTCCGCGACGCCGGCACGCACCTCGTGACGATCACCCAGTACCTGCGTCCCAACGCTCACCTGCACCCTGTCGACCGCTGGGTCGAGCCGAGCGAGTTCGACGAGCTGGCTGCCGAGGCGACCGAGATCGGGTTCGAGGGCGTGTTGTCGGGGCCGCTGGTGCGTTCCTCGTATCGCGCTGGGAGACTGTACCGTCAGGCCAGCGAGGCACTGGCCGCGACGAGTTCAACACCGAGTCAGACAGAGAATGTGAGCACCGATGGCGAGTGAGCGGGCCAAGCAGCTGGCCGCGGAGCAGAAGGCGACGAAGAACGCCGAGAAGCTGCGCCGCAAGAACTCGACCGACCCGAAGGACTGGGGACAGGTCCGCCAGATCTTCGAGGTCTACAAGGTCACCGCGCAGCACGACCCCAAGGCCAACCTGTACATGGGCGGCGCGCTGGTTCTCACCATCGTCGTGTTCACGGTCATCGGCATCTTCATCAAGCCGTGGTGGCTATACCTCGTCTTCGGCATCCTGTTCGGCGTGCTGGCGGCCATGTCCGTGCTGACGTGGCGGGCCAAGAGCGCGACGTACAAGCGGTACGAAGGGCAGAAGGGCTCCGCCGAGGTCGCGATGTCGATGCTCAGCAAGGACTGGGTCAAGTCGCCGGTCATCACCGCGAACCGGCAGCTCGACATCGTCCACCGCGCCGTCGGACCGGCCGGCATCGTGCTCATCGGCGAAGGAGACCCTGGCCGCGTACGCGCGATGCTCGCGACCGAGGCCAAGAAGCACGAGCAGGTCAAGTACGGGGTGAAGGTCACGACGATCGTCATGGGCGACCGCGACAACCAGGTTCCCCTCGACAAGCTCGCCGACCACATCAAGAAGCTGCCCAAGGTCATCAAGACGGCCGAGATCACCGACATCTCCAACCGGCTGAAGGCTCTCGACTCGATGCGTCCCAAGATCCCGCTGCCCAAGGGCCCGATGCCGACCTCGAAGGGTGCCCGGGCAGCCGTACGCGGCCGCTAGCCTTGCGCGTCTGAAGTCCCTCCTCGGTTGCCGTGGCCTGGGTGCGTGCATCGCGAGGCGCCGGAGGGTAGCCATACCGGGCGTCTGGTGACCGACGGCAACACTGCGAGGTGCGTGCCCAGGGCAGGGCAACCGTCAAGGGTTCTCGGACGCGCGAGACTAGGCCTCAGCCGGCCTGCTCCGACAGCTCCAACCACGCGTCTTCCAGCTCCGCGACCTCGGCCTCGAGGTCGCGGAGTTCGTCGTGCAGGCGGCCGAGCCCCTGATAGTCGGCCGGGTCGTGCACGGCCATCGTCGAGTGCAGCTTCTGGATGCGCTCCCCCAGCCGTTCGATCTTGCGCTCCGTCGCCTGAAGCGCCTTCGCCGCGGCGCGCTGCTCGGCCGCTGAGCTGGCGGAGACCTCGCGTGGAGCGGCATCGGGAGTGGCCAGAGACTCCGCGTGGCGCAGCCGGAGGTACTCGTCGACGCCGCCCGGCAGGTGCCGGATGCCATGGTCGAAGATCGCGTACTGCATGTCCGTCGTACGTTCCACGAGATACCGGTCGTGCGACACCACGAGGAGCGTGCCCGGCCACGAGTCGAGCAGGTCCTCCATCGCGGTGAGCATGTCGGTGTCCACGTCGTTGGTCGGTTCGTCGAGGATCAGCACGTTGGGCTCGGCGAGCAGCACGAGCAGCAGCTGGAGTCGCCGCTTCTGACCGCCGGAGAGCTCCGAGACACGCGCCGAGAGATGGTCACGGGAGAAGCCGAGCCTCTCGAGCAGCTGGGCCGGTGTCAGGTCGCGTCCGTCGATCGTGAACGTCGTCTGCGTACGAGCCAGCACCTCCCGTACACGATCGTCGGCGATCTCCTCGAGGTCGGAGAACCGCTGGTCGAGCATCCCGATCTTCACGGTCTTGCCGCGCTTCACGCGCCCGAGGGTCGGCTTCACCGAGCCGCTGACCAGGCCGAGCAGCGTCGACTTGCCGGCCCCGTTGGCGCCGAGCACCGCCAGCCGGTCGCCGGGCCCGATCCGCCAGGTGACGTCGGTGAGAACGACGTTCTCCCCGTACGACACCGAGACGTTCTCGATGTCGACCACATCCTTGCCGAGGCGCGCAGTGGCCAGCTTCGCCAGCTCGACCCGGTCCCGCGCCGGCGGAATGTCATCGATCAGCATGTTGGCCGCGTCGATGCGGAACTTGGGCTTGCTCGTCCGTGCTGGCGGTCCCCGGCGCAGCCAGGCCAGCTCCTTGCGCATGAGGTTCTGGCGCTTGGCCTCCACGGTTGCCGCCTGGCGGTCGCGCTCGACCCGCTGCAGCACGTACGCGGCGTAGCCCCCGTCGAACGGCTCCACGACCCGGTCGTGGACCTCCCATGTCGCCGTGCAGACCTCGTCGAGGAACCAGCGGTCGTGGGTGACGACCAGGAGGCCGCCCTGCGTACGGGTCCAGCGTTGCTTGAGATGGTCGGCGAGCCACTGCACGCCTTCGACGTCGAGGTGGTTGGTCGGCTCGTCGAGGATGACGAGGTCCCAGTCCTCGACGAGCAGGGCCGCCAGGGCGACGCGACGCCGCTGGCCACCCGAGAGCGTCCCGATGAGCGTGTCCCAGCCGACGTCCGCGACGAGCCCGGCGATGATCTCCCGGATCCGCGGCTCGCCCGCCCAGACGTGCTCGGGGCGGTCGCCGACGATCGCGTGTCCCACCGTGCTGGTGTCGTCGAGGGTGTCGCCCTGCTCGAGAGCCCCCATCCGCAGGCCGTTGCGCCGCGTGACCTTGCCGTCGTTCGGGATCACGCGCCCGTCGAGGATCCCCAGCAGGCTGGACTTGCCGTCGCCGTTGCGGCCGACGATGCCGATCCGGTCTCCCTCGGAGACCCCGATCGTCACCGCGTCGAAGACGACTTTGGTCGGGTACTCCAGGCGTACGGACTCGGCCCCCAGCAGATGTGCCACCCGGACAGCCTAGGGACTCCGACGGCGCGGCCCGACCATCGATGCTCGGCTTATGACGCGCCCCGATACCGCCGACACCCCGCCATGGACCGAAGCTCGGCTTGTCACCGGCTGGCAGCACGCCACAAGCCGAGTTCCGATCCACGGCGACATTGCAGACACTGCTCGTACGCCCATTGCCCGATTTTCGATCGTCAGAATGGTCACAGACCCAGAGCTCGAGCCACCCGTCCCACGACGCGCGCGGGCTTGGTCATGATCTCGCCGCCCAGCCACCTCACCACACCGAAGTCGAGGTCCAGAAAGACCTGCTCGCGACGCTTCTCCTTCACGTAGGCTCCCGGGTCCTCTCCTTTGACGGCTCCGTCGCACTCCCCGATGAGTCGGTGCTCAGGCCAGAAGAAGTCGGGGAAGAAGGTCCCGAACGGCGTCTCGATCGGGACCTGGAAGAGGGGGGTGGGCAGCCCGGCCAGATGGAAGTGTCCGGCGCTGAGTGACTCAGCAGCGGACTCCCGCGCAGGGTGGACCAGCGTCAGGGCCGGCAGACTCGGGTTCACGGTTGCGATGGTGTCCCGCACCGCATCGACGAGCCTCGGGTTCAGGTAGTCGCGTCGTCGGGCGTTCGAGACGAAGGTCTCGAGTAGCGACCTCGCGGCCGCGTCCAGGACGACCAAGGCTTCCGGCAGCGCGAATCCTGCGACCAGGTCCGAGGCCGTACGGGCGAGGCTCGTCACGGGGTAGCCGGCGGGATCACGCACAATCTGCGTCTCTGGCAGCGAGGCCAGCCGGTGTCGCGCGATCTTGTGCTGCGACCCGTGTCCGCGAGCGGTCGGGAAGGTGAGGCAGACCGGTTGTTCGTGCCACGGCGTGAACCCTGGGGCGGGTAGGCCCCATTCAACGGCCGCCGACTGGTGACTGATGACACCGCCTGGGTTCGCCACCTGCTCCGCTCGAGCGAGGAGCACATGCTGCTCGCTGGGTGCTGAGGGCCAGGCGCTGGCGCCCACGTAGACGCCATGACGAAGTCTCAGCAGACGGCCGGCCGCCAGCTGCGTGTGGATCATCTCGTCGCTGACCCCCGCAGCGTGCAGCACAGCGGTTGGCGTCGGCTGGCCGGGAAGGGGCCATGGTCGGGGAACTCTCACACCCTGACCATGTACGGGCTCACCTGTCGCGCGTCACGACGCTCGTCAGCTGTGGATGGGCGCCGGCTCTGTGGACAACCGCTCAGTGGCGAAGCTCGATGCCGATCTGCTCGGCGTCCAGCTGGGTCAGGGCGGCGTCGAGCATGGCCGTGGGGTACGTACCGCTTTCGCGCAGGAGGAGCAGCTCGTCGCGCTCGGCGGAGATGAGGTCGAGGCGAAGGATGCGGAACTGCTCCATCTTCACGCGTTGTACGGCGCTCCCGTACGGGTCGTCCTCGGGCTGGGTGCGCTGCGTCAGCCGTTCCCGGATGGTGTCCGCAATCTTGTTCGGGTACGCCTCGAGCCGGGTCATCGCCGCGTCCTTCAGCTCGTTCTGCAGGGAGATCCACTGTGCCTCGTCGCCGGCGCTGTCACGGTCGGTGAGACCGAGCCGTGCCGCGACCCACGAGAGTGTCGAGCCTTGGAGGAGCAGGGTTCCGACAGCGACGAGGGTCGCGACGAGGACCACGAGCGAGCGCTCCGGGGTGTTCTCGGGGAGAGTCTGCGCGGCGGCCACGGTGACGGCTCCACGCATGCCGGCCCAGACGAGGATCACGCCGTCCCGCCACCCGAACTGCTCAGCCGCGAGGTAGTCGAGGTCGGCGATCCGGCCGTTCACCGCCCTGCGCCAGCGCGTGAGCTGGGTCTGGGTCTTCTCGTCCGTGTTCGGCGGTCGCCTCTTGAGAACGCGACGGGCGTTGCGCTCCGGGTTCCCCAGCTCCGGGACGACGCCGTGGTCCAGCTGGTCGGACATCTCGGCGAGCTTCTCCCTCACCGCGGGCTGGCGACGGTTCCTCCGGGCCAGGGCCCACACCGAACCCGCCACGAAGGCGGCACGGATCGCGACCACGATGGTCGCGGCGATCGCGCCGATGCCGAGGGCCGCAGCGATACTCCCGCCACTGCCCGTGAGGTCCTTCGCGAGAGCGGGCAGCTCGAGACCGATCAGGAGGAAGACGCTGCTCTCGAGAAGGAGCTCGATCGTGCGCCACACCGTACGTTCGGTGATCCTGTCCCTGGCCCCGATCTTGTGAGGAGCGCCGTAGCCCGTGACGACTCCCGCCGCGACCGCGGCCACCAACCCGGAGGCACCCAGGCGCTCGGCCGGGATGTACGCGACGAACGGGACCACCAGCGACAGCGCGACACCGGCGTTCGTGTCGGTGATCTTGGACCGTACGAGCAGGTTGAGCTTGCCCACGCCGAAGCCGATCGCCACCGCCGCCACGACGGCCCAGATGAACTGCCCGCCCACCTGCCACAGCGAGATCCCCACGCCGACCGCCGCGACAGCTGACCGGAGCAGCACGAGAGCCGACGCGTCGTTGAGCATGCTCTCGCCGTCGAGGATGGTGACGAGGCGCGGCGGGACCCCCGCCTTGCGGACGATGCTCGTCGCCACGGCATCCGTGGGGCTGATCACGGCGCCGAGGGCGATGCCGACACCCAGCGGCAGTCCAGGGATGAGGACGGTGGCGACGATTCCGACCACGACCGCCGACACGACCACGAGGACGACCGAGAACAAGGAGATGATCCGGAAGTCCCGGCGAACCTCCATGACCGGGGCGCTCACCGCTGCCGAGTAGAGCAGCGGCGGAAGGATGCCCGACAGGATCCACTCCGGCGGTACGGTCACGGCCCCGACGAACGGCGTAAGGCTCGCCACGAAACCCAGCACGACGAGGAGCAACGGGGCTGCGACACCCACGCGTGGCGCGAGCGCCGTCGCCGCGACGACGAGTACGACAGCGGCGATCGCCACGATTCCCAGGGTCATCGACTCACCTCCTGCTGGACGTGCATCACATCACGATCAGGGCGAGCGGTGGCAGATGTGCGTCCACTGTGTACGTTTCGATGCCCGAATTTGTGGTTTTGGCTTGACGAATGCCCGAATGTGTTGTTTTGTTGGCCACATAGGCCGTAGACGGCTCTCGTGACACCGCAGTTCGAGAAAGGGTCTCCATGTCAGCTGTACTACCCGACGCTCGCGTCAACAAGAACCTTGAGGGCCCGGGCGTACGCGCCAGAGTCCAGAAGTTCGGCGGATACCTCGCCGGCATGATCATGCCCAACATCGGCGCCTTCATCGCCTGGGGCCTCATCACCGCTCTGTTCATCCCGACCGGCTGGTGGCCGAACGCTACCTTGGCGGCGTTGGTCAGCCCGATCATCACCTACCTTCTCCCGGTCCTGATCGGCTACACCGGTGGCCGGATGGTCCACGGTCAGCGCGGTGCCGTCATCGGGGCGATCGCGACCATGGGCGTCATTGTCGGCACCGATGTGCCGATGTTCCTGGGTGCCATGATCATCGGCCCGCTGTCCGCGTGGTTGCTCAAGAAGCTCGACAAGGCGATCGAGGGCAAGGTCCCGACCGGTTTCGAGATGCTCATCGACAACTTCTCCCTGGGCATCCTCGGCGGCGGTATGGCGATCCTCGGACGCCTCGGCATCGGCCCCGTGGTCGAGGTCCTCGTGAAATGGCTCGGCAGCGGCGTCCAGGCACTGGTCAACGCCCACCTGCTCCCGCTGGCGTCGATCTTCGTGGAGCCCGCGAAGGTCCTCTTCCTCAACAACGCCATCAACCACGGCGTGCTCTCCCCGCTAGGTGCCGCTCAGGCCACGGCGGCCGGCAAGTCGATCCTCTTCATGGTCGAGTCGAACCCCGGCCCTGGTCTTGGCCTGCTCCTGGCGTTCATGTTCTTCGGTCCGATCGCGCTCCGGCCCTCGGCTCCCGGCGCGATCATCATCCAGTTCCTGGGTGGCATCCACGAGATCTACTTCCCGTACGTGCTCATGAAGCCCAAGATGATCCTCGCGGTCATCGCCGGCGGCATGTCCGGCCTGTTCGTCGGCTCGCTCCTCGGCGCAGGTCTCGTCGCACCTGCCTCCCCTGGCTCGATCATCGCCTACTTCGCGGTGACCCCCAAGGATGGCTACCTCCCGATGCTGGCCGACGTCGTGGTCGCCACTGCGGTCTCGTTCGCTGTCGCCTCCGCCCTCTTCGGGTTCGGGCGTGGCGCCAAGGCTGAGGCGGAAGCCGAAGCAGCGGCTGCTGAGGCAAACCCCGAGGCTCCCACCGTCGCGTGGACCCCTCCGGGCGCCGGCACCTCGTCGGTCGCGACGGCCACCGCCACCGCCACCCGTACGATCAACGGTCGCGACGTGAAGCGGCTCGTGATCGCGTGTGACGCAGGGATGGGCAGCTCGGTCATGGTCGCCTCGGCGATGAAGAAGAAGCTGGCTTCCGCCGGCGTCGAGGTCACCCACACACCGGTCAACGGCATCCCGGCCGACGCGCAGCTCATCCTGTGCCACTCCGGACTGCTCGACCGTGCCCAGGCCATCGCTCCGAGGAACGCGGTGATCATCCCGTTCGACCAGTACATGGGCGACCCGGCCTTCACGCGGGTCGAGAACGCGATCAAGAACGGAGAGACCCTTGAGTCCTGAGCCGATCCTCGCTCCGCAATCGGTTCGGCTCGGCCTGCCACCGACGTCGAAGGAGGATGCGATCCGCCTATGCGGACAGATCCTCGTCGACGCCGGGGCGGCGGCCCCCGCCTACATCGACGGCATGCTGGCCCGTGAACAGCAGATCTCGACGTTCCTCGGTGAGGGCGTCGCGATCCCCCACGGCACCAACGAGTCCCGGGAGCACATCGTCCGGGCCGCGCTGGGGTTCGTACAGTTCCCGGGCGGCATCGACTGGGGCAGCGGCAAGACGGCGTACGTGCTCATCCCGATCGCTTCGGCGACCGACGAGCACGTGAGCATCCTCGCCGCCCTGGCCGAGGTGCTCATGGACTCGGACTCGGCCGAGCGTCTGCGGACGACCTCGTCGGTCGACGAGGTCCTGACTCTGCTCGCCCCCTCGGAGGACTGAATGAAGGTACTGCGCTTCTACGCGCCCGGTGACGTACGGGTCGAGGAGGCTCCGGTCCCGCAGATCAACGCCGACGAGGTGCTGCTGCGGGTCAAGAACTGCTCGACCTGCGGCACGGACGTGAAGATCTTCTTGGGTGGCCACCAGAACATCACCACCACGCCACGGGTGATGGGCCACGAGGTCGCCGGCGAGGTGGCCGAGGTCGGTGCGAATGTCACCGGCTGGGCCATCGGGGACCGGGCGCAGGTCATCGCGGCGGTGCCGTGCGGCGACTGCTACGAGTGCCGCAAGGGCTGGATGGCGATCTGCGAGAACCAGACGTCGATCGGCTACCAGTACGACGGCGGCTTCGCCGAGTACATGGTCGTCCCGCGTCAGGTGCTGGCGGTGGACGGGCTGAACCGGATCCCCGACGGCGTGGGCTTCGACGAGGCCTCCGCAGCCGAGCCGTTCGCGTGCGCGATCAATGCGCAGGAGCAGCTCGGCATCGAGGCCGGCGACACGGTCGTCGTCTTCGGTGCGGGCCCCATCGGCTGCATCCACATCCGGATCGCCCGAGGCGTGCACCAGGCCGGGAAGATCATCCTCGTGGACGTCAACGCCGAGCGGCTCGCCATGTCCGCCGCCGCCGTACAGCCGGAGCACGTCATCGACGCGTCCACTGTCGACGTCGTCGAGGAGGTCATGAAGCTCACCGGTGGCAGAGGCGCGGACGTGGTGATCACCGCGACCGCGGCGAACGTCACGCAGGAGCAGGCCATCGCGATGGCCGCACGCAACGGCCGGATCTCGTTCTTCGGCGGCCTGCCGAAGACGAACCCGACGATCACGTGCGACTCGAACCTCGTCCACTACCGTCAGCTGCACATCCACGGTGCGAACGGCTCAGCGCCGTCGCACAACAAGAGGGCCCTCGAGTACATCGCGTCCGGTCTCGTACCGGTCAAGGACCTGATCACCGTCCACCTGCCCTTGGAGCGGGCCCTCGAGGCGTTCGACATCGTCGCCAAGGGCCAGGCCATCAAGGTCACCGTCGAACCCTGAGCACCAAGGAGAACCATGGCAACCCGTGACGTCACCATCGCGTCCGCAGTCGGCCTGCACGCACGCCCCGCCGCCCTGTTCGTCCAGGCGGTCGAAGCCAGCGGCGCAGAGGTCACGCTCACCAAGGGCGACAAGACCGTCGACGCGGACAGCATCCTCGCCGTCATGACGCTCGGCGCCGGCCACGGCGACACCGTCACGTTGACGTCCGACGACGAAGCCGTACTCGACTCGTTGGCGACCCTTCTGGCCACCGACCTCGACGCGTCATGATGCCCATCGCGTCGTAGGACGGAACAGAGCAGAGAGCCGCCAGGGGAACGACACCCTCGCGGCTCTCTGCGCGTCACCAGGTCTCGTCGTCGTGCAGACCGTCGGTCCACGCCGCGTACCGCTCGGCGGAGAACCTGAGCACCGCCTTCGCGTCGGACGGCACCGCGTCCCCGAAGTTGTTGTACAGACGGTCGAAGTGGAGCCCGTCCAGCTGGCCGGCGATCCTGCGCACGACCGCGCCCGACAGTGGCAACCGGTTGGGGAAGCTGCGGAGGAAGGTGACCGTACGGCGGTCGGGGTTGGGCGTCACGGCGTCGCCGGCGAGCAGCACGCCCGCGCCGGAGCTCCCGGTACGCCACTCGGCCACCGTCTGGCCGCGGAAGTGCCCACCGACGCGGTGGAGCGTGATGTCCGGCCCCAGCTCGTACGACTCGTCGAAGAACGTCACGCGATCTCGCCTGCGGCACCACTCCGCGTCGTGGGAGTTGATGACCACCGGAGCGTCCAGCGCCTCGGCCCAGTCCGTCTGGCAGCCGTACATGTGCGGGTGGCTCGCTGCCACCGCGCGTACGACTCCGAGGTCGCGGATGTGGTCGACCGCGGCTGCGTCGACGTAACCCAGCGGGTCGAAGACCACCACGCCGTCGCCGGTGTCGACGACCATCGTCTGCTGGCCGATGCCCACGCGTGGGTCCGCGGTGATCCCGTACAGCCCGGGCTCGACCTCGAACCATGACGTCGTGGTCCCCCTGGCCTCGAGCTCGGCGAGCGTGGTCCAGGCCTGCCCTGTCGCGGGAACCCATTGGCGCTCGTCGGAGCAGATCTCACAGGTCTCCGGTGGGGTCGGGGACTCGGCCGTCTCGACGGCGCACGTGGCACAGATCCAGTTCATCCGCCGAGACTACCCGCGGCGTCAGTCGTCCAGCAGGACCGCCGGATCCGGGTCGCGGTCCACGACGACGGTGATGGCGGCGACCTCGGCGGCGGTCGGCATCTGGCTTCCCGGCCGGCTCACGGCTGCGGCGCCGAAGGCCACGGCTGTACGGAGGGCCTTCTCGGCGTCGAGCCCGGACGCGACCGCGTGCAGGTACCCGGCCAGGAAGGCGTCACCGGCACCGACGGTCGACAGCGGGTTCTCGACCCGCGCCTCCGCTCGTACGACCCGCTCGGAGTCGACGAGCAGCGCGCCGTCACGACCGAGGCTGACGAGTACGCAGCCGATCCCCGTCGCGACGAGTCCTTTGGCGGCCTCGATCACCGCGCCCACCGTCGGCAGGTCGTGACCCACGGCCTCGGCGAGCTCGACCCGGTTCGGCTTGATGAGGTCGGGCCGGGCGGCGAGCGCCCGCGCCATCGGCTCCCCCGAGGAGTCGACGGCCACCTTCACGCCGCCCTCGTGGCAGCGCTCGACGAGGTCGGCGTAGAAGTCGTCGTCGATCCCGGGAGGCAACGAACCGCAGCACACCACCCATCCGGCTCCCGCGCTCGCGCCGGCGGTGGCGACGCGCAGCGCCTCGACCTCCGCGGCGCTGAAGCAGGGCCCCTGCTCGTTGACCTTCGTCGTCGCTCCGTCAGGCTCGACGATCGCCACGTTGGCCCTGATGGCGCCGTCGATCGGTACGGGCACGACCTCGACGTCCTGCGCGCGGAGGAGGTCGAGCATCACGCCCCCGTAGACACCGCCGATCGGCAGGACGGCCCGCGTCGCTGTGCCGTTCTGCGCGAGGGCACGGCTCACGTTCAGACCCTTGCCGCCGGGATCCTCCCGCGACTCCGTCGCGCGCATCACCGTGCCGCGCTTGAGGACGGCGACCGCGATCGTACGGTCGAGGCTGGGGTTCGGGGTCAGCGTGACGATCATGCGCGGATCACCTCTGGTCCCGCGGCCGCGAGCTCGTCGGCGAGATCCTGCTCCAGGCCGGTGTCGGTGATCACTACGTCGACCGCGTCGAGGCTGGCGAACCGGCACAGCTGGCTCAGCCCCACCTTGCTGTGGTCGACGAGGCAGACGACCCGCGCCGCGGCATCGACCATCATCGCCTTGACCTCGGCCTCGGCCTGGTCGGGCGTCGTGAGGCCGTTGTCGGGAGTGATGCCGTTCGCACCCATGAAGGCCACGTCCACCCGAAGGTTCGCGAGCGCGTTGCGCGTCCACGAGCCCACGGCGGCGCCCGTGATGTCACGGATGCGGCCGCCGAGCAGCAGCAGCTCGATGCGCGGCAGCTCGGCGAGGAACGAGGCGGCCTGGATGGAGTTCGTGACGACGGTCAGGGAGATGTCCGACGGCAGGGCGCGGACGAGCTCCATGGTCGTCGTGCCGGCGTCGACCAGGATCGCTCCCCCGTCGGGCAGCAGGTCGCGGGCGGCGCGTCCGATGCGGGCCTTCTCGGCCGTACGCTGCTCGCGCCGCGCCGTGACCGACGGTTCGTAGCCGAGGCGCTCCATGTGGACGGCACCGCCGTGCACTCGGCGCAGCAGGCCGCGGCGCTCGAGGACTGCGAGGTCGCGGCGGATGGTCTCCGAGGTGACGTCCAGCTCTTCGGCGAGCGCGGACACCTCGACCCGGGACCGGTTGCGCGCCTGTTCGAGGATGCGAAGGTGACGCTCGTGCGGGAGCAGACGCTCCTCATCGGCAGCAGTGACGACCATGACCTAAAGATACGCATGAATCAACAGAAACGCAGCAATAACCACACCGGTGTTTCAGTGACTGGACGAAGCAGGTCTCAGCTAGACCGCGTCCACGTCGGGGATCTCGTGCGTACGGGCCAGCTTCGAGTACCACAGCGCTGAGTCACGCGGTGTGCGCTGCTGCGTCTCGAAGTCCACGTGCGTGATGCCGAACCGCTTGCTGAAGCCGAACGACCACTCGTAGTTGTCCATGAGCGACCAGACGAAGTAGCCGACGACGTTCGCGCCGCCCTCGATCGCCCGATGCACCGCCGTCACGTGGCGCTGCAGGTAGTCGACCCGCCGCACGTCGTGGCAGCGGCCGTCGACGACCGGGTCGTCGTACGCGCAGCCATTCTCCGTGATGACGATCGGGAGGCCGGGGAACTCGCGGCTCAGGTCGCCCAGGAGCTCCTCGAGGCCGGACGGGTCGACGAGCCACCCCATCTCCGTACGGTCGCCGTCTTCGAACACATCCTGTACGTCCTCGTTGCCGGGCGACACGGACGGCATCGGCGTCGGTGTGGGCGGCGGTGGCGTGCCCTGGTGGACGGTCCTCGGCGTGTACCAGTTGAGTCCCAGCACGTCGATCGGCTGGTGGATCTGAGCCAGGTCCCCGTCCTGGACGAACGACCAGTCGGTGAGCTTCGAGGTGACCTCGAAGGCCAGCGCCGGGTACTCGCCCTTCAGCTGAGGTCCCGTGAACACCCCGTTGGCCAGCGCGCGGTCCTTCTCGGCGGCGTGGACGTCGGCCGGGTCGTCGCTCGCCGGCCGTACGGTCGACAGGTTGTTCGTGATCGACATCCTGGCCTCGGGCGACACCACCGTGCGGAGCGCCTGAACGGCGAGGCCGTGGCCGAGATTGAGGTGGTGGACGGCCCGGAGGGCCGCGACGGGGTCGGCACGCCCGGGTGCATGCACGCCGACGCCGTACCCCAGGTACGCCGCGCACCACGGCTCGTTGAGCGTCGTCCAGGTGTCGACGCGGTCCCCGAGCGNNAGGTCCCAGTGGTACAGGGTGACGATCGGCTTGATGCCCCGCTCCAGGAGGCCGTCGACGAAGCGCGAGTAGAAGTCGAGGCCGGCCTGGTTCACCGCACCCGTACCGGTCGGGATGATCCGTGGCCATGCGATCGAGAAGCGGTAGGCGTCGATCCCGTACGAGGCCATGAGGTCGAGGTCCGACTCCCAGCGATGGTACGAGTCGCACGCGACGTCGCCGGTCTCCCCGCCGAGCGTACGGCCGGGTGTGTGGCTGAACGTGTCCCAGATGGAGGGCCCGCGGCCGTCCTCGGTGACGGCGCCCTCGATCTGGTACGCCGCCGTGGCCGTGCCGAAGATGAAGTCGCCGCCGAAACGTCGACCTGGTTCGCGATAGTCCGTCACCGTTGACTCCCTTGCTGACCTGTCAGGACAGACTATCGACACGGCTCAGGCCGTACGCCCATCCGTGCGGTTCACGACCACGGTCCCGAGCACGAGGTCGTCGAGCCCGCGCCGCTCAGCGCCGACGACGACCGCCGGGACGACGATGCCGACCATGACTGCGCGGATGATCGCGCGCCAGGCGCCGATAGGCCCTCCCTCGACGCGTACGACCGCGATCCTCGCCAGCAGCTGCCCGAACGATCCCGACGCGAGCCACGTCAGGACTGCCTTCTGCACGACGTACACGACCAGCGGGATGAAGCCGCGCCACCCTCCACCACGGAGCGCGCCCGTCCCCACGACGAGGGTGGCGACCGCCAGACTGGCGGCCCAGTCGATGATGAGCGCGGCGATCCGGGCCCGCCACGAGGCGAGCGAACCGCGACCCGACGCGGGCAGCCCGAGCGAGGATCCCGGGTAGTCCGTAGCCGCCTCGTTCGCCATGTTTCGGAGCATATCCGGGCCTGGCCGAGCGGCCTCGTGGGATCGCCTGCGGCAGTCCCCTCGGGGCGTTACATTGCCGAAACAATCCCGACATGGGTCGGCAACGGCCCATCACTAGGTTCAGTTCTGGCGCAACGTGCGCCCTGAGTTCACTGGAGGTTCCATGTTCCAAGGCGCCGACGACACGTTGGCTTATGTCAAAGAGAACGACATCGAGTCCATCGACATTCGTTTCTGCGACCTGCCGGGCGTCATGCAGCACTTCACGATCCCGGCCACTGCCCTGACGCAGGCCGTGTTCGAGGATGGGCTGGCGTTCGACGGTTCGTCGATCCGTGGCTTCCAGAAGATCCACGAGTCCGACATGGCACTCATGCCCGATCCGACCTCGGCCTACGTGGACCCCTTCCGGAAGGCCAAGACGCTCGTCCT
>PMBM01000210.1 GCA_003153855.1 Propionibacteriaceae bacterium
TTGCCGTGCTTGACGACCTTCGCGCCGGCTGCCGCGGCGACGATGGCCGCCATCGTGGAGACGTTGACGGTGTGCGCACGGTCGCCGCCCGAGCCGACGATGTCGACGGCGTCGCGGTCGAGGCTGATCGGGGTCGCGTGGTCGAGCATCGACTGCGCCAGCGCCGTCAGCTCGTCGACCGTCTCCCCCTTCGCGCGCAGGGCCACGACGAAACCTGCGATCTGTACGGGGGTGGCCTCGCCGGTGAGGATCTGGTCCATGGCCCAGGCGACGTCGGACCCGGGGAGGTCCTGGCGCCGTACGAGCGTGGTGAGGACCTCGCCCCATGTCGCCATGCTCAGGCCTTGACGGCGACGCCGGCGTGGCGGAGCAGGTCCGCCACCACCTGCGGGAGCTTCACGGGATCGATCGGGTAGCCGACGATCGCCTCGGCACCGCTCCACGCCGCGAGCCACGCATCCTGAGGACGCGCGACGATCAGGAGGATCAGCGGGCAGTGCGCGATCTCGTCCTTGAGCTGCTTGGCGACACCCATGCCGCCGGCCGGCACGGCTTCACCATCGAGGATGCACAGGTCGTACGAGCCCTCCTCGAGCGCCTTGAGCACCGCGGGCTGCGTCGCCGTGTCGACCACCTCGAGCTCGGGCAGGTCCGCGGCCACACGCTTGCCCAGCGCGAGTCGCACCTGCTCCCGGACCGTGCGGTCGTCGGAGTACAGGAGCACCTTGGCGGTCGCGGTCATTCTTCAGTCCTCGTGTCGGCTGGCAGTGGCTGAATCGTAGCGCCGGAGACGCCGGCCTCCTGCTCCCGCCTCAGTTGCGCATGTTCCTCGCGATCCAGCTTGGAGTGGATCAGTCACAGCAACGAGACGCGCAGCCGCCCGTTGAGGGCCCGCAGCGCCCCACACGTAGACCCTCCACGAGAAGCAGCAGCATGGGCCCGGCGAACCAGTCCCGCTGCGGGTCCGTGAGCAACCCGAGCAGCGTCAACGGCTGGACATCGCCGATCGCGCTGACGTGCTGCGGGAGGGGCCAGATCGGCACAGCCTGATCATGCCAAGGGGGACCCGCCTGCAGGACTCCGAAATCGGGCGCGTAACATGTCGCGCCGAGGTGGCATCGCCATGCCCACCTGTGCGCATAATGTGCCGTGGCGAACACCCAGACAGCCGATTCTCTCCCGGCGAAGTCCCTCAACCCCATCGCGGGCCCGCGTCTGCGCGGTGTTCCGGGTCGCCCGGACATGGTCGCCGTCGGTGTCATCGTGTGGCTCGCCAGCGAGCTGATGTTCTTCGCCGCCCTGTTCGCGTCCTACTTCACGATCCGCAACGTGACGAACGCCGCAGCGGTCCCGGGTGCCCAGTCCTTGTGGCAGTACGGCCACAGCCTGCTCAACATCCCGTACGCCGGCGTCAACACGCTGATCCTCGTCGCGAGCTCCGTCACCTGCCAGCTGGGCGTCCATGCCGCCGAGCACCAGCGGGCGTCGCGAGCCGGCAGCGTGTTCCAGATCATGAAGTGGGGCATGCGCGAGTGGTACACGCTGACGTTCCTCATGGGCGCTGTCTTCGTGTCCGGGCAGGTGTGGGAGTACTTCAACCTCTTCAGCGAGGGCCTCACGATCTCGTCGAACGTGTACGGGTCGCTGTTCTTCCTCGCCACCGGGTTCCACGCCCTCCACGTGACGGGCGGGCTCATCGCGTTCCTGCTGCTCATCGGTCGCACGTACATGACGCGTCAGTTCACGCGCGAGCAGCTCGTGAACTCGATCGTCGTCTCGTACTACTGGCACTTCGTCGACGCCATCTGGGTCATCCTGTTCTTCGTCATCTACCTCTTGGAGCTGATCAAGTGAGCGACCGCCCCATGCGCCGACGGACTCGCAGGTCACCCTTCCGACGTGCCGCCCTCATCGGGGCGGCCCTCGTCGTCATGGGGGGCATCTCCGCGATTGCCGCTCCTACGGTCTCCAACGCCTCTCCCCTGCCGAGCGACGCGGGCACCGGACAGCAGATCTTCATCAAGAACTGCTCCTCCTGCCACGGCCTGAACGCCCAGGGTGTGACGGTCAACGGGACGGTGATCGGTCCGAACATCCAGAAGGCCGGCGCTGCCGCCGTGTCGTTCCAGATGTCGAGCGGCCGGATGCCGATGGCTGGACAGCAGCAGCAGTCCCGCCGCACCACCAACACGTTCTCCGCCGACGAGATCAAGGCCGTCGCCGAGTACGTCGGTGCGCTGGGCAGCGGACCTGGCCTCCCGACGGCCTCCCAGTACGACACGTCCGGCCTCACAGCCGAGCAGATCGCGAAGGGCGGCGAGCTGTTCCGTACGAACTGCTCCGCCTGCCACAACTACGCGGGCAAGGGTGGGGCCCTCTCTGACGGCAACTACGCGCCGCCGCTGACCGGCACCGGAGTCACCAACGCCGAAATCTGGGAGGCCGTACGCACAGGCCCCCAGAACATGCCGGTGTTCTCGCCGACGCAGCTCTCCGACGAGGACGTACGCACGGTCATGGCCTACCTGTCCGACGTGAACTCGTCCTCTGACAGCGGTGGCTACTCGCTCGGCGGTATCGGGCCCGTCACCGAGGGCGCGGCAGCATGGATCATCGGCATCGGCGGTCTCGTGGGCTTCGCCCTCTGGATCGCATCGAGAGGAGCGCGTGCACGATGAGCCAAGAGGTGGAGGTCACCCGCACCCATCCGGTGCCGGACCCCGGGATCCCCGAGCACGTCGAGCGCTGGGCGGACGTCGACCCCGAGGAGTCGCGCCGCGCTGAGCGACAGGTCGCCGCCTGCTTCGGCGCCGTACCGCTGCTCGCCCTCGGCTTCGTCGTCGTGTACTTCTTCGTGCCGAGGACCTGGTCCGTACAGTTCGCCGGCCTCAACGCACAGGCGCAGAACTTCTGGCTGGGCCTGTTGGGCGGCGTCGCGATCCTCCTCGTGGGGATCGGCGCGATCCAGTGGGCGCGGCTGATCATGGGCGACCACGAGATCAGCGAGGAGCGTCACGACGCCGGCTCAGATTCCGACACCCGCGAGGCTGCGCTGGACGAGGTCCACGAGGGCATCACGCAGAGCGACCTCCCGCGGCGCAAGCTCATCGGCAACACGCTCAAGATCGCGCTCCCCTCGCTCGCCCTCCCGGCGCTGATCACGCTGCTCGACATGGGTCCGTGGCCTGGCCCCGGCTTGCGCGCGGCAACGATCGAGAAGACGATCTGGACGGAGGGCGTCCACCTCGTCACCGACGTCACGTACAAGCGGATCAAGGCGACCGACATGGTGGTCGGCGAGCTCGTCAACGCGGCCCCGGAGAACATCCAGGACCTCAACAGCGACCCCGCCGCGAAAGCGAGCGCCACCGCGAAGGCCGCCATCATCATCGTGCGGATGGACCCGAGCACCATCAAGATCCCCCAGTCCCGCAAGGACTGGCAGGTCGACGGCATCCTCTGCTACTCGAAGATCTGCACGCACGTCGGCTGCCCGATCAGCCTGTGGGAGCAGCAGACCCACCACCTGCTGTGCCCGTGCCACCAGTCGACCTTCGACCTCGGCAACTCGGGCGTCGTCGTCTTCGGACCTGCGGCACGTTCGCTGCCCCAGCTGCCGATCACCACGGATGCCCAGGGCTTCCTCGTCGCACGTAGTGACTTCACGGTTCCTGTGGGGCCGAGCTACTTCGAACGTGACTCCACCCACGACTACAAGGACGGAGACAACTGATGGCGAAGCCAACCACAGTCTCCTCGGACTCACCGGCCCTCGAGGTCACGACCCCGCAGGGCAAGAAGCCGCTGGCAGGACTCGGCGGCCCGGCCGGTTGGCTCGACGAGCGTGTCGGCCTCGCGAAGCTCAGCAAGGGCAACCTCCGCAAGGTCTTCCCCGACCACTGGTCGTTCCTGCTCGGCGAGATCGCCCTCTACTCGTTCATCATCCTGCTGCTCACGGGCGTCTTCCTGACGATCTGGTTCAAGCCGTCGATGGCCGAAGTCGAGTACACGGGCACGTACCAGCTGCTGCGAGGCATCCCGATGTCCGAGGCGTACCAGTCGACGCTGACGTTGTCGTTCGACGTCCGTGGCGGCCTGCTCGTGCGCCAGGTCCACCACTGGGCCGCCATGCTGTTCGTCGCCGCGGCGACGGTGCACATGCTCCGCATCTTCTTCACCGGCGCGTTCCGCAAGCCGCGTGAGATCAACTGGCTCATCGGCATCGGCCTGCTGTCGATGGCACTGATCGAGGGCTTCGCCGGCTACTCGCTGCCCGACGACCTGCTCTCCGGCACCGGCCTCCGGTTCGTCGACGGCCTCATCCGCTCGATCCCGGTCATCGGCACCTGGGCCGAGTTCCTCGTCTTCGGTGGCGAGTTCCCGGGCACGATCATCGTGCCGCGGCTGTACATGGTGCACATCCTGCTGGTGCCCGGTCTGCTGCTCGCGCTGATCGGCGCCCACCTCGCGCTGGTCGTCTACCACAAGCACACGCAGTACCCCGGCCCCGGCCGCACCGAGAAGAACGTGGTCGGCTACCCGCTGTTCCCCGTGTACATGGCGAAGGCCGGCGGCTTCTTCTTCATCGTGTTCGGCGTGACCGTGCTCATGGGCACGTTCCTCTCGATCAACCCGGTGTGGAAGTTCGGCCCGTACACGCCGAACCAGATCACGGCCGGCTCCCAGCCCGACTGGTACATGGGCTTCGTCGAGGGCGCCATCCGCATCTTCCCGGCCATCGAGTGGCACATCGGACACACGACGTGGTCGTGGCAGATCTTCCTGCCCGGCGTGGGCATGCTCGGCCTGCTGTTCGGCGGGCTCGCGGCCTGGCCGTTCATCGAGTCCTGGATCACGGGCGACAAGTCCGAGCACCACCTGCTCGACCGCCCACGGAACGCTCCGACGCGTACGTCCTTCGGCGTGGCCGGCATCACCTGGTACGCGATGTTCTGGATCGCCGGCGGCAACGACATCCTCGCGAACACGTTCGGCGGAAGCCTCAACGCGATCACGTGGGCCATGCGCTACGCCGTCTGGGTGGCCCCGGTGATCGCCTTCATCATCTCCCGCCGCGTGTGCATGTCGCTCCAGCGTCACGACGCGGAGCGCGTGCTCCACGGCGCCGAGTCGGGCGTCATCGTCAGGACCCCGGACGGCGGGTACTACGAGGACCACATGCCGATCCCCCTCGACGAGGCGTTCACGCTCACGCAGCACGCGGAGTACCCGTCGCTCGAGCCGACGGCCGCCGTCGACGAGAACGGCGTGAAGGTGCCCGCGCAGGTCACGAAGCGCCGCGCGCGAGTGCGCGACTGGTTCATCCGGGCCAACCTCACCAAGCCGACGGCGGACGAGATCGCCGTAGCTCACAGCCACGGNNCCCGTACGGTTCCTGTCGAACAACCCCACGCGCGACCCCGACATGTACGCGGCGAAGCTGACCCGGATGGGCCTGCCGACGGCCGTCGACGACATCGCCAACACCGTCGTGACGACTGTGCGCTAGCTCCTGGACCACCGTCCGGGCGCCGTGGTCTTCCCCATCGCCGAGGATCCGTTGTGCAGCGCTGAAGGCCGCAGAGAGCGTGTGGGCCGAGCGGGGTTGGACGGCGGCCTCGTGGGGCGTTAGCCGCATGGCAGGATGTCCGCCGTGCGATTCCTCGACGGCAGACCCGAGTACGACCTCACGTACAACGACGTGTTCATGGCGCCCAACCGCTCCAGCGTCTCCTCGCGTACCGAGGTCGACCTGACGAGCACCGACGGCCTGGCGACCCCGCTGCCCATCGTCGTGGCGAACATGACGGCGATCAGCGGACGGCGCATGGCCGAGACCATGGCCCGCCGCGGCGGCATCGCGATCCTGCCGCAGGACATCCCCACCGACGTCGTGGCTGCCCAGATCGGCAAGGTCAAGGCGGCGCACCCGATCTTCGAGACGCCGATCCGCGTCGTCGTCGGATCCACGGTCGGCGAGGCGATGACGCTCATCCCGAAGCGCGCCCACGGCGTGGCTGTGGTCGTCCAGGACGGCAAGCCCGTCGGCATCGTCTCCCCCGACGAGTTCGACGGCGTCGACCGGTTCACGCAGGTCCAGGAGGTCATGACCGGCGACCTCACGGTCGTCGGTACGGACGCGACGCCGCCGGAGGTCTTCGACCGGCTCTCCGCGCGCCACCAGAAGGTCGCGCTGGTCACCGACGAGGGCGGCTGCCTCGTGGGGCTCATGACGAGCAAGGGCGCACTGCGGTCGTCGCTGTACGAGCCGGCGCTGGACAGCAGCGGCCGGCTGATGGTGGGCACGGCGATCGGCATCAACGGCGACGTCGCGGCACGCGCGCGGCACCTGCTCGACGCCGGCGCGGACGTCCTCGTCGTCGACACCGCGCACGGCCACCAGGAGCGGATGATCACGGCCATCAGCGCCGTCAGGGACGCTCGCGACGCGTACGAGGCTGACACCGGCCGCCGGGTGGTCCTCGTCGCCGGGAACGTCGTCACGGCCCGCGCCGTGGACGACCTCGTGCTCGCGGGTGCTGACGTCCTCAAGGTGGGCGTCGGACCCGGTGCGATGTGTACGACGAGGATGCAGACCGGCGTCGGCCGCCCGCAGTTCAGCGCCGTCCTCGAGTGCGCACGTGCCGCGGCCGCCGTGGGCAAGTCGGTGTGGGCCGACGGCGGCGTGAGGTACCCGCGGGACGTGGCGCTGGCGCTGGCAGCCGGTGCCGGAAGCGTCATGATCGGCTCGTGGTTCGCCGGCACGTACGAGTCGACCGGCCCTCTGCTGAGCGACCACCAGGGCCGTCAGTACAAGGAGTCGTTCGGCATGGCGAGCGCCCGGGCGGTACGGAGCCGTACGCGTGAGGACTCCGCCTTCGACCGTGCCCGCAAGGCTCTCTTCGAGGAGGGCATCTCCAGCTCTCGGATGTACCTCGATCCCGAGCGACCCGGCGTCGAGGACCTGCTCGACTGGATCACGTCCGGCGTACGTTCCGCCTGCACGTACGCGGGCGCGCGCACGCTCGAGCAGTACCACGAGCAGGCCGTCGTCGGTGTGCAGTCGTCGGCCGGCTACGACGAAGGGCGCCCGCTGCACGCCAGCTGGTGAGTCACGTTTGCGCAGTCATTAGGGCAAATGCACACCCCGGTTGAAAACGGGACGAAGAACCGACGTACTGTGAACAGATCGGCTCAACGATGAGTCGGTCTGTTCGGCCCACACCCCGGGCCTCGAGGAGGTACCCCCATATGCCCACCACCCCCTATCGCCGTGCGGCCAGATTCGGCGCCATCGGCCTCGCCCTCGCCCTGGCGGGGACGGTCTACCTCGCGCCAGCGAAGGCCGACACGCCCGCCGCCGGATGGTCCACGGTCTTCCGCGACGACTTCAACGGAGCCGCCGGATCCGGGCTCGACCGCTCCAACTGGCAGTACGACCTCGGCCACAGCTACGCCGGGGGTGCCTGGAACTGGGGCACCGGCGAGGTCGAGACCGCAACCGACAGCCCCGCCAACGTCTCGACGGACGGCACGGGCAACCTCGCGATCACCGCTGTCCGTGACTCTGCGGGCAACTGGACCTCGGGACGCGTCGAGACCGCCCGTACCGACTACGCAGCCCCNNGGTGCCGCCGCTGGGGCCTATTGGCCCGCGTTCTGGATGCTCGGAGACTCCGCGCGAGCCGTCGCCTCGACGAACTGGCCCGGCGTCGGGGAGATCGACATCATGGAGAACGTCAACGGCATCCCCGCCAGCTGGTCCACGCTGCACTGCGGCTACATCGACGGAGGTCCCTGCAACGAGAAGACGGGCCTCTCGAGTGGTCCGGTGCCCAACTCCACCCTCGGATCCGCGTTCCACACGTACTCGATGGAGTACGACCGGAGCACGAGCCCCGAGCAGCTGCGCTTCTACGTCGACGGCACGATCGTCAAGACAGTGAGCTCCGACCAGATGGACGCCACCACGTGGGCGACCGCACTGCACCACGGCTTCTTCGTCATCTACGACGTCGCCATGGGTGGCGAGTTCCCGGGTGCCTTCGGCCAGTGGCTCCCCACGGCTGACACCGCTTCGGGAAAGCCGATGCTCATCGACTACCTCGCAGTGAGCGTGAAGGGCGGATCTGGCACCACGCCTCCCACCGGCACGACCACACCGACGGCCACCACAACGCCTACGGCGACAACGACACCCACGACCACCACCACACCAACGGTCACCACGACACCTACGGCGACAACGACACCGACCACCACCACGACGCCGACCTCCACGACGAGCACCACCCCGCCGACGACGGGTTCACGCTCTGCGTACAGCCGGATCGAGGCGGAGTCGTACGACTCCCAGTCGGGCACGCTCACCCAGGCCACCACTGACACCGGCGGAGGACAGAACATCGCCGGCATCGCCAACAACGACTGGGCGCTGTACAAGGGCGTGGACTTCGGTTCCACCGCCGCCACCCAGTTCGTGGCCCGAGTCGCCTCAGGCGCGGGCGGCGGGGCCAGCGGCCTCGTCGAGGTCAGGCTTGACTCCCTGTCCGCCGCGCCGATCGGCACGTTCGCTGTCGCGAACACCGGCGGCTGGCAGAGCTGGCAGACCGTTCCTGCCAACATCTCAGGGGTCACCGGCGTGCACAACGTCTACATCACGTTCACCAGCGGCCAGCCGAGCGACTACGTCGCCCTCAACTGGCTGACGTTCGGTGGCGCGGGGACGACGACGAGCACACCTACCACGACGCCGACGACCACGTCGCCGACGCCCACCGCCACGACCAGCACGACCCCGCCCACGACCGGCCCGCGCTCTGCGTACGACCGGATCGAGGCGGAGTCGTACGACACCCAGTCGGGCACGTCGGTGCAGGCAACCACCGACACCGGCGGCGGCCTGAACCTCACCGGAATCGCCAACAACGACTGGGCGCTGTACAAGGGCGTGGACTTCGGTTCCGCGCGCGCCACCCAGTTCGTCGCCCGAGTTGCCTCGGGTGCGACCGGCGGAGCAAGCGGTCTCGTCGAGGTCAGGCTTGACTCGCTCGACGCCGCTCCGATCGGCACCTTCGCGGTCGCCAACACCGGAGGCTGGCAGAGCTGGCAGACGATCCCTGCCAACATCTCCGGCGTCACCGGCGTGCACAACGTGTACGTCACGTTCACCAGCGGCCAGCCCAGCGACTACGTCAGCCTCAACTGGCTGACGTTCGGCCACTGAGCCGCTGAACCACGAACCGCGCCGGGATCCAGGGTTCCCGGCGCGGTTCTGTGTCTGTGGACAAGAGTCAGTGCTTGTAGTCGCCCCGGTAGTACTCGTACACCCATCCGGTCAGCGACCAGATGCCCATGCCGAGGCCGATCAGCGAGATCCACCACCCGAACACAGGCCCGAGCACGATGAGGACCATCGTCAGCGCGGCCCACAAGGGCCAGATGCTGCTCGCGGGGAAGAAGCCCAGCTCCCCGGCGCCCTCCGCGATCTCGCCGTCCGCACGATCTTCGGGACGGTCGAGGTGGCGGCTCGTGATCGCCAGGTAGACGGCGATCAGGCCGCACATCGCGGCGGAGAGCAGCAGACCCGTGATGCCGATCGGCTCGCTCAGCTTGGTGAAGTAGCCGTAGATGATCGAGACGAGGACGAAGAAGCCGCCGATCGGGGCGAAGATCTTCCATTCGGTCTTCACAGCACGTCACCTTCCTTGGTCTCCACGGTCGGCGCGAGATCAGGATGATGAAGGTCGAACGCGGGAGCCTCGCTGCGGATGCGGGGCAGCTTGGTGAAGTTGTGCCGCGGCGGCGGGCAGCTCGTCGCCCACTCCAGCGACCGGCCCCAGCCCCACGGGTCGTCGGTGTTGACCATCGGCGCGTTGCGCGAGATCCAGAGGTTCCAGAACCACGGCAGCATCGAGACGCCGAGGAGGAACGCACCGAACGTCGAGATCTGGTTGAGCAACGTGAAGCCCTCGGTCGGCAGGTAGTCAGCGATGCGGCGCTGCATGCCCTCGACACCAAGCCAGTGCTGGACGAGGAACGTCGTGTGGAACCCGACGAACAGGATCCAGAAGTGGATCTTGCCCCAGGTCTCGTTGAGCATCCTGCCGGTCAGCTTCGGCCACCAGTAGTAGAACCCGCCGAACATCGCGAACACCACCGTGCCGAACAGCACGTAGTGGAAGTGGGCGACGACGAAGTACGTGTCGGACACCTGGAAGTCGAGCGGCGGGGACGCGAGGATGATGCCGGTCAGGCCACCGAAGAGGAACGTGGTGAGGAAGCCGACGGCCCAGAGCATGGGTGTGTCGAACGACAGTGACCCGCCCCACATCGTGCCAATCCAGTTGAAGAACTTCACGCCGGTCGGTACGGCGATGAGGAACGTCATGAAGGAGAAGAACGGAAGGCTCACGGCACCCGTGACGAACATGTGGTGGGCCCAGACCGCGATGGACAGGGCCGCGATCGTCAGTGTCGCAGCGATCAGCGAGATGTAGCCGAAGATCGGCTTGCGGCTGAACACCGGCAGGA
>PMBM01000165.1 GCA_003153855.1 Propionibacteriaceae bacterium
CGGGAGTTGGCGAACACCAGCGTCGACTTGTGGGCGGCGACGAGGTCGACGATGCGTTCCTCGACGTGCGGCCAGATGGACGCGTGGGCCGTGGGGTCGTCCTTGGCGGGAGCCGTGCCGAGCTCGCCGAGGTCTGGTACGGGGACGACCACCTGGAGGTCCCACTTCTTCTCCGAGGGCGGCGCGACGATCGTGGTCGGACGGCCGCCGGAGAGGAACCGGGCGACCTCTTCCAGCGGACGTACGGTCGCGCTCAGCCCGATCCTCTGCGCAGGAGCCGGGAGCAGTGCGTCGAGCCGCTCGAGCGACAGCGCCAGGTGGGCACCGCGTTTCGTGCCGGCCACGGCATGCACCTCGTCGAGGATCACGGTGGTGATGCCGGTCAGAGCCTCGCGAGCTGCCGAGGTCAGCAAGAGGAACAGCGACTCGGGAGTCGTGATGAGGATGTCGGCGGGGTGGCGCGCGAACGTACGGCGCTCGTCCGCCGGTGTGTCGCCCGAGCGCACCGCGACGCTGATCTGTGGCGCTGACAAGCCAAGACGCGTCGACGCATGTCCGATCCCGACGAGGGGCGACCGGAGGTTCCGCTCCACGTCGGTGGCGAGCGCCTTGAGCGGCGACACGTACAGCACCCGGCACGCGGACCGTTCCGGGTCCGGCGGCGTCGTCACGAGCTGGTCGATCGCCCAGAGGAACGCCGACAGCGTCTTGCCGGAACCGGTGGGGGCGACGACGAGCGTGTGCTGGCCGGACGAGATCGCCTCCCATGCGCCTGCCTGGGCTGCGGTGGGCGCGGTGAAGCTCGACCGGAACCACGCAGCCGTGGCCGGGGAGAACCGGTCCAGCACGTCCGCCATCACCCTCCTTGTGCGAGCCCCACTGTGTCACGGGCCACCGACAGAACGTGGCGGTTGGGGCGAGTGGGGTCGCTACCAGGGCACGCCCGAGATGTCGGCGTCGGGGCTACTCCGGCAGGTCGCGGAGGAACTGCACCAGGCCGGCGAAGTACGTCGCCTGGTCGTCGTACAGGGCGAAGTGGCTGCCGCGGGGGCAGTGCAGGTACCGGCCTTGGGGCAGTCGCTCGGCCATCGCCCGGAGGTGGCCCGGATCCATCGTGTCGTGCTCGGCGCCGATGACCAGCGTGGGGACGTCGATCTGGCCGAGGTCGCCGCTGCGGTCCCACTGTGCGAGCGTGGCGTCGGCGCTCATGCCGAGCTCGCTCGGTCCCTGCATCTTGCGGTAGATGACCGGGTTCAGATGGCTGAACGCACGCAGCACGGGTTCAGGCCACTGGTCGGGCGGTAGCCGCAGCACGTGATGCACAGCGAACTCTTCTGTCACCAGCTGGTCGAAGCGGGGGTCGTCGATGTCGCCATCGCCTTCCAGCTGCTTGATCTCGGCCAGCTTCCCCTGGTCCATCTGCGGCATCAACACCTGTTCGGCGTAGATGTTGTAGGCGGGGGCGCTGGACATCATGTTCGACACGACGAGCCCGCGGAGCTGCTCCTGGTGCGCGAGTGCGTACTCGAGGGCCAGGAGACCGCCCCACGAATGGCCGTACAGGACGAAGTCACTGCGCCCGAGACCGAGCGCGGTCCGTACCTGCTCGACCTCGTCGACGTAGCGGTCCAGGTCCCACAGGGACTCGTCGTCCGGGCTGTCGCTGTTCCCGGAGCCGAGCTGGTCGTAGTAGTAGAACTCGATGCCGGCGTCCGGCAGGTGGCTCTCGAAGACCTCGAGGTACTCATGGGTGGTGCCCGGGCCGCCGTGCAGCAACAGGACCTTCAGACGCGGATTGTTGCCGACGCGCTTGGTCCAGACCCGATACTCGCCCGACGGTGTGCTGACCGGGACCATCCGCGAGCCGCCGCCGAGGATGTCGTCACGCCCGGTGCCGTCGGGGAACCCGGTCACGGAACCTCCAGCCCTCGTGCTCGATCCCGCATACTCCCACCGCCTCATCCCCCATGGAAGGGGGACCGACCGACCACCAGGACGACGACATCCCGCGCCGCCGACCACGATCATCGGTGCGATGTATCACGCGACGAGGCCACGCCTCTGACCAGGCATGGGGACCACGCTGATCTGCCGCCTCGCTCGCCGCCTGGCACTCATGGCCGCACTGGTGGCCACGGCCATCGTCTTTGTGAACTCGACCACGGGCGCCGGAGCGCTCCTCGACAGCCGCACGGTCACCGCGACCGCCTCCGCGGTGGGTGGCTGACGGCGAGCGGAAGCCGATGGTCGCCCGATGCCGACCGTACGTTCCGAGGTGGTCAAGGCTCACTCGGGCGCCGACAACCAGTGACGGACGCTGCCCGCGGGGGGTGGACAGGTAAGTCGCTGTCGCACGAACGGCGACACAGCCACTGTTGAAGGTCCGGAGATCTCGGGCATACGAGTGTGCTCACAGGACGCTGATCCGCAGGTCACGGAGTTCTGGGGCATATCGGCGTTCGGCGGACGCTCGTATGCCCCAGAAGTCCGTGGTGGTCGACCTCAGAGTTCAGTCAGGCCCTGATATGCCCGACAACTCCTGGCGATCGTGGCATCGCCTACCTCGAGCCTGTGCATAACTTTCCCGCACGCGCCTTCGGGCCGCAACGATGTCGGGATGCGCACCCCCAAGCCGTGGGCCCTCCCCACCCAGCCGGCCACGCGCGCCCTGCTGGGCGCGTCCGGTGTATCCGACGAGATGATCCGTACGCAGCTTCGGTCCGGCCGCCTGCTCCGCGTCAGGCAGGGGATCTACCTCGCCCGCGACGCGTGGCCGGACTCCGCCGCCGGACAGCACGTGATGCTCGCCCGCGCGGAGCAGGCGGCGAACCCCGCGGCCGTCATCAGTCACGGATCGGCCGCCCTGGTGTGGGGGCTTTCTACGCCGGGGCTGACTCCCTGGCACGCTTCCAAGCCGTCCGTCACGTTGTCGGCAGAGGGCGCTCACGGGTGGAGCGGAACGGCCGATCGCCACGTGTCTCGGTTGTCACCCGCGGACGTGGCACGCGACGACGAGGGCTACGCCGTCACGTCAGTGGCCCGGACCGCTGTGGACCTGGCAGGCCCACTGGACCTTCCGGGCGCCTTGGCGATCCTCGACCACGCCGCCCGGCTGTTGATCCACTGCTACGTCACCACGACTCGGCGCACCGACTACTCGAGTCCGCGGCTCGTGACTGCTGCTCGTGAGACCCTCGTGGCCGCTGCCGGCCGCCACCGGTCGCGTCTCCACACGACGCTGGAGCTCGTCGTCCCCGCTCGCGAGTCCCCCGCCGAGTCCCTGACAGCCGGGCATCTTCAGCTCGCGGGCCTTCCGACACCGCTGTTCCAGGCGCCCATCGACACGCCCAACGGCAGGCTGTACCCGGACTTCCTCTGGCCGGATCTCATGCTCATCGGCGAGTGCGACGGCGCCATCAAGTACACGGACCCGCAGTCGATCGTCGCCGAGAAGGAGCGCGAGCAGCTGTTGCGCGACCTCGGCTACCGCATCGTTCGGTGGTTGGCGAAGGAGATCATGACTCGACCCGACATCGTCCTGGCCCGGATCGAACGCGCCCTGCTCTCGTGACGCGGCACCGTCGGCTCACCGATTCGGCGCAGCTCCAAACGGCCGGAGCGGGCATCCGCGCATCAGAGAAATCGGGCATATGGCGACGCTCA
>PMBM01000187.1 GCA_003153855.1 Propionibacteriaceae bacterium
GAGCTCGACGTCCCGTACACGGAGACGAGCCTCGCCCGTTCGTACAAGATCGTCGTCGAGTACCTCAACAAGGTCGGTCTCGCCGCCCGCGACCCGTACGAGTGCCCCATGAACGGGCTCCGGCGCGGCTGAGGCCTCGGCGGTCGGCGCCACATCCATCGCGCCACATCCATTCAGTGGCAGATACGCAACCGCCGGTGCGTATACGCATCGGCGACCGAGTATGTGCCAGTGAATGGCGGAGCTCACACGATCAACCACTCGATCCGCCTGGTTGGATGCGTACATGGCGATGCAGGAGTGGTACGGGCGGGCGAAGCTGGGCATCTTCCTTCACTGGGGCATCTACGCGGTGNNTACTACGCGCAGGCCTCGGGCTTCACGGCGAGCGCGTACGACCCCGACGCCTGGGCCGCTCTGTTCGCCGAGGCCGGTGCCCGGTACGCCGTTCTGACCACGAAGCACCACGACGGGGTGGCGCTGTGGGACACGGCCGTTGCCTACCCGGACGGGTCGCGGTACTCGACCGTGACAGCGACCCCGGCGGGGCGCGATCTCGTGACGCCGTATGCCGAGGCGATGCGGCGCGCCGGGATCAAGCTCGGGCTGTACTTCTCGCACCTCGACTGGCATCACCCGGAGTACGCGACGATCCGGCCGCCAGCGGACGCGTTCCACCCGGGGATGCTCGCGGACCGCGAGAACAGGTACTCGTACCCGCCGGAGGGCCAGGAGGACTACGCCGCGTGGGACCGCTTCCGCGCGTTCCACCGGGGACAGCTGGAAGAGCTCTGCACGTACGACCCGGACATCCTGTGGTTCGACGGCGCGTGGGAGCGCACGCCCGAGCAGTGGCACATGGCGGAGGTGGCGGGACTTCTTGCCGCCAAGGCGCCGCACGCGGTGCTCAACGGTCGGATGGGCGGGTACGGCGACTTCGCCACCCAGGAGCAGGCGTTGCTCGCGACCCCGCCCGCCGGTCCGTGGGAGCTGTGCGTGACGGTCAACGACTCGTGGGGCTACAAGGAGCACGACGCCAACTTCAAGAGCATCCGCCAGCTCGTACAGCTCTTCGTCGAGGTCTTCGCCGGCGGCGGCAACCTGCTGCTGGATGTAGGTCCCACGAAGGACGGCACGATCCCGGAGGAGTCGGCGTCGCGGCTGCGCGGGCTCGGCGCGTGGATCCGCCGGAACGAGGAGGCGGTGTACGAGACCGAGCGCGGCCTGGGGTTCGGCTGCTTCGACGGGCCGACGGCGCTCTCGCGGGACCGGAAGACCCTGTACCTGTACCTGTTCGGACTCCCCCAGGAGTTCGTGGTCGTGAAGGGCCTCACGACGCCGGTGGCCCGGGCCCGTGTGGTGGGGACCGGCACGGACCTCGAGCACCAGCGCGTCGGCGGCCTGCACAAGGCGGCCGGGTGGGAGTACGTCCTCGTCGACCACACCACCCACGCCGCCGACATGGACGCGTACTGCACGGTCATCGCCTGCGACTTCGACGAGCCCCTCGAGCTCGCGCCCACGGACCTGTCGTTCGACTGAGGGATCCGCGTTTTCGCTGCTGACCGTGCCGAACTGGGCGTCGGAGCGCTGATTCACTCGTCTCAGCATCGAAAACCGCGATCTTGCCCGCGGGCCGCCCGCCGCAACCGGGTGAGCTCAGAGCGGATCATTCCGATCACATAGTCGGGCTGCGTCACCAACATCGCCCACGTGAACCGCAGAACAGTCCACCCCTCAGCGACGAGCCGGTTCTGCCGGTACCGGTCGTTCTCGAAGACGCTGAGGTCGTCCTCGTGCAGGCGCCCGTCGATCTCCACCGCGAGTCGCATTGCGGGGAAGGCGATGTCGATGAAGTAGCCCGCGCCGCGGACGACGACGCGGAAGTTGCTGATCCACCCCGTGATGTGGGCGGCGTGAAGGAGTCGGTGCGCCAGCCGTTCCGCTGCCGACCATGGCTGGTCTCGGGAGTCGAGCAGCATCCGACGACGGTCGCTGTTCCCGGGCCGGGAGGGGTGGGCGGCGAAGGCGGCCCAGAGATCTTCGAGACGGGCGGCACGCGACCGTAGGCACGTGTCGATGGCATCCCCTTCGAGCTCGTCGACGAGATCGATTGCTGTCAGGGCTGGTGCAGTGACGCAGAAGGCCTTCGTGTCAACGATGAAGGCGGACGCGATCGCCCGCTGGTGGAAGCGGTACGCGGTCGACCGTGGTGGGTGCGCGCGGCGCGCCACGTCGATGAGTGTCACCGGCAGCGTCGGCCAGAACGTGAGACGGGCAGCCGCGCGGCCAGTGATCACCGCGTCCGCGTGCCATTGCTTCACGGCGTACGCCCGAACCTCGAGGCGGTCGGCGAACTCGGCGGGTGCGTACACGCCCGGCAACAGTCTGACGACCAGCCCAGCCGCGAGCGCACTCTGCAACGACCGCTGGTCCGCGTCGGTGAGCGACGAGCGGCGGATGACCGACTCGGAGGACTCCAGGAATCTGTGCAACCTCACGCCTTGACCATGTGCGACCCGAGGGGATTCCGTCACCCGGGGGGTCGGGCCTGTGGACAACCATGCTTCCCACCTGTCCACAGTCGCCTCGTCGCCAAGACGATCGCGGTTTCAGCTGCTCAAACTGCTGGATCGGCCTCCATCTGGACGATGTGGGCATCTGAGCAGCGAAAACCGCGATCTCGGGCCGGCCGCGCACCCCCCGCCAGACAGACGTCAGGAGCGCTGCAGGTACGCCAGTACGGCCAGCACGCGTCGGTGGTCGGAGGCAGACTCGGCGAGGCCCAGCTTGGCGAAGATGGCGCTCACGTTCTTCTCGACGGCGCCCGTGCCGATCACGAGCTGCTCGGCGATCGAGGCGTTGCTGCGGCCCTCGGCGATGAGCCCGAGCACCTCGCGCTCACGCGGCGTCAGCTGCGCGAACCCATCCGTCCCGGCCATCAGACGCCTCACGACGAGGGGATCCAGGACCGTACCGCCGCTCTGTACGCGTCGTACGGCATCAGTCACCTCGTCCAGCGACGTGACCCGGTCCTTGAGCAGGTAGCCGACGCCACCTCGCGCATCGGCGAGCAGCTCGTGCGCGTACACGGTCTCGACGTACTGGCTGAGCACGAGCACGCCGACGCCGGGCAACGCGTGCCGGATCTCCAGCGCTGCCCGGATGCCCTCGTCGCGGAAGGTGGGCGGGAGCCGTACGTCCATCACGACGACGTCGGCCGCCGCATCGCGAACGCGGGCCACGATGTCGACGGTGTCCCCGTAGGCCCCGGCCGTCACGTAGCCGGCCTCGTCGAAGAGCCGCACCAGCCCCTCGCGGAGCAGGAGCGAGTCCTCGACGAGGACGACGCGTAGCGGCTCGGTCACGACCTCAGGCTAGCGGGGCCGTGCGGAGCGGGACGGTCACTTCGACCCGCGTCGGGCCGCCTTCGGGGCTCTCGACGGTGAGCTGGCCACGCAGGCCGGCCAACCGCTCGCGAAGACCCGCCAGCCCATGGCCCGAGACCAGGGTCGCGCCGCCGTGGCCGTCGTCGGTCACCGTCATGCGCAGCCTCTGCGGCTCGTCGTAGCGGAGGCTGCCAGTGAGCTCCACCGACCCTCCACCGGAGTGCTTGGCCGCGTTGGTCAGCAGCTCGGCGACCACGAAGTACAGGGCGCGAGCCGTGTCGGCTGGTACGACCTCGTCGAGGGCCGGGTCGAGCGTCGTCGTCACGGTCAGGGGGCTGTCCTGGCCGAGCTGCGAGAGCGCCGCGGTGAGCCCGCGGTCCGCCAGAAGCGGCGGGGCGACGCCACGCGAGAGGGCACGCAGCTCCTCGAGGGCTGCCTTCGCCTGCGTCTGGGCCTCCTTGGTGATCGCGACCGCCTCGTCGTGGTCGCCCGAGGCGACCCGACGCTCGACCGTTGCCAGGTCCATCTGGAGCCGTACGAGCCGTTGCTGCGGACCGTCGTGCAGGTCGCGCTCGAGGCGGCGCATCGCGGTGTCCTCGGCCTGGAGCGCCGCGACGCGAGCGGCCGACTCCTGCCGTACCTCCCTGGCGAGATCGTCCGACGGCCAGCGGCCGAGCATCGCGGAAGCGACGCCGTGGTGGAGGCTGGACAGCCCGCGCGCAACCCATGGCAGGGTCACGCCGGTGAGGACGCCCAGGATGAGGTAGATGACCGCCTCGACGAGGGTGCCGTTGGCCGTGACCCCGAGGCCACGCGAGATCCAGCTTCCGACGACGTGCTCCTTGCCCGGCAGGAACCACGCCCACAGCCAGAAGGTCAGCCCGCCGAGTGCCGTCGCCGCCCACGAGATCGCGATCGAGAAGGTCAGTGTCGCAAGGATGGGCTGGATGAGCATCTGGTGAAGGAGGTACGACCAGTAGTGGCCCGACTTCATGGGCGCGAGCAGCTTGGTCATCGACGACGCCTCGGGCGGGGTCGTCGGCCAGGTCGGCGCGTCGATCTCGCGAAGACCCGTGAGCTTGAGCAGGTTCCGGTCGAGCTCGCCGAAGCCGCGGGCGGCCAGGAGGGACCCCACCATGATCGGGACGCCGACCACCAGGACCACCATCCCCAGTCCGCTGAAGAACAGGGACGTCAGCACGCTGATCGCCACCATCGACAGCGCGAAGCCGGTGACGAGGTACGTGAGGCCGCCGGGCACGGAACGCCACAGGGCGATGTACGACGCGAGCCAGGACGGCGTCTCGTCGCCGCGGTTCCGCGAGTCGTTCATGGCCCCTCCAGGAAGCATTGTCATGGTCATGGGTCCAACGTAGGAATTCGACGCCCGCGAACCCAGCCGGTGCGCCACCAGATCCGTACGGGGGCTAGCCCCCCTGAGAGGCGCGTACGAGGAGCGGCCGCAGCCGGGTCGGCAGGTGCTCGGCGAGGGAGATCGCGGTGCTGCTGCGCTGTACGCCGGGGACCTTGAGCATCGCCGTCGTGACCTCGTGCAGGTGGGCGGTGTCCCGGGCGACCACCTTCGCCAGCATGTCCGCGTCCCCGGTGGTGGCATGCATCTCGATGACCTCGGGCAGCGCCATCAGGCCCTCTGCCGCCGCCGCTCCCTCCGACTGGGAGATCGACACCGACACGAACGCGACCAGCGGGTAGCCGAGTGCCGCGGGATCGATGCGCTGGGCGAACGACTTCAGGGCGTACGCACTGACGCGCCGGAGCCGTGCATGGACGGTGTTGCGCGCGATCCCGAGCCTTCGGGACAGCGCCAGCGTCGTCGCCTCGGGATCGTCGTCCAGGGCGAGCAGGATCCGGGCGTCGAGTGGGTCGATGGCATTCATGATGAGCATCATGCACTCCTGCATGGGCATGCGCGAACATCCTGCGCAACTTGTAGGACCTCAGTTGCGCACTGTGCGCCAGGTTCGTCACCATGCGTACATGTCCACCAGCGCGCTCGCCGCACCGAAGACCACCACCGACCCTCTCGCCCATGGGCGCGCGGAGGACATCTTCGGCCTGCTGAGCGGCACGTTCGTCGCATCGCTCGGCATCTACCTCCTGCACAGCGCGCACGCGGTGACGGGCGGTACGGCAGGGCTGAGCCTGCTGATCTCGTACGCGACGGGATGGTCGTTCTCCCTGGTGTACCCGCTGTCCAACCTGCCGTTCCTGGCGCTCGCCCTGCGCCGGAAGGGGTGGAGCTTCACGCTCCGCACGCTGGTCTCGATCGTGCTGGTCTCGTCGTTCGCGCTGCTCCACCCGCTCGCGATGCCGATTCTGCGGCTCAACACCCCGTACGCGGTCCTCGTCGGCAACCTCCTCGCCGGCGTGGGGATGCTCATCCTGTTCCGCCACAAGTCGAGCCTCGGTGGCCTCAACACTGTCGCGCTGCTGGCGCAGGAGCGCTTCGGGTGGCGCGCCGGCTACGTACAGCTCGCGCTCGACGGCAGCATCATCGTCGCGTCGCTCACGATCATGAGCCCGCCGATCGTGGCACTGTCCGCCGCCGGCGCCGTCGTGCTCAGCCTCGTGCTGGCGCTCAACCACCGTCCGGGCCGCTACCTCGGTCACTGAGGTCGCCGGGGAAGGGCGCGGTGGTCTCGTTCCTCAGCCCACCTGCCCGTGCGGGCGGCGCGAGATCCGCACGTGATCACACTTCCCGTCGGGTCACCCAGACAGCGATCTCGGCGCGACGTGACGCTCCGAGCTTGGTGAGGATGTGTTCGACGTGCGTGGAGGCCGTCTTGGGTGAGATGACCAGCCTGGACGCGATCTCACGGTTGGTCAGCCCGGATGCCACGAGCGCGGCCACCTCCTCCTCCCGCCGACTCAGCGGTCCCACAGCTGCCTCTCCGATGTTCACCGCCGTCGCGAGGGTCTCCAGGAGGTCCCCGCTCTCGGCCCTCCCGCGAGCCACGTCCACGAAGCGCGCGGCATCAGCGGGCCGGCGCGAGCGCACGGCGCAGTGCGCCAGATCGACGAGCGCCAGACCCGCCTCCCAGGTCCGGCCACAGCCTTCCCACCGTGCGAACGCGTTCTCGAGCAGGGTTCGTGCAACGCCCGTCTGCCCCTCGGCGAGCTCGATGAGCCCCTCCGCGTGGGCCAGCGCCGGAAGGGTCCCCGGCAGGTCTCGCATCCGGAGGAGGTCGGAGCAGCGCTGAACCCAGTTCCGCGCGCGATCGGACTGATGCTGGGCGAGGTAGGCGCGAGTGCCGGTCACCACGAACGGAAACAGGTACGCGGCGTCCGCGACACGGGCTGACTGTGCGTAGCCCCGCTCGACGAGGTCGACGGCGAGGGCCGGATCCCCTTCCTGGAGTGCCGCTTCGGCGAGACCCCACAGGACCGGCGAGATGCGCTGGAGCTCGGCCATGGGCTCGGCCAGCTGCAGCGCGGAGTGGAGGACGGCACGCGCGGACTCGAATCTCCCGCGTCCCAGGTCGAGATAGCCCAGTACGACGAGAGCCGTGATCCGGGTGGTGATTCCCCGGCCGTTCGCCAGCGCCTCGCGCGCGAGCGCGTCAGCGTCCTTCCATCGTCCGCGTGCCCAGTGCACGTGGGCGAGGTGCGCGGCGATGTAGTACTGGTCGTTCCCGCGCTCGGTTCGCAACGTGTACGCAAGGCCCTCGGTGAGCCAGCGTTCGGCGCGGTCGTACTCGACGACCACGGAGGCGCTCGTTGCGAGCATGCGGTAACCGCGGGCTGTCTCTGCCTCGAGCCCCGCCCCGGCACTTGTGGCAATGGTCGACTCGAGGAGCGCCCAGCCGTCGTCGAGGCGACCCGCGAACACGAGCACGGATCCGACGGTGAGATCGACATCTGCTCGGGCGGCAGTGTCGCCGAACACCGCGGCGGCACGTCGCCCATAGTCCAGCGCCTCGTCCAGGCTCCGGTCGAGCATGTGTGCGGCGGCGAGCGCTCCGTGCAGCCCGGCTCGTACGAGGGCGGATCCACCGCCGTCTATCCGGTCCAGGCGGTCGAGGGCATCGTGGGCAAGGCGTGCTCTGCCGGCCAGTCCCAGCCCGAGGAGGTGGTGCGCCGCCATGAGGCGTGGGACCAGCGCGGCTGCCGCCTCCTCGTCGCCAACACCTCGGAAGAGCTCGATCGCGGCCTCGAGGTTTGCCGCGGCGCCCTCGTTGTCGTCGATCGCGGCGAGCTCGATCGCAAGCTCGGCATCGAGGGACGCCCGGGCGGCGGCCTCCAGCTCTTCCGGTGCTGTCCGCTGCGCCCGGCGCAGGAGCTCGGCCGCTTCTCGGTGCGCGGACACCCGCGTCGCGTAGCGGGCGCCGGCCAGCGCATGGAAGTAGGCGTTCGCATGGTCCCTTGATCGCTCGTAGTGGTCGGAGACGTACGAGTCGCTCAAACCGGCGCGCGCGGCCGCCTCGGCGACGGCAGCGTGCAGCCGGCGCTTCCGGTTGGGCGGGATGACCGCGTAGACCGCATCGCAGATGAGGGCATGGCGGAACACGAAGAGGTCCCCGAGCGGCACGACGAGGTGGCCGACGATGAGGTTGCCGAGAGCCGAGTCGATGACATCGGCAGGCTGGGCCGCCACGGTGCCCAGCAGGTCGGGATCGAACGAGCGCCCGATGACAGCACCTGCGTCGAGCACGGCTCGGGTGACGGGATCGAGCGTCTCCGCCCGCACGACGACTGACTCTGCGACGGTGTCCGGCACGTCGTCGAGCGAGCCGCCCGCGAGCAGCTCTTCGATGTGCAGCGGGATCCCGTCGCTGCGGACGTGCAGCGCGATCAGGAACTCGTTGGATGGCACTGCACCGGTCACGGCCTCGACGATGGCACCGGTGTTCGCGAGGTCGAGGCGCGGCAGCCGGACCTCTTCCGCCAGTCGTTGCGAAAGCAGGCGGGCCCGCCAGCGGCCGAGCGCAGTGCTCGGGGCGAGCTCGTCGCTGCGGAAGGTCGCGACGACCATCGAACGACCGGTGCGCAGGCCAAGAGCGACGCGATCGAGCACGTCGAGGCTCAGATCGTCAGCCCAGTGGAGGTCCTCGATCCGTACGAGCGTCGGCCGCTCGGTCACTGAGACGACGACGAGCTCGGCGAGGTCGCCGACCAGCAGGCGACGACGACGAGCGGTGTCCCCGGTGCCGTCGGACTCCAGCAGCCGCGCCCGCAGCAGCCCTCCGGTCTTCGCCAGGCCTGCCCGTCGGAAGCCGTCGGCAAGGGCGAGCATCACCGCGCCAGCAGCTTGCCCGTCGCGAGGGAAGGTCGCCGCATCGACGACCGTCACCGCACCGCTCAGCCGAGCGGGAAGCTCGGCGAGCAACCTGGTCTTGCCGATCCCGGCCTCCCCTGTCACGAGGAGCGTGTGGCCTGGACCAGTGAGGGTCTCGTTCCACCTACGGACCGCGAGCTCGAGAGCCTCGGACCTGCCCACCAGCACGGGGCTCACGCGGTCGACGCGACGCGGACCCCCGACCATGGCGAGAGCATAGGTCAGTCCCTGAGTCCCGACCAGAGTGCTTGATCGGCCGGATGACCGATGCGACGCGGCGCGAGACCCAGCAAATCTGGAGCCACACAAGAAGAGGAGGTGCCCCGATGGCACGGTTCATCGATGTACACGCGGGTTTCGTCGGAGTGACCCAGGACCAGCTCGCCGCAGCGCACGCTCTCGACCTCGCGAACGAGGGCGTCGAGGGAGTGCACTTCGAGCACGCCTGGCTCGACCCGGAGTCCGGCAAGGCGTTCTGCCTGTCAACCGGGCCCTCGAAGGAGGCGGTCATGCGCGTGCACGAGAAGTCGGGTATCCCGACGTCCGAGGTCTACGAGATCGCCTCGGCCGTCTAGCCAGAGCTCGGATCCGCCGGTGCCGCGCGCTGGGGCGTGTCGGCGCCGGGCGGACCTCCGGCCCGGCAGTCCCCCACCGGCACACCTGGCCTTTCGGTGTTTTGATTCAGCCCTGACCGACGTATATGCTCCTAACTAACCGCTCGGTTAGGAGATGTCTGTGGACGACAAGACGCGCAATCGCACGGTGGCCGTGCTCTTCGTGGGTGTGCTCATGGGAGCGCTGGACATCGCGATCGTCGGACCTGCGCTGCCGGCCATCGAGGCCGAGTTCGGGCTGGACTCGCGGGCCGGGTCGTGGATCTTCAGCGCGTACGTGCTGACGAACCTCATCGGTACGCCGCTGATGGCGAAGCTCTCCGACAGGTTCGGCCGTCGCGCCATCTACATCCTCGACGTGGCGCTGTTCGCGGTGGGGTCGCTCGTCGTCATCCTGTCGCACGGCACGGGCCTGTTCGCGGTGCTGCTCGCGGGTCGCGCCGTCCAGGGCTTCGGAGCCGGAGGCATCTTCCCCGTAGCCAGCGCGGTGATCGGTGACACCTTCCCGCCCGAGAAGCGCGGCGGGGCGCTCGGCATGATCGGCGCCGTGTTCGGCATCGCGTTCATGATCGGCCCGGTGCTCGGCGGCATCCTCCTGCCCCTCGGCTGGCAGTGGCTGTTCGTCATCAACCTCCCGATGGCCGCGGTCGTCATCGCCCTCGCGTGGGCGCTGCTCCCCCACCGCCGGATCGGCACGGGCGCGTTCGACTGGCTCGGCATGGGTGTCCTGACGGTCGCCCTCGGCAGCCTCGCTCTGGGCCTCGGCGGGATCGACACGGAGCGCTTCTGGGGTTCGGTCGCGAGCCCGTCCGTGTGGCCGTGGCTCGCGGTCTCCGTGATCGCCTGGGTCGTCCTCGTACTCGTCGAGCGCCGGATCGACAACCCCGTCTTCCCCGTCGTCCTCTTCAAGCGCCGCCAGCTCGCGCTCGGCTACACGCTCACCGCCGGCGCCGGCATCGGCGAGGCGAGCCTGGTGTTCATGCCCTCCCTGGCCGTCGCGGCCCTCGGCGTCAGCGCGCACATGGCCAGCTACCTGCTGCTCGTCGTCGTCGCCGCGATGGCGGTCGGGTCGCCCCTGGCAGGAAAGACACTCGACAAGGTGGGCTCCAAGCTGGTCATCGTGACCGGCGTGACGGTGATGACGCTGGGCATGTTCCTGCTCAGCCGTACGGGGTCGTCGCTGCTCGTCTACTGCATCGCCAGCGTGCTCATCGGCATCGGGCTGTCCTCGCTGCTCGGGGCGCCGATCCGCTACGTGACGCTCAACGAGACGACCGCCGAGGAGCGATCCGCTGCGCAGGGCCTCGTGAACACGTTCACCAGCATCGGCCAGCTGCTCAGCGCCGCAGTCGTCGGCGCGATCGCCGCCTCGTCGCCGGGTGCCGAGGGGTACGGCGACGCGTTCGCCCTCGTCGGTATCCTCGGTGTCGTCCTCCTCGTCGCAGCGCTCCTGCTCAAGAAGCGCTCGGTCGAGGCACAGGCACCGACGCCGCAGGAGCCAGCGCATGCGTGACCGCATCCTCGAGACAGCCACGTCGCTGTTCGTCGAGCGCGGGTACGACGGAGTCGCGATGCGCGAGATCTCCGATGCGTGCGGCATCACGAAGGCCGCCCTGTACTACCACTTCACCGGCAAGGCCGACCTGCTGAGCGAGATCTTCACCGCGTACCTCGACGAGATCTCCGTCGTGATCGCGGCAGGCGTCGACGGCGGCGGCACGGCGGAGGCGCAGCTGCGACGCGTCGTACGAGGGATGTTCGAGGTCCCGGTCGAACGCCGGGCCATCCTCCGGCTCGCCATGCACGACGTCGGCAGCCTCGAGAGCGACCAGCGGGCCTCGTTCGGCCAGGCGTACCGGGAGAGGTTCATCGGACCCCTGCAACAGATCGTCGCCGATGGCGTGGCCAGCGGGGAGTTCACCCAGAAGGACCCCGAGCTGGTCGTCTGGATGCTGCTCGGCATGGTCTACCCGTTCTTCGCGCCGTCGCGGGGCACCCATGCGACCTCCGGGAGCGGCACCCCCGACGCCCTCCTCGACATCTTCTGCCACGGGCTGGCGCGTCCGGAGATGCGCGGCTGACGCATTCGGACTGAGCCTCGGGGGTGGTGCTGAGGAAGGTACGGTACGGGCTGTGGTCGCTGTGATGATGCCGGGCAAGCCGGTCGCCGATGCCGTGTTCGCCGATCTGGAGCCGAGGGTCGCCGCACTGCGGGCCGCGGGCCACAACCCAGGGCTGGGGACGATCCTCGTGGGGACGGACTCGGCGAGCGCCGGGTACATCAGGATGAAGCAGGAGCGCGCCGCGCAGCTGGGCTTCACGAACCGGCACGTACACCTCGGNNGCGCTGGTCGAGCTCGACCCTGACAAGGACGCCGACGGCGCGCATCCGATGAACATGGGCCGACTGGCGCTCGGGATGCCTGGGCCCCTTCCGTGCACCCCTGCAGGCATCGAGGCTCTGCTGGCGTTCTACGAGATCCCGATAGCGGGTCGTGAGGTGGTCGTGCTGGGGCGGGGCTTCACGCTCGGCCGGCCGTTGTCGATGCTGCTGTCGTTGAAGCGCCCGACCGCGAATGCTGCGGTGACCGTGGTTCACACTGGTGTGCCGGACTGGGCGCGGTACACACGGCGCGCCCCGGTCGTGGTCGCCGCCGCGGGCGTACCCGGCATCCTCCAGCCCGAGCACATCTCCCCCGGGGCGGTCGTCGTCGGAGGCGGCGTCCGGTACGAGGGCAAGAAGCTCCTCCCTGATGTCGACGTACGGTGCGAAGAGGTCGCCGGCTGGATCACCCCCCGCGTCGGCGGCGTCGGCCCCACCACCATCGCCATGCTCTTCCGCAACACCGTCGAGGCGGCCGAGCGCCGGGCCGCCCAGAAGTAGCCGATCGCCGAGGGAACCTGGCCGGCGCTCCCCCGAGCACTGGACCCCGATGCCCGGGACCGGTACGGGGGGCTAGCGTTGCGCGTACAACTCGAGGAAGGCCCCGATGAGCGTCGACGCCGTGCTGGATCAGCTCACGCTGGAGGAGAAGGCCGCTCTGACGAGCGGTTCCGGGTTCTGGTACACGATGGGCGTGGACCGGCTCGGCGTCCGGCCGGTCATGGTCTCGGATGGCCCCCACGGCTTGCGCGCACAGCCACAGGGCGGCGATCACATCGGCCTCAACGGCTCCGTACCGGCCACCTGTTTTCCGCCCGCCGCCACCGTCGCGTCCAGCTGGGACCCCAGCCTCCTGTACGAGGTGGGCCAGGCGATCGGCCAGGAAGCGCGTGCGATCAACCTCTCCGTCGTCCTCGGCCCGGGCGTCAACATCAAGCGTTCCCCCTTGTGCGGGCGCAACTTCGAGTACATGTCCGAGGATCCGTACCTCGCTGGTGAGCTCGGCGTCGGCATCGTCGACGGCATCCAGTCGAAGGGCGTCGGCACGTCTCTCAAGCACTTCGCGGCCAACAACCAGGAGACCGACCGCCTCCGCGTCTCGGCCGAGGTGAGCGAGCGCGCCCTGCGCGAGATCTATCTCCCCGCGTTCGAAAGGGTCGTCACGACCTCGCAGCCGTGGACCGTCATGTGCTCGTACAACAAGATCAACGGTGTCTCCTCGAGCGAGAACCACTGGTTGCTCACCGAGCTGCTCCGGGACGAGTGGGGCTTCNNTGGTCGCCGTGAAGGACGGCACCCTCCCGGAGTCGGTCCTCGACGAGCGCGTACGGGCGGTGCTGCGGCTGGCCACCCAAGGCGCGCATGTCCTCGACCTCGACGAGTCGTACGACGCGGACGCCCACCATGCCCTCGCACGTCGCGTCGCCGGCGAGTCGGCTGTGCTGCTCACGAACGACGGCCTGCTCCCGATCGCGCCCGGTACGAAGGTCGCGGTCATCGGCGAGTTCGCCCGTACGCCCCGCTACCAGGGCGCCGGCTCGTCCCAGGTGAACCCGACGCGTGTCCTCGCGCCGCTCGAGGCGCTCAGCGAGGTGTTCCAGACGACCTTCGCCCCCGCCTACACGGTCGACTCGTACGAACGAGACGACGCGCTCGTCGCGGAGGCCGTCGCGGCCGCCCGAACGGCCGACACGGTCGTCATGCTCATCGGCCTGCCCGGCCCCGAGGAGTCCGAGGGCTTCGACCGTACGCACATGAACCTTCCGGCGAACCAGCTCGCAGCGCTGGCCGCAGTGGCGAAGGCCAACCCCAAGGTCGCCGTGGTGCTCGTCAACGGCTCCTCGGTGGTGCTCGGCGACGTCGCGCCGCACGCGTCGGCCATCCTCGAAGCCTGGCTCGGCGGTCAGGCCGGTGGCGGCGCGATCGCCGACATCCTGTCGGGCGCCGTCAACCCGTCCGGCCGTCTCGCGGAGACGCTCCCTCACCGCCTCGAGGACAGCTCCTCGTACCTCAACTTTCCCGGCGGCTGGCAGAAGGTCCTGTACGGCGAGGACGTGTTCGTCGGCTACCGGGGCTACGACGCGAGCCACACCGACGTCGCGTTCCCGTTCGGCTACGGCCTGTCCTACACCTCCTTCGCACTGTCCGATCTCGAGGTGGCCACCAGCGGCTCCGTCGCCACGAACGACCTTGCGGCTGCGGTGTCCGTCACCGTCACCAACACCGGCAGGACAGCCGGCAGCCACGTCGTCCAGGTGTACGTGTCCGACCCTGTCGCCTCTCTTCCCCGGCCGCCCCGCGAGCTCAAGGGCTTCACGAAGGTCGCGCTCGACGCCGGCGCATCGAAGCGCGTCAGCATCGACCTCGACCAGCGCGCGTTCTCGTTCTGGCTGGAGTCGCTGCACCGGTGGGTGGTGGAAGCCGGCGACTTCGTCGTCGCCGTCGGACACGACTCCCGCGACCTGCCGCTCACCCGGACCATCACGGTGGACGCCCCGCCTGTCGCGGCGCCGCTGACCGAGTGGTCGACCTACCAGGAGTGGATCGCCGATGACGAGGGTCGCGCGCTGCTCGACGAGGCGGCCGCTGCCGGCCAGCCGGACCTCAGGGCGTACGGCGACCTGGTCGAGGTGATCGGCAACTTCCCGCTCATGTCGCTCACGACGTTCGTCGGCATGTCACCTGATCACGACACGGTCAAGCAGATGGCCGCCACCTGGGCCGAGCACCACGGAGCCACCACATGAACCCTCTCGCGACGGTCGTCGCCATGCTCGTCACCCCCGTAGGCATCGCGCTGCGGGGACGACGGGCCGGCAGCGAGCACAGTGTCGCCCGACGGTCCGAGCTCGCTCGCACGGAGTGGTCCGCGATCACGCTGACGAGCACCTCGTTCCGTCCTGACGGCGAGATCCCCTTGCGCCACGCCGGCCGCTGGTTCGGCGACAACATCTCGCCGCAGCTGGCCTGGACCCGCCCACCGGTACGCACCAAGGCCCTGCTCATCGTGGCCGAGGACATCGACGCCCCGAGCAAGGACCCGATCATCCACGTCGCCGCGTTGCTCGACCCCACGCTACGGACGGTGTCGGAGAACGAGCTCAACCGACGGAAGACCGCGCCCGGTGTGAAGCTGCTGGACGCACGCGGCTACCAGGGCCCGCGCGCGCTCCCCGGCCACGGCGACCATCACTACGTGTTCCACCTCTTCGCGCTCGACAAGGTCCCGTCGGGCGAGACGCTGTCGCGAGCGATCGAGTCGGCGTCCGGTCACGTGATCGCGCACGGCGAGCTGACCGGTACGTTCCGAGGCTGACTCACTCCACCGACAGCGCCGAGCTCACTCCGCCAACGGCAGCGAGACCGCCACGGTGGCGCCGGGGAGCCCGGGCGGGCTCGTACGGAAGGTGCCGCCGAAACCCCGGACGAGCTTCTCGACGATCTCCAGACCCACACCGGTACGACCGACCACCTCGCGTCCCTGCGACGAGCCCTCTTGGAACCCGGGGCCCTGGTCCGCGATGACGAGTACGGCGCCGTCGCCGCTCTTCGACAACGTGACGCCGAAAGCCACACCCTCGGCCGTATGGGCGAACACGTTGTCGATGCAGATGTCGATGAGGTCCACGAGGTCGCTCGCCGGCATCTGGACGCGTACGGGCTCCACGGGCAGCTCCTCGTGGAACGGGCGGTTCTGGTCCTCCGCGAGAGCGCTCCAGAACGCGACCCGCTCGCGGACGACCTGCGTGGCGTCGCAGTTGACGACAAGGTCGTCCCGGACGCCGCGCCGGGCTTCCTTGACGATCGTGTCCACGGCGCGCTGCACCTCGGTGAGGTGGTCGCTGAGGCGCGCGGACAGCTCAGGGTCCGGAACGGCCTCGGCGTCGAGCCTGAGCGCGGTGATGGGCGTACGGAGGCGATGGGCCATCTCGCCGATCGCCGCCCGTTCGGCCGCGAGGAGCTCCGTGATGCGGTCGGCCAGTCCGTTGAGCGCTTCGGCGAGCTCTCGGGTCTCGGCGGCGCCGGCCGGCTCGGCCCGGGCGTTGAGGTTCCCGCTGCGGAGCTGGTGCGCGACCGAGGCGACCTCTCGCAGGGGGCCACTGATGCGTCGCACCACCATCGAGGCGGCGATCACCGAGATCAGTGTCAGACCGACACCGATGGCCACGGCGGTGAGCCAGGCCTCCCAGACCCCTTGCGTGAGAACGGCCCGACTGACCTTGGCGACCACGACGTACGTGCCGCTGCCCTCGACGACCACAGACCGTACGACGACGCCACCCGAGGGGAGGTTCGCATCTTCGAACGGCGGGCCGGTCCGTCCGCGGACCACGACAGGGTCGTTGACGTCGATCGGCGACCCGTACACGTGGTCGTCCGGCGTGACGACGCTGGTGGCGCTGCGAGAGGTGCGGCTGTCGAGGCCGGCGATGAGGTCGGGCAGGCGAGGATCACTGTGGAGGCTCGTGATGAGCAGCTCGGCCCCCTGGGCCTCCTGCTCGGCAGAGCCCATGGCCCCGACCCGGGCGAAGCTCTGGATGAGAAGTGCCAGCGGGATGACGAACGCGAGGACCACCACGGACGTGGTGGCGGCAACAAGCCAGACGATCTGTCGTCTCACTCGTCACCAGGATCCGCCAGCCGAACACCCACCCCTCGAACGCTGTGCAGATATTTCGGCTCTGCAGCCGTCTCACCGAGCTTGCGCCGCAGCCAGGACAGATGCACGTCGACGGTACGTTCCGCGCCCCCGTACGGCTGCTGCCAGACCTCGGCGAGCAGCTCGCGCTTCGTGACGACCTCACCGGCACGGGAGGCGAGGAGGAACAGCAGGTCGAACTCCTTGCGCGAGAGCTCGAGACGGTCGCCGTCCAGCGACGCCGACCGGGAGCGAGGGTCGATGGACAGCCCGGCGACGACGACAGGGCCGTCGCCACCGGCGGGGCGGCTCACCCGGCGGAGGACGGCGCGGATCCGCGCCTGCACCTGCTCGGTGCCGAAGGGCTTGACGACGTAGTCGTCCGCGCCGGCGTCCAGGGCCTTGACGACCGTACGGTCATCGTCCTGGGCGGTGACGACGATCACGGGGACGTCGCTCACACCGCGCAGCATGCCCAGCATGCGCAGGCCGTCGACGTCAGGGAGGCCCAGATCAAGCAGGACCACATCGGGTTGTTCGGAGAGTACGAGGCGTAGCCCGGTCATCCCATCCGGGGCCACGGCCACCGCGTCTCCCTGGTCCTCGAGGGACCGTCGGAGCGCACGACGGATCGCTGCGTCGTCCTCTACGAGGAGGATCCGTGTCATACGAAGAACCCTAGTGGGATCGAATGAAGCCGCAAAGCCACCCCGATGTCCCAGAATGCGGGATTCTGACCTAGTGTTCATTCCTGTGAGGGGTTCTCAGGTTGCTGGAATAGCGGTCGGCTGGCTTGCCGTCGCGCTGTCGATGGCAGCCATCGGCTCCGCTTCCGTCGCCCGGCTGGGTGGCGACGTGGCCGAGCCGCGGGCCCAGATCACCGTCGCAAGGTCAATCAACACAGGGAACTCGGACGCATCGCCGGCTCCCGGCCCGGATACCTCGATGGTGATCGCCGCACTGACGCAGCCAGGATTTCGTACCGTTTCAGTCGCTCAGCCCGCGAAGCCCGTGACATCGGCCCGCTCCACCGCTGCACCAGTCAGGTCCAAGGCGTCCTCAGCAACGCCTCAGCCAACGCTGGCCGTCACCGTGGCTCCGGTCGTCACCGTCCCGGACGTCATCGTGGTCGGGAGCGAGCCATCGCCCAGCACGACGCCCGTCACGCCCACGCCCACGAAGACGAAGCCCGGCAAGGACCACTCCACCAAGCATCCATCGGCCGGCCAGACGACCGGCACGTCCGGGAACCCGGTTGTCGCAGCCGCCTCGGTCGCCACCTGGCGCCAGGCACAGGGCGTCATCCGGGCGGCCTGCGAAGGGACCACGCTCGCGTCCGTGCAGCTGAAGCCCGGCGAGGGCTACGAGGCCACCGAGCGTACGTCCCCGATCCGCGGCGCGATCACGTTCGACGGCCCTCGGAAGCTGTCGGTCCGGGTCAGCTGCACGGAGGGCACGCCGTCCTTCGAGATCCTGCACTGAGGCGTCCGCCGACCTCCCCGTAGACTCGCCGAGGTCCATCCCCCGCATCGTCAGGACTAGGCATGCGCTTCGTCACCCGGCTCCTCGCGACGGCTCGCGAGCTGTGGCCGAGCTATCTGGCCATCACGATCTGCTCGGCCCTCGGCGCGGGCACGGCACTCGTCAGCCCCTTCCTCATCAAGGCGGCCACTGACCGCCTGGTGGCGATCTCCGCTGGAGGACCTCGCGTCATCACTCCTCTGGTGTGGCTGGCGGTGGGGCTGCTCGTCGTCGAGGCGGCCCGCAGCGTGATCTCCAACGTCGCCGGCTACCTCGGCGACGTGATGTCGGCACGGCTACGGGCGACGCTGTCCACGCGGTACTTCAACCACCTGCTGCGGCTTCCCCAGAGCTACCTCGACAACGAGCAGACCGGCACGGTCATCGGCCGGCTCAACCGCTCGATCACCGAGGTCGCGCAGTTCCTCAACGTCTTCGCGAACAACATGTTCCCGATGATCCTGACGCTCGTCGCTTCGCTCGCAGTCATGACCTACTACTCGTGGCCGATCGCCGTGCTGGTCGTGCTCATGTACCCGGTGTTCACCTGGCTCACGGCGCTCACCTCGAAGAAGTGGCAGGTCATCGAGAAGGCGAAGAACGCCGAGATCGACGTCGCGAACGGTCGGTTCGCCGAGGCGGTCACGCAGCTCCGCGTGGTGAAGAGCTTCGTCGCCGAGATCCGCGAGCTGCGTCATTTCAGCAGCCGGTACACCACGACGATCGGGCTCACCCGCCAGCAGTCCCGGTTCTGGCACCTCATGGACATCGCCCGCCAGGTCGCGCTCAACGTGATCTTCTTCGCGATCTACGTCGTGATCTTCATCCAGACGGCGTCCGGCTCGTACACGGTCGGCACGATGGTCCTGCTCGTCCAGATGGTGACGATGGCGCGGCAGCCCGTGACGGGCATGAGCTACCTCGTCGACACAGCTCAGCGCGCGGTGGCCGGGAGCCGTGACTACTTCGCGGTGATGGCCGAGCCTGTCGAGACCGACGTCCTGCCCGTCCCCGACGCGACGCCGTGGGCGGCTGTCGAGGGTGCGCCGGCTGTGTCGTTCCGCAACCTCACGTTCGGCTACGCCGACGGTCCGGCGGTGCTCGACGGCGTCGACTTCGACATCGCACCCGGCGAGCGGATCGCGTTCGTCGGCGAGTCCGGCGGCGGCAAGACGACGCTGGTGAGCCTGCTGCTCCGCCTGTACGAACCGCGCGCTGGCCGGATCCTCATCGACGGGCTCGACATCGCCGATGTCGAGCACGGTGCGGTACGGAACCACGTCGGCGTCGTCTTCCAGGACCCGTCCCTGTTCTCCGGCACGATCAGGGAGAACATCGCGTACGGGGACCCGAGCCGCGACACCGAGGATGCGATCGCGGATGCGGCCCGGCGCGCACACGTGCTGCCGTTCGTCGACAGGCTGCCGAAGCGATACGACACGGAGATCGGCGAACGCGGTCTCAAGCTGTCCGGCGGCCAGAAGCAGCGCGTGGCCATCGCGAGGGCGCTGCACAAGGACGCTCCGATCCTCGTGCTGGACGAGGCGACGAGCTCGCTGGACACGAAGGCGGAGCGGCAGGTACAGGCGGGCCTCGACGAGCTCATGACTGGCCGTACGACCCTGATCATCGCCCACAGGCTGTCGACGATCTCGACAGTCGACCGGATCGTCACCCTGCGCGACGGCCGCGTCGACGAGATCGGCACGCCGGACGAGCTCGCCGTCAGCGGTGGCATCTACAGCGAGCTGCTCGCGCTCCAGGCGTCAGCCTCGAAGGCTGACCGGCGTCGCCTCGCCGCGTACGACATCGCAGGCTGACGCGTCCGTCGGTCCCGGGTCCCTGGGTGGGGCGCTGCCGGTTTCTCAAGGGATGTGGTCAAACCTGCACCTCCCATGGCAAATCTGCCGTGGGAGGTGCAGAAACGCCTACATCCCTTGGGAAACCGGCAGTGGCAGCGGGACCGTCGAGCGCCGGCAGAGTCCGTCACTCGATGTGGAAGACCTCTTCGAGCTGTACGAACGACTCGTCGGCGGTCTTGTCGCCGATACCGTTGAAGAGGTGCTGTACGGACGCCTGCCAGCGGGCGTTGACCTCTTCGGCCGCCATGGCCTGCTGCGCCGCGGTCAGGCCGTCGGGCGTCTCGACGTAGCCGAACAGGGTTCCGTCCTCGGCGATGAACAGGGAGTAGTTGTTCCAGCCCGTACGGTGCAGAGCCTCCTGCATGTCCGGCCAGACGGCACGATGCCGCTCCTTGTACTCCTCGATGTGCTCCTGGGCTACCCGCGTCACGAATCCGACCCGCTGCATGTTCTGGTCCTCTCCGACCTACGACGATTCCGTACCGAGCACCTGCGTGAGGATGTCGGCGAGCTCCTGTGGACGTTCCCGGACGACGTCGGCGCTCGCACCCTCGACCGTGAAGCCCTGTGCGCCCGCGATGCCCTTGACGAGCAGGTCCGCCGCGGCGACAGCCATCTTGTTGCCGGCCGCGGCCACGACCGTGGTCGGCGTCTCGATGCGACGCAGGTCGGTGGACAGGTCCAGCGCCATCATCGCCTCGAGCCCCTCGATCATCGTCTCCTTCGAGACGCCCGGGGCGAAGGACCTGGCCGGCGCCATCTTGAGCATCGCGCGCTGCACCCTCAGCGCGGTCCTCGGGGGCACGACCGGGGTGTCGACGAGGACGAGCCTGCCCACGCGCGCCGGCTCGTCGGCCGCGAAGCGCAGCGCAACCATGCCGCCGAGACCGGTGCCGCAGACGTCGACGACGTCGAGGTCGCGCAGCTCCATCATGTCGACGAGGTCGGCGACAGCGCCCGCGACGTCGAAGCCGCGTGAGTCGGTGGGCTTGAGGCCGCGCAGCCACGGCGCGTGGAGTGGCCGTTCAGGTCCGATCGCCGTCACGACGTCCTGCCACAGGGGCGGGTTCTGGCCTGCGCCGTGAAGGAGGAAGAGCGTACGAGTCGTCACGTTCCCATCCTGTCGCACCTGCGTGGTGGCCGCCGAATCCGCCCTGACCCTCCCGTGCTACGTTGCTTGAAAGCCGCATGAGCGGGTATCCGATCACGGGGACGTACCCATCGAGGAGGTGTCACAGCCATGGCCTTGAGCGTCAGTACTCGCCGTCGTGACGCCATGCTGGACGACTCGTTCGTCGCGCCACCCCTCGCCGGACTGGTCATCTACCAGCTCAGGATCGACCCCGCGGCGGCACCGGAGCTTCGCGCGGCGACGCTCGACAACGTCGCGGCCCTGGGCGTGACGGCGATCGAGCTGCTTCCCGCCCCCAACCTCGCGGACACTCCCGAGCACTACGTACCGGCTCACGTCGCGGTGGAGCGCGCCTTCGGTGGCGCGAACGCCTTGCGGGAGCTCATCGCCGAGGCGCACCATCGCGGGCTGGCCGTGATCGTCAACATCGCGTACCAGAGCGCGGATCCGCTCGGAGACGTGGTGCTGGACATCACGCAGGACTCCGTACGGAGCGTCATCGTCAGAGAGGCGCTTCGCTGGCTGCGTGACACGCACGTGGACGGTGTCCGCCACGACATGGGCGCGTACACCGACCTGGTGGACGCGACGTCGGTGGCTCGTTCGGTCGGCTGGCAGCTCATCCGTGAGATGAACGCCTCGATCCGCGAGGAGCACAGCAACATCGTCCTCATCGCCCTCGACGACCGCGGCGACGCGCGCGTCACCTCGATGGACGGGTCCGGGGCCCTCTTCCACACGCAGTGGGACATGCAGTTCGTCCACGCGATCCGGGAGTCTCTGGACGGTCGCCGCCCCATGGCCGACGTCCGCGACGCGATCGGATCCAGCTTCGGCGACACCTATAGCCGCGTCATCTACGCACACTGCGCCGAGCTCATCGGTCGCGAGCCCGCCCCGACCATGGAGGCTCTGGACTGGGAGTCGGCCAAGCGCGTGACGCTCGGCGTGAGCATGGTCCTCACCTCGCCCGGCATCCCGCTGCTCTTCCAGGGCCAAGAGCTCGCCCACGGTGGCGAGGTGGGAGGCACGGCCGGCGGCGCCGGACTCTCGGACCTGGTGCGCGACCTCGTACGGCTCCGCCGGAACTGGTACGACACGTCGCGCGGCCTCCTGGGCCATGGACTCGACGTCTTCCACTGCGAGGAGGAGAGCCGGGTCGTCGCGTGGCATCGCTGGGCCGACATCGGGCCCGGTGACGACGTGATCGTCGTGGCGAACCTGTCGGGGAACTTCTATCCCGCGTACCCTCTCGGCTTCCCCGACGACGGGCTCTGGCGGCTGCGCTTCTCGAGCGACGACGCCCGGTACTGCTCGCTCTTCGGTGAGCATCCCTCGGCCGACGTCGAGGCGACGTTCAGGCCGGTCGATGCACAGCCCGCATCAGCAGAGGTCTCGATCGGACCGTACTCGCTGCTCGTCTTCTCGCAGGACCGCTGGCCGGTCTGAGACGAGATCTCGATGCGAGCTCAGCCGTTGGCGAGGTTCGCGCCGACCTCGTTGACGAAGGCGTCGATCGACGGGTCCTGCCGTGTGCCGTAGTTGACGTGCCTGTCGCTGCGGTCCCAGCCGCACAGGTAGACGGTCGGCGCACCGGTGGTGATGTCGAGGCCGTGCTCCCACGTGAAGTACGAGGTGTCGGCGGGGGTCGCGCCACGCACCACCATCACGGCATGGGCCTCAGCCGGCTCGACGGGTGCGGGGAGCGTGACGAGGACACCTGCGTAGTCGGGGCGCTGGACGACGTACGTCGCCAGTCCGACAGGGTCGATGCGGTCGCTCTCGGCGACGGATGCGTTGGCGTCGTCCCACATGGTCGCAAACTTCGGGCCGAGATCGACGGCGATCGCCTCACCGACGAGGTCGACGCTGTCATCGAGTGCCAGGTCGCGCAGAATGCGGTGAGCGAAGGCGTAGTGCACAGTGCGGGGTGCCATGGGTCACACATTGCCACATCGAAGGCACCGTTGAGGTGATGCCGCACCGCTTCTGGGCCGTGTCTTAGTCGGCGTGCGTCACGACCCGGGGACGTGGTTTGGGCTTCTTGGCGTTCGTCTCGAGGATCTCGGCGCAGCGAGCCTGCACGAGCTGGCTGATCGCGACCTCGGAGATCGGGGCGCCGAGCGGCAGTCTGAACGTCCCCTTCGCGGCGGTCAGACCGTCGACCGGGCCGAGCGTCTCGAGCACCTTGCCCACGACCACCGCGCTGTACGGGTACACACCGAAGTGGCCCTTCGCGCGCATCACCGAGAGCAGCGGACGACCCTCCCAGATGAGAGCGGGCATCCCGTACGAGACTCCCTGCTCCGCCTCGGGTGCGAGGGTGCGCGCTGTTGCGTACGCGTCCCCGATGATCCGCGCGTCCTCTGCATCGAGCCCCGCGAGGTAGTCGTCGATCTCAGCCATGGTGCCTCCCGATAGTCAGTCGCCCTCGTACAGCGCGTCGATGTGCTCGGCCGCCCCGGCGATGAAGGCCCCGCGACGCAGCTTGAGGGTGGCCGTGATGATACTGCCGCCGGGAGTGAGATCGGCGATCAACGGAAGGATCTTCCGCACCTGCTCGGCCCTGGAGACTCCCGCGTTGGCCCGGTCGACATCCCTGGTCAGCGCGTTGAGCACCGCCTGATCGGAGACCACGACGCCTTCCGGTGTCGCGATGATGCGTGCGATCTGCTCCGCCAGGTTGGGGCGGCCGTGACGCCGAGCCCAGTCGACGACAGCGTCCTGGTCGAGCAGGAGCAGGACCGACAGGTACGGACGACCGTCGCCCACCATGATCGCCCGCATGACGAGGCGGGACCTCTCGACCTGCTGCTCCCACCTCTCGGGCGCGACCTTCTTGCCCCACGTCGTGACCAGCGCCGTCCCGAGCAGGCCGTGGACGGTGAGCCGTCCCTTGTCGTCGAGCGATCCGAGGTCGCCGGTACGGAAGAAGCCGTCGACCCACGAGTCCGCCACCGGTTCGAGGTAGCCCTCGGTGACGCCGATCCCCGCGACGAGGACCTCGCCGTCGTCGCTGATCCGTACGGAAGTACCCGGCATCGGTCGACCCACGGTGCCCGGCCGGATGTCGCCGGGCCGGTTGCCGGTCGCCGACGCGGTCGTCTCCGTGAGCCCGTACCCCTCGAGCACCGGGATGCCCTGCCCCCAGAAGTACCTGGCCAGTGCAGGGTCGAGCGGCGCGGCGCCGCACAGCAGCCACCGCAACCGGCCACCCATGTGAGCGCGCAGTCGCCGGTAGAACAGCCGGTCGAACACGGCGTGCTGGATGCGGAGCCATGGAGTGGGCTGTACGAAGGGATCATCCTGGCGCGCCTCGAGCAGGCGCCCCCACTGGATCGCGACCCTCTCGGCACGCGCGAAGAACCCGGAAAGGCCGGCCTTGGCCGCGCGTTCCCGCTCCCCGTCCCGGATCTTCTGCAGCAGCCGCGGCACCACGACCAGCACCGTCGGACGCAGCTCCACGAACGTCGCGAGGACGTGCGCGGGGTCGCCCTCGTGGACGATCGTCACCCCCATCGACAAGGAGATGAGCTGTAGCCCGCGCGCCAGGACGTGCGCGAGCGGCAGCGCGACGATGGTGAGCTCGCCCTCGCGCAGGACCTCCCGGTACTCGTGCCCGATGTTGAGCCCCTGACGTACGAGGTTGCCGTGGGAGATGCGTACGCCTTTGTGCTCGGCCGAGACGCCAGACGTGAACATGATGGTGGCGAGGTCGTCGAGGGTGGCGACCCGGCACCGCGCGTCGATCACGTCGTCCCCCACGGCCACTCCCCTCTCCGCGAGGCAAGCCAGGTCGTCGGCGGACGAGTCCATCGTCCAGATGGGCACGGTGATGCCTGCCGCCTTGAGTGCCACCACCTGCGCCGCGCCTGCGGCGACGACAAGGACGGGCTTCACCTGGTTGAAGGTCGCAGCGACCTGGGCGGGGGCGGACGTCTCGTACACCGGGACGACGATGCCGCCTGCGTACCAGACGGCCATCTCGACGACAGCCCACTCGTACCGCGTGGGCGCCATGATCGCGACGCAGTCGCCGACGCCGACACCCTCGGCGACGAGGCCGGCGGCGAGCCGGCGCACCTCGTGGGAGAACGAGCGGGTGGTGACGTACTCGAGCCCACGGTCCGTCCGACGCACGAACGCGATGTGGTCGGGAGCGGTGCGGAGACGGTGCTCGAGCAGATCAGTCGTGTTCAGCACCCTTCGTGGCTCAACAGCCAGCGGCGTCGTCGCAGTACTCACGAGCGATCTCCCTCCATCCCCAAGCGATGGTGAGGTCATGGTTGACGATGTCGCAGCGGGCGCGCGGTGGGCCGCTCCTGCGTGAGGCGCCGAACACGCGGCCGCCGTTGTGACCTTTGTCGTAGAAGCAGCGAAGGCGCTGTTCTCCGTAGTTGAGCCACTTTACGACGACCTCAAGCCCACGCAAAGAGGCTTCGTTCTCAGGGGCTCTCAGGTCTCCGCGCGTGGGTCGACGGGCAGGTCGGGCCACAGGCCGCGTACCCACGCCTGGTCGGGGTGGTCGCTGATCAGCCACTGCCGATCGGCGGCGGGACCGGCCATGACGTTCAGGTAGTACATGTCGTGACCAGGCGCCGCGACGACCGGTCCGTGCCAGCCGTGCGGTACGAGGACGGCGTCGCCCGTACGCACCTCGACGAGCATGTCGATCGGTCGCTCAGGGTCCGTCGACGTCGTCTGGTGGTAGCCGAAGCCGGGCGTACCCGACGGCGAGTCGGCGATCTCGTAGTAGTAGATCTCCTCGAGCTCCCGCTCNNGGCGTGATCACCTCGCAGACCAGCAGCTTCGCGCAGCCCGAGAACGAGCCGGGCATCGCGATGTTGCGGACCAGCCGGGTCATGGCGCCGGCGCCGCGCGTGGCGACCGGTACGTCCGCAGCGGGCAGGAACGCGACCGGGTACGCGGCCGTGGCTAGGGCGGCCGCGACCGCGACGCGACCAGAGCCACGCAGCACGAGCTGCTCCCCGACCGGCACGTACACCGCGTCGGCGACGCCCGCGAAGACGCTCGTGCGCGAGAGGTGGTGGGTCTGTCCGGCGACCTCGACGTCGACGTCGGCTGCGAGGGGGATGACCAGCGCCTCCTGACCGGCGAGGGTCAGGGTCCGGGTGTCGCCGTCGCCGAGGTCGACCACGGACAGCCCGGTGTACGACCAGTCGGACCTGGCGGCCGGGTCGACGGACAGGCGGAGCGGTCCCGCAACGTCACGGACGACGTACGCGCTCATCGACACCTCCGGTTCGTGCGGATATGTCCTTACATTAGACCGTGGAACACGCCGCCACGAACGCCNNGCCTCGACGGCCTCGACGATGCCGTCGGGCGACGTTGCGACGACCTCAAGTTCCGCACCCAGATCCTTGACTGCCTGGTGGTGGAAGCTCGTCACGACGATCGAGGCCCCGACGAGCTCGTACAGCCGACTCGGGCCGGTGACCGTCACGTCGTGGCTCGGGAGGTGACGCGCCGAGCGCTGCGAGTGCTGGATCGCGGCCGGCACCTGGGCGGGGATGTCCTGGTACAGGGTGCCGCCGTACGCGACGTTGACCAGCTGGATGCCGCGGCAGATCGCGAGGATCGGGATGCCGCGCCGCTTGGCCTCGGCCAGGAGGGCGAGCTCGTGGGCGTCGCGTTCGGGCGTCGTGGCGTTGAGCTCCGGATGGGGCTGTTCGCCGTACGTGGCGGGGTTGATGTCGACGCCTCCCGACAGGAGGAGGCCGTCGCAGTGCGCGAGCTGCTGGGCCACAGCCCCCTCGTACAGCCCGACGTCGTGCAGCGCCAGCGGCATNNCCGTAGTCCACCGCCATCCGACCCGTCGACATCCCGATCACCGGCCGTGCCACGGCTGCCTCCCCATCTCTTGTCTCGTGTGGCCCATTCTGGCGCCGCGGAGCGGGCCGTCGGGTCGCTGTCCACGACTCCGCGGCTCCTCGACTGCCAACAGCCCGCCGACGGCGAGCCTCGGCACGACGCCTATCGTGGACCCATGCCCGTACCGACTCCGCGACCCGACGCGAAGTGCCCAGTACGGCCGGGCGACCCGTGCTCGCTGTGCTGGCCGGGCGCCACAGGTCCCGCCGACTGCGGCCTCGTCTACCTCGCTCGCAACGACCCCGAGCTCTGGGACCTCCGCGGCGAGCTGCTCCGCAAGCAACGCGAGGCCTGAAAGGGCGACGGGCCTGTCGCAGCGCCCGTCCCTGCCCTCACACGTCGAGGGCCACGACACGCCGACCCGTACGAGCCGAGCAAGCAGGTCGTGACCCGTCGATCACGTACAGGCGCCTACCGGCCGGCGATGTCGCGGCGTCGGTAGCCGAGGAGGCCGACCGCGACCATCCCGAGCCCGAGCGCGAGCTCGATGCTGAACGCGCCCCAGCGCATCGGGTCCGACGGCAGGTGCGGCAGGTAGCCCCACGGCTGAAGCTTGAGCAGCCAGTCGGGCGGGTTCCACAGGGCCAGGATCCACGAGACGAGGATCGACCAGCCGAGGACGACCCAGACGAGCCCGTACCAGCGCGGTCGCCACCCCAGGAGCAGCATCGCGAACCCCAGCACCAGCACGATCCCGGGCGTCAGGACGAGGGCTGCCTTGGTGACCGTTCCGATCACGGTCGGGGACCCGTCCTGCTGCGACTGCAGGACCGGCAGGAGGGCGCCCGTCGCGACGAGCAGCACGACCGGCAGGAGGACCGCCGGGACGAGCAGGCTCAGTGCGTACCGCCACCGCGTGGTCGCCGTCGACAGCATGACCTCGGAGTGGCCGTCGGTCTCCTCCGACCGAAGCCTCGACAGCAGCATGATCCCGGCGATGGTGACGATCGTCGCCATGATGCCGAGCATCGCCTGGAAGAACGCGTTGCGGATCACGTCAGTGCCGCCGCCGAGCTTCCGGAGCATGTCGAGGATCTGCGGCTGGTCGGTGAACGCCGAGTCGACGGTGGTCGAGAGCGCACCCATGCCGATGGCCGAGATGACGATGCCGATGGTCCAGCCGATGACGCTCACCCGTACGAGCCTCCAGGACAGGCCGACCGCGCCGGACAGGGAAGGGGACGCCGTCGCGACCCCGCTCGACGCGGCACGCAGGCCCGCACCGACGTCACGCAGGGACTCGAGCCAGAAGGCGAGGGCCACGAGGATCGCGGTCAACCCCAGAGGCAGCAGGAAGACCCACCAGCGCTCGGACGCGTACGGACGGGCCAGCGCCGCCCAGTCCAGCGGCATCGCCCAGCGCCACGCGTCGAGTGTGGGCGTCGAGACGGGAGCGTCGACCATGGCGCGCGCCAGGTAGAGGCCACCCAGGACGATGCCGAGCGACCAGACGCGAGCCGTACGGGCGCTGGGGAAGACCTGCGCGAACACGGCGCCGACTCCGACGAAGACCGCGCCGGTCAGCGCGAGGCCGAGGCCGGTGGCCGCCGCGCCGGCGACGCCGGGAGTGGCGGCGATCATCATGGCGCCGGACGCGAGCCCCAGCACGAGGCATGCGAGCAGGCCGAGAGCGATGCCGGCAGCGAGGGGTGCGGCCGCGGAGACTGCACCCGCACGTACGAGCTCGACGCGTCCCTCTTCTTCCTCAGCGCGAGTCGCACGGATGACGCCGAGGGCGGCCATCATGCCGACGGCCGCGGCGATGAACGTGCCCACGCGCCAGAACGTGAACCCGCCCGGGTTGCTGAGGTCGAACGCCGGTCCGAGCATCGCGCGCATCGTCGGGTTGCCGGACAGCTGAGCGAGGACGAGCTGTCCGCTCTGCCCCTCGGGGACGAGGTCGTGGTACTTGGTCACCGTCATCGGGAGGATCACCGACAGAGAGAGCACCCACCAGAGGTAGAACATGCGGCTCCGCCGGTATGCCAGACGGAACGCCGCGCCGAAACCGGTCATGCGAGTGCCTTCTCCGGGACGCGGGTGTCGTAGTGCGACAGGAACAGCTCTTCGAGGCTCGGCGGCGTCGCGGTGACTCCGGTGGCCCCGGCGCGCGCGAGCGCCGCGAGGACAGGCGGCATGGCGTCGTCGTCCGCCTCGAACGTCGTACGGCCGTTCTCGGTGACGAGGTCGTGAACGCCGGAGAGCCGGGACAGGATCGAGAGGTCGGACAGGGTCGCCGACAGGCGCGTACGGTGCAGATGGCGCAGCTGGTCGAGCGTGCCGGTCTCGACGACCGTGCCCTCGCGGATGATGCTCACGTGGTCGCAGAGCCGCTCGACCTCGCTGAGGATGTGGCTCGAGAGCAGGACCGTGGTGTTCTCCTTGCGCTCGGAGACGATGATGTCGCCGAACACCTTCTCCATCAGCGGGTCCAGGCCCGACGTCGGTTCGTCGAGCAGCAGCAGCTCGACGTCGGACGCCAGCGCCGCGATGAGCGCGACCTTCTGGCGGTTGCCCTTCGAGTACGCGCGCCCCTTCTTCTTGGGGTCGAGGTCGAAGCGCTCGATGAGCATCGCGCGCTTGGCCTTGTCGAGACCGCCGCGGGCACGGCCGATGACGTCGATCGCCTCGCCACCGGTGAGGTTGGGCCACAGGTTGACGTCGCCCGGCACGTACGCGAGCCGACGGTGCAGGTTCGCAGCGTCGCGCCACGGGTCGCCACCGAGCAGCTTGGCTGTACCGGAGTCGGCGCGCAGCAGTCCGAGCAGCACCCGGATCGTCGTCGACTTGCCGGCGCCGTTCGGTCCCAGGAAGCCGTGGACCTGGCCGGTCGGTACGTTCATCGTCAGGCCGTCGAGCGCCACGGTGGACCCGAAGCGCTTGACGAGACCCGAGATCTCTATCGCGTTGGTGCTCATTCCTTCTCCTTGCGGAAGTCGCCCTCGGCGTTCGCCGGAGGCACGTCTGGTGTGCCGAGCGCGTCGAGGTAGCGCTCGTCGGTGATGAGTGGGTGGGTGTAGAGCTCGACGGTCGTCCGTACGTAACGGTTGTACGTGTCCGTGTCGAGCAGGTTCGTGCCGCCGAGCAGACGGGCGATCGTGCCGCCGAACAAGGAGGCGCCTGCGCCGTACGCGACGAGAATGACCGCGGCCGCGTACGGGTCGTCGTACCTCCGGAACGTCCCCGCGTCGGCTGCCAGCTCCATCATCTGCTGGGTCATCTCGACCATACGCTCGAAGAAGCTCTCGGCGACGGGTCCTCCTGAGCGCATGCACTGCCCGATGTACTCGGTGATCGGACGAAGCTCCGGATGGTCGTCGAGGTACGAGTCCATGCGCGGCAGCGGTCCGGCCCCCAAGATGAGTCCCTTGTCCTCCGCGAGCCGCTCGATGACCCAGTCGTCGCACGCCTGCCGCAGTCCGTCCTTGGACCCGAAGTGGTAGTTCACGAGCCCGACAGGCACGCCCGCCGCGGAGGAGATCTGCCGGCTCGTCGCCTTCTCCCAGCCGTGTTCGCCGACGTACGCGATCGCCGCGTCGCGGATCCGCGCCGGCGTGCTCCGATCGTCGTTTGAACTCACGTTCAACATCTTGAACCGCTGTTCAACGGCTGTCAAGAGTCGACATCAAACCGAGAGCGGCAGCGACCACCCGCCCCGAGTGCCGACCGCGCGAAGCCCGGTCGGCCAGGCGACTCGGATCCAGCAGGCGGCGCGAAGTCCGGGCCGCGAAATGGCACAAGGTGCCGCCCGGGACGTAAGGGTGGACACGCTATGTCGCGGATGCGGACGGGAGGTTCTTGAGAACCCAGCCAGGGTGCTTTGCCTCGGCCGCGAACCGGACGGGCGTGAAACCCAGCGAGGTGCCGTGCCGACCTGTTACTGCCGGATGGACATGTCGAACGAGTACAGGCTCGCTCTGTACACGTGATGGCCGTGCTCGANNGATGCGGCCGGAGTCGCTGTACGCCACGCGGTCCAGCGTCAGCAACGGCGCACCCACTCGCTCGCCCAGCAGCTCGGCCTCGGCGTGCGTGGCGACCCTGGCGCCGATGCGCTGGGTGGCGCCGGCGATCGTGATGCCCTTCTCGCGCAGGCTCGCGTACAGCCCGGAGGCACCGAGCGCGGAGTAGTCGGGTGCGATGTCGGCGGGCAGCTCGTTGGTCATGATCGCCAACGGCTCACCGCCGGCGAACCGCAGCCTCCGGATCGTCAGCACGCCCGCCTTGGGCTCCAAGCCGAGGATGCCCGTCGTCTCCGCGGTACCGACCGCGATGGAGAACTCGAGCACGGTCGTCGTGGGACGCCGCCCCTCGGCCTCGAGGTCGTCGAAGAGGGACGTGAGCTTGAGCTGGCGTCGTACCTGGCTCGGGGCGACCACGGTCCCGCTGCCGCGGCGACGGGTGACGAGTCCGGAGTGGACGAGGTCCTCCATCGCGCGCCGTACGGTCGGGCGGGAGAGGCCCAGACGTGCCGCCAGGTCGATCTCGTTCTCGACCCGCGAGCCGGGTCGGAGCGTGCCGGATGCGATCGCTGAGCGGAGCGCGTCTGAGATCTGTTGGTGAAGGGGCACGTCGGACGTACGGTCGACCACGATGTCTATCTCCGTCACGACACCCTCCTGCCTCGCATCCCGGACGCCACGGGATGGAGCGACTTGTGCAGACATTTTCCCGCCATACCTGGCGAAAGCGACAGTGTATGACATGCCTGGTCCGGGCAGGTCGGCCGACGGTCTGCGACATCGAGCAACCACGGTTCAGGATTCTCGAGGAGAGGAAGACTGGACGTGCTAAATGTCCTGACATATGATCCATCCGTGAGCGTCGCCCCATCATCCACGCCCCCCGTGATCACCATGGGGCGCTGCGGTGTGGACCTGTACCCGCTACAGGTGGGGGTCGGGCTCGAGCACGTGACGAGCTTCGGGAAGTTCCTGGGCGGAAGCTCCACCAACATCGCCGTCGCGGCCGCCCAGCTCGGCAACGAGGGCGTCGCGACGATCACCGGCGTCGGCGACGACCCGTTCGGTCGCTGGGCCAAGATGGAGATGAGGCGGCTGGGGGTCGACGACCGGTACGTGATCACGACCGATGCCTACCTCACCCCCATCACATTCTGCGAGATCTTCCCGCCGGACAACTTCCCGCTGTACTTCTACCGCCGTCCGAGCGCGCCCGACCTGCAGATCACTCCCGACGACATGCCCGCGGCGGCGATCCGGGACGCGAGGGTGTTCTGGTTCACCGGCACCGGGCTGTGTCAGGAGCCGAGCTGGTCGGCGCATCTCACGGCCCTCGACCACCGCGCCGTGGCCGACCACACGATCTTCGACCTCGACTGGAGACCCATGTTCTGGACATCGGCGGACGAGGCGAGGCATCGGTACGACTGGTGCCTGGCCAGGTCGACGGTCGCCGTCGGCAACCAGGCGGAGTGCGACGTCGCCGTGGGCGAGACGGATCCCGATCGCGCGGCCGACGCGCTGCTGGCCCGTGGCGTACAGATCGCGATCGTGAAGCAGGGCCCCCTCGGGACACTCGCCAAGACCCGCGACGAGCGCATCGTCGTGCCGCCGACGCCCACCACCCCGTACAACGGTCTCGGTGCCGGTGACGCCTTCGGCGGGTCGCTCATCGACGGCCTGCTCCACGGGCGCGACCTGGAGACGACGATCCGGCGGGCCAGCGCGGCGGGCGCGATCGTGGCGTCGCGGCTCGAGTGCTCCACCGCGATGCCCACCTCGAACGACATCGACCGCGTGCTCGAAGCGGGCCACACCGACGTCCTGGGCGGCGCTCGCTGGACGGAGCAGTCGTGACCGGCATCGCGGAGCTGAACGAGCTCCGCTGGACCGCGCCGCAGACGTTCCTGGAGGCGGTACGGGAGCGTCGCCGGCCGGATCCGACGACCGATCGGCTGCTCATCGTCGCCGCCGACCACACCGCGCGCGGAGTCCTGGCCGCAGGGCGGCGCGACCTCGCCATGGCCGACCGCGGGGACATGCTGAGGCGCCTCGTCGAGGCGCTGAGGCAGCCCGGCGTCCATGGCTTCCTCGGTACGGCCGACGTCGTCGAGGACCTCGCCATGCTCGGGGCACTCGATGGGAAGTTCGTCTTCGGCTCGATGAACCGCGGCGGCCTTGCCGGATCCGCGTTCGAGCTCGACGACCGGATGACCGGCTACACGCCCGAGGGCATCGCGGCCGCGGCGCTGGATGGCGGCAAGATGCTGCTTCGCATCGAGCCTGACGACGCGGCGACCGTCCGTACGCTCGAGGCCTGCGGAAAGGCCGTCTCGGCCCTCGCCGCGCAGGCGAGGATCGCCATGGTCGAGCCGTTCTTCAGCGAGCGGACCAGCGACGGGCTTCGTAACGACCTGTCCTCCGAGGCCGTCGTGCGCTCGATCCAGGTGGCGTCCGGTCTGGGGTCGACCAGTGCGTACACATGGCTGAAGATCCCGGCCACGGACGACATGGCCGCCGTGGCCGCGGCGACCACCCTGCCGCTGCTCGTCCTCGGCGGCGAGGTCCAGGACGGCAACGAGAAGCGCTGGGCCGACGCGATGGCCCAGCCGAACGTACGGGGGCTGGTCATCGGCCGGTCACTGCTCTACCCCGAAGACGACGACGTGGCCGGTGCTGTAGGCCGCGTCGTCACCCTGATGCAAGGAGTCCCACAATGACCGTGTCCCACTGGATCGACGGCGCTCCGGTGCCCTCCGCCGGGGCTACCCAGCCCATCCTCGACCCGTCGACCGGCCAGCAGGTCGGGGAGGTCGCGCTGGCGGACGCCGCAGTGGTCGATGCCGCCGTGACGGGCGCGGTGTCGGCGCAACTCGGTTGGGGCGAAGCGAGCCTCGCGAAGCGGATGGAGGTGATGTACGCGTTCCGGCAGCTGCTGGTCGACAACACCGGCGAGCTCGCGCGGATCATCAGCCGCGAGCACGGCAAGACGGTGCCCGACGCGGCCGGCGAGATCGCGCGCGGCCGTGAGTCGGTCGAGTTCGCGTGCGGCATCGCCGCGCACCTCAAGGGCGACTACTCCTCCAACGTGTCCAGCGGCATCGACGTACACAGCGTCCGGCAGCCGCTCGGCGTCGTCGCCGGGATCACGCCGTTCAACTTNNTCCCGGCGATGGTGCCGATGTGGATGCACCCGATCGCGATCGCGACCGGCAACGCGTTCATCCTCAAGCCCAGCGAGCGCGACCCGTCGGCGGCGAACTTCGTGGCCGACCTGTACAAGCGGGCCGGGCTCCCCGACGGCGTGTTCCAGGTCGTACACGGCGGCAAGGACGCGGTCGACGCGCTCCTGACGCATCCCGACGTCGCGGCGGTCTCGTTCGTGGGCTCCACGCCGATCGCCCGGTACGTGCAGCAGACGGCCATCGGCGCGGGCAAGCGTGTACAGGCGCTCGGCGGCGCGAACAACCACGCCGTCGTGATGCCCGATGCGGACATGGCGTTCGCGGCGTCCCAGATCGCGGCGGGCGCGTTCGGCTCGGCCGGCGAGCGATGCATGGCCTTGCCGGTGGCTGTGGTCGTCGGCGGCGCAGGCGACGCGCTCGTGGCGGAGCTGCGCAAGGAGGCCGAGGCGATCGTCGTCGGCCCCGGCGACCAGGCGGCGACGACGATGGGCCCGGTCATCACGGCTGCATCCAAGCAGCGGGTCGTCGACTTCATCGACGAGGCCGTGGCGGGTGGCGCGGAGGCGGTCGTCGACGGCCGCGGGCTGGTCGTCGACGGCCACGAGGGGGGCTTCTTCGTCGGCCCCACCGTCCTGCGGGGCGTCGATCCGTCGATGCGCGCGTACTGCGACGAGGTCTTCGGCCCCCTCCTGGTGGTCATGGAGGTCGACACCCTCACGGACGCGATCGCGCTCATCAACTCCGGTCCGTACGGCAACGGCACCGCCATCTTCACCGCGAGCGGCGAGTCGGCGCGCGTGTTCACCGAGAAGGTCGAGGTCGGCATGATCGGCGTCAACGTGCCCATCCCCGTACCGGTCGGCTACTACTCCTTCGGCGGCTGGAAGAGCTCGATGTTCGGCGACCACCACGCCCACGGCCCCGAGGCGGTGCGCTTCTACACCCGCGCCAAGGCCATCACCACCCGCTGGCCCCACCAGGCCCAGCGCAACGTCTCCGCCAGCCTCGACTTCCCGGGCCACACCTGAGCCGTAGGCAGTGGCTAGGACCGGGATGCCGACGGAGTCGACTGCTCGTTGTGCACCGTGACGAGCAGCGGCACGATCGTCAGCGAGACCGAGGTTCCCGCAACCGCCACCACGCGCTCACGAAGTCCAGGGACGTTCGCGAGGACGTTGACCTGAAGCACACCAGCTGGGTACGTGGCGACAGCGACTGAGGTGACGCCGTCGATCTTGGCGTCCCGTACGCGCTTCTGAGCTGCCAGGAGCTCTGCGAGCGGTCCCCGCGCGGGGACGCGTCCGATGCAGGTGGGGCCGTTCCAGAACGAGGGCACCTTCAGCGCCGCCGCGTCGAGGTCGCCTGACGTCGCCACCAAGAGGCGGATCGGGGTCGAGTACTCGATCCAGTACGCATCGAGGCCTGCCGCGTCGGCGACGGCCGGGTCCAGGATGCTTCCATAGGATGCCGCAGGCGTTGCCCCTGATGGTGTCGTCGTTGTCACTTCCGGCGTGGATGCGCCTGAGGGTGTCGTTGAGCCGACGATCGTGCGCTCGCAGGTGATGAGCGCACTGGTCGGCGCGGCCGGCGACGGCTGCGGGTTGCCGAAGGAGACGGTCGTGTCCTGGCCGCGGCTGACCGCGGTGGCGCGCAGCGACGTACCGTCGAAGTACCCCCAGACGAACGCGTCCGATGCCGTGTCGCCCGTCGCGCCGGGAACGTGCCACGGGACCTGGCTCCATGTCAGCTCTGTCACGGGGACGGTGGCGGCACAGACGGACTGGTCGGACCCACGCGAGTTCCTGATGCACAGCTGGTCTGGCCGGTCGGTGCCGGTCAGGAGGCCGTAAGCAAGACGGGGCGCCGAATAGGCAGCGGCCTCGTCCCCTGCGTACATGGGGACGTAGCTGGACATCGGGGTCGACGACGGGCCCGGAAACGCGGGTGACGGCGAAGCCCCCGGCACAGCCTGCACCGGCCGGAGGAACACGGCAGCGAGAGCGACCACGACGACGAGTGCAGCGACAGCCGTCAGCCCGGTGAAACGGTTGGCCCGGTGCCGCGCGCCGCGAGCGGACTGTCCGGCGCGTTCGGCGAGCTCGACAGGGTCGATGAGCAGTGCGGACGCGTGGGTGGGCTTGAGCTCCATGAGCTCGTCGAGGGAGTCAGTCATGGACGGGCACCTCCTTCAGTGCGGTGCGGGCGCGGTGGACACGTACACGGAGAGCGCCGGGTGTGATCCCGAGCACTCGGGCGGCGTCGATCCCGGACAAGCCGTCCCAGGTCGTGAGGAGCAGCGCCTCACGGGACAGCTCGTCGAGTCCGGCCAGCCCTTCGGTGATCTCAGCCCGTCTCAACGCGGTGATCTCGGCCGAGGGCGACGAGGTCTGGATCAGGTCGGTCAGCCTCGCGACGATCTCGCCGGAGGTCACCTCCTTGCGCCGCACCTGCCGCGTGATGTTGCGGGCGGTCACGATGAGCCACGGCATCGGGTCGGGCAGCTTCTCGACCCTCTTGCGCCAGGCCACCGTGAACGTCTCGGCGACGATGTCCTCGGCGTCCCGGATGGACGCGTGCCGCAGGACGTACGAGGCGACGCGGTCAACGTAACGGCCGTAGAAGTCCTCGAAGTCCATACCTAGTAGTCCCATTTCCAGCCCGGATGTTACGAACCCTGCCCGCGATTCGCGTCGGGGGCGGGCGCTCCGGCGAAGAATCCTCGTTCTCGTACGCCAGATGGCCCGAACCTTCCCCTGAGGGCAGTTCGGGCCATCGGTGGTACGGAAACGAGGATCGCGGGGGCGTGAGGGCCCCACATCACCCCGGAGAGGGGTCAGCCGATCGTGCTCACGTCGATGACGAAGCGGTAGCGGACGTCGGAGGCCAGGACGCGCTCGTACGCCTCGTTGATCTTGTCGGCCGAGATCAGCTCGACGTCGCACGCGATGCCCTGCTCTGCGCAGAAGTCGAGCATCTCCTGCGTCTCGCGGATACCGCCGATGCCGGAGCCGGCGAAGGACGCCCGGCTGCCGAACAGGGAGAACACGTGGATCGGCAGGGCCTCGGGCGGGGCGCCGACGTTGACCATGGTGCCGTTGAGCCTGAGCAGCTTCAGGTACGCGTCGAGGTCGACCGCCGCGCTCACCGTGTTGATGATGAGGTCGAAGCTGCGAGCGAGATCCGTGAACGTTTCCGGGTCACTCGTGGCGTAGTAGTGGTCGGCCCCCAACCGGAGCCCGTCCTCCTTCTTGCGCAGCGACTGCGACAGTACGGTCACCTCGGCGCCCAGCGCATGGGCGAGCTTCACGGCCATGTGGCCGAGGCCGCCCAGCCCGACGACAGCCACGCGTGATCCCACGCCGGCGTTCCAGTGGCGCAGCGGCGAGTACGTGGTGATGCCGGCACAGAGCAGCGGCGCCGCGGCCTCGTACGGGATGGACTCCGGCACCTTGAGCACGAAGTCCTCGTCGACCACGATGTGCGTCGAGTACCCGCCCTGCGTGATCGTGCCGTCACGATCCACCGACGCGTACGTGCCGATGTTGCCGTTGAGGCAGTACTGCTCCTCGCCGGCGCGGCAGTTCTCGCACTCGCGGCACGAGTTGACCATGCAGCCGACGCCGACGCGGTCGCCCACGGCGTGCTTGCTGACCTGCGCTCCGACCTCGACGACCTCCCCGACGATCTCGTGGCCGACGGTCAACGGGTACGCCACCGGTCCCCACTGCCCCCGCACGGTGTGGATGTCCGAGTGACAGATCCCGGCGTACCGGATCTGGATGAGCACGTCCTTCGGCCCTACGTCACGTCGCTGGATCGTGGTCGGAACGAGNNCGGTCACGCGCGGCGGCCGTCGACATGACCAGTGGACGTCTTCGATCCTACGGGCGCGCGCCTCGGTCGGCCGCCCTTCGGTGAACCCGACACCGAATGACCCGTCGCCCGGACCTGCGTCCGGGTCTGTCCCAAGCAGGCTTCGGATAGAGCCTCGGCAGGGTAGCCGCCCGAGCGCTGGGATGCCCCTGCGACAAGCGAAGATTGAAGTCTTCCAACCTGGGGCGGGCTGGAGGTCAGGGATCCCTATCCTCAGTGACGTGAGCAGGTCAGCAGGAGTGAACTCGATCGGGGCGGTCGCGGACCGTACCGGGCTTCCCGTCGAGACGATCCGGTTCTACGAGACGTCCGGACTGCTGGCCCCCCAGCGCGATCGCAGCGGCCATCGGCGCTACGCCGAGGCAGACATCAGCGAGCTCGAGGTCATCCAGGCACTGCGCCAGGCGGGCATGTCCCTCAAGGACATCCGCGACCACCTGCACCCTGCCGACGACCAGCCGCCTGTACGACGGTCACTCGCTGCCGCGCTCCTCAAGATCCTCGACGAGCGAGACGCCGACCTCGCCCGCGCCCGCATCCTCGTCACCCGCTGGGCCAGCGACCGGGCCTGAGGCCCGCCCTCCTAGAGCTCCAGCTTGGGGTCCGCCAGCACGGCGATCGACCACGCCGGCACCTCGTACGACCCGTCGAGCAGTGGTCCCTCGATGCCCGGCCAGCGGTTGAAGTGCTCCTCGTGTGCGGCCGCAGTGTCGACGATGAGCCTCCACGGATGGGTGCCATCGACGAGCGGCAGCTCGAACGTCGCGTCGACGTCGTCCATGTTGACCAGCACCAGGAGATCACCGGCCTCGCCCACGTTGCTGGCGTCGATCAGCACGCTCAGGCTGCGATCCGCGAAGCCCGGCGCCTTGTTGAACGTGGTGCCGCCGAACAGGTACGTGACGTCATTCCCGGAGTCCAGGTTCGGGTCCGCGTACGTCGCCTGCTGCAGCCCGGGGTGCCGCTGACGCAGCCCCGCGACGTACGCGGTGAACACCAGCAACGGGTTCACCTTCGGCGGCGTCGCGCCGACGCCGAGGTTGTCGTGGCTCTTGATCTCCAGGTGGTCGGGGTCGACCGGGACCTGGTGCGGCGCGTTCGTACCGACCGCCGCCCAGTTGTTCCAGATCCCGATCGTGTCCAGGCACCACGGGTTGTTGTTGCCGTTCTGCGTACGGCCGTACTCGTCGCCCGAGCAGAACATCGGCACGCCGCGTGACAGGAAAAGCAGCGTCATGAAGTTGCGGATCCGCTGGCGACGGAAGGCCTGGTCGCCGCCAGAGTCCCAGCTGAGGTTGGCGTCCGCGCCGCCGTCTGACGGGCCGAACGGGTACGGCTGGTCGTTGAGCTTCTCGTGGTAGCTCACCAGGTCGGCCATCGTGAAGCCGTCGTGAGCTGTGACGAAGTCCACCGAGTGCTGCGGACCGCCCTGGTCGGTGAAGTGGGCGTAGTCGCCGTTGAACTGGTCGATGAACCCCTGCGTGTTCGCGTCGCCCTTGCAGAACGAGCGCATCGTGTCGCGGTACCGCCCGTTCCACTCGCCCCAGCCACTGGGGAAGTTGCCGACCTCGTACCCCCACAGGTCCCAGGCCTCGGCGATGACCTCGATGTTCCGGTCGACGGCGAAGTCGCGGATCGCGCCCAGCAGCGGGTGGGACGCGAAGAACTGGCGCTGCTTGCTCCAGTCCTCGCGCTCGAACGCGTTCGGCGTGCGACCGAGCACCGGCGCCAGGTCGAACCGGAACCCGTCAACACCCATCTGGTCACACCAGTACGCCAGGGAGTCGAGCGTCAACCGCTGCGTCACGTCCGAGGAGAAGTTGAGCTGGTTCGAGCAGCCGGTGGCGCCATCGACGAGGTTCAGCTCGTCGCTCAGCGAGTAGTACGCCGGCGTCGCGAAGCCACCCAGCGTCACGAAGCCTGTGGTGTCGACCTGGCCACCCCAGTTGCCGCCCTCGGCGGTGTGGTTGAACACGACGTCGAGGTAGACCTCGACCCCGGCGTCGTGGAAGGTTTTCACCATCTCCTTGAACTCGCGCGTCGGCCCTCCCGGGGAACGATCGTGGGCGTAGTCGCGGTTCGGCGCGAAATAGGCGAGCGTCTGGTAACCCCACCAGTTCGTCCAGGCCGGGTCCCCCGACTCGGAGGAGTTCGTCTCGTGCACGGGCAGCAGCTCGATCACCGTCATGCCGAGCGCCTTGAGGTAGGGGGCCAGGTAGGCCGCGCCAGCGTACGTCCCGCGCAGCTCGGCCGGCACGTCGACCACGTCGCCGAACCCGGGCGTCTCGCTGAGCAGCTCGGACAGGTTCGAGGCCGTCGGGTGGTTCGTGAGGCCCTTGACGTGCGCCTCGTAGATCGACGCGTGCTCCGCGAGCAGTCCGGGCTTCTGCGTCGGCCAGGCCTCCTCGAGGACGACGATCCCCTTCGGCACGTACGGCCCGGAGTCGGCCTCCCGCCGGATCATGCCCTTGTACTCGTCATGGCCCGTCCCGAAGACGCCCGCATCGCCGCCTGCCCCGGTGATCAGGTCGCTCAGCATCGCATGGGTCACTTCCCGTGCGTACGGGTCGAGGAGCGCCTTGTTCGGGTTGAAGCGGTTGCCGTGGTCGTCGACGTCGGAGACGAACCCCGCGTCGGACCCGCCGCGCTTCCACTCCGGGTCGTACGGCCAGCCGCCGCCCCAGCAGCGGTACGCGTACAGTGCGCCTGCCCCGACGTGCTCGAGCTTGCCGCGCCAGATCCCGTCCGTACACCGCACCAGCTCGAAGCTGGCGAACGCGTCTCGCCCGACCGCTTCGGAGTACAGCTCGAGCTCCAACCGGCTGGCGGAGGGGGCATAGACGGCGAAGGTCACCTCGGTGTCCGACACGATGTGTGCGCCGAGCGGCCATGTCGAGCTCTCCCACGTGTCGCGCTCGATCTCGGTCGGCTTCTGGATCGTCACCGTGGGCTCCCGTCCAGGTCCATGAGCTCAACTCTAGGGACTGACGTGTCCTCGCAGGAATTCGGCCAAAGTTCACTTGAGGGCCGCACGCTCGTACTCACGCGAGGTACCGGGTCGCGTACGCCAGCAGCAGGCTCAGGAACCGGTTGCTCACATCGGGGTCGTCGGCGAGGTTGTGGTCGGAGTTCGGGTACGTCAGGAGGTCGTACGAGACGCCGGCGAGCGCCAGCTGCGTCGCCAGGTCCACGGCGTTCGAGTACGGGACGATGGTGTCCTTCGCACCGTGGGCCAGGATCGTCGGCGGTGCCCCGGCGGTGACCCTGTACGCCGGCGAGGCCGCCTTCAGTGCCGCCTGGCGCGCATCAACCGACTCCTTCGACAGGTCGACGCCGAGCAGCTTGCTCAGCTGTGTGTACTGGTCGTCGGTCGCCGACGCCACGAACGCGGGGTCGATGAAGTCGGTCGGTGACGAGAGGCCGACGACGAAGCCGATCGGCAGCGCCGGCTGGCGCGTGTAGGCGTACATGAGTGACAAGTACCCACCTGCGGACGCTCCCATGAGCGCGACCTTCGAAATCGGCCAACCGTCCTGACGGGCGGTGTCGGTGTACGTGGCGAGCGCGAGGTCGATATCGGCGAGCATGTCCGCGTACGTGGCCTTCTGGGCGAACATCCGGTAGTTCATCGTGGCGCCCACGAAACCCAGGCGCGCGACCACCCCGCAGAGGCTCTCGAAGTCGCCCTTGTCGCCCGACGACCACGATCCCCCGTGGATGAACAGGAAGGCGCCCGTGGTCTGGGAGCGCGTCGGCGGGTAGCAGACGTCCATGACCTGCGACGAGTTCGGACCGTACGAGAGGTTGCTCTTCACACCCGTCGTGTACGGGCTCACGCTGGGCGTCGCCCAGGAGGGGGTCGGATCCGTGGTGCGGCTGGTCTTGGGCGAAGGGCTCGCGCATGCGGTCAACAGGCCGGCGACGAGCACAGCGCACAGCCCGAGGACGCCGGCACGTCGAAACCTGCGCAGCGCCACGCCGTACTCCTCTCGCAGGTGGTGTGCTCCCACTCTAGGCAGACGTCTCCTGGCCCGATGGACACGGTCCTACGGCCCCAAGATGGTGACCGGAGTCTGAGCATTCACAAGCGCGTAACACGAGGGTGGCAACAATGGCTGTATGGCTGCTGGGAAGACGACTGAAGCTCTGATCCTTCGACTTGCGCTGCAGGGGTTGCCGCTGCCGGAGGGAGCGGACGCCGACGAGGCGTTCACGCTCGTATCCCCGATCCTCGCGCGGAACCGGGAGCTGAGCCGCCGCCTCGCTGACCGGCCGTGCGCCGCGGACCGCCGCATCCAGGAGTTCCTCGACTCNNCTGCCGCGCGACTCGGACGAGTTCTCGTCCAACCTCCTGTCCAGCTACCGGCTCGCCAACGGTGTGCTGCACAACCCGGCCAACGACCGCCGGACGACCGCAGGCGTGTTCCACATCGCCGAAGGCGGCCTGCCGATCCAGGACGACAAGCTGGCTGTACCGAAGGCGACCTTCGCGAAGCTGCTCGAGGCAGCGCTGCAGCCGCCGGCAGACGCGCTGACGCTCCCCTGGACCTCGACGTTCCCCGAGCCCGCCCGTACCTGGGTGTCGCTGCTGCTCCGGCCGCTCGTCGTGCCCGCCACCCCCGACTACCCGAGCGACCGCACGATGGAGACCCGCTTCATCGTCCCCGGCGGCCTCGTTGCGAACCTCGACTTCGTCGAGGGCATCTTCGGCAACGCCGGCGACCCGTACCTCCCGGAGAACGACGCCTCGCTCGACCCGAAGACGTGGACGGGTCACACCGGCTGCGTCATCCTCGCTCCGCACCTCACCGGCCTCACGAAGAAGGCCCTCGGCCTTCCGAAGGTCGCCGACGCGACCGAGCGCCAGAAGCGCGACGGGATGTGCTGGACGAAGCCCGACGAGCTGTACAACGGGGGCCAGGCGTTCAAGGCCTGTGCCCGCGACGCGCGTGGCGTCGTCGTGACGATCATCGCCGACAACTACTTCGGCTACTGCAAGAAGGAGGTGAAGACCCAGATCAGCTACGCGGCCAACCTGTTCGGCATCTCCGAGGAGGAGCACTCCGGCGGCGCGATCTGCTACCCCGCGTACAACCTGGGTCAGGAGTTCACCGACACCTTCACCCCGGCCGAGTACACGCTCTCCGAGGTGCTCTCGACGAACCCCGGACGCTTCGAGCTGCAGCCCGAGGGCCACGCGATCGACAAGGTGCTGCCCGGGCTGACGCTCGTACCGCCCCTCACCACGTACAGCCTCCGCACCCAGACCGTGAGCTGGGCCGGGTCCAGGGGCGAGAAGTACTCGATCCCGCTGACGGCCGGTCACGTGTACATGTCGCCCAACGGCTACCGCGTGCACTCCAAGCCGCGCGAGGCCGACAAGACGCAGTGGCACCTGCTCGGCATCTCGCCGATCGCCACCCAGTGCCACAAGCCGGCGACTGTCTCCGGCGGCGGCAAGAGCGAGATCAGCAAGTCGCTGCTGGATGCGTTCGTGTTCGCCAACGCCTGGACGGCGAACTTCGACCCCGACATCGAGACGGTGGCCGACCTCATCGCGACCGACTTCTCCGACCGGTACGCAGACGGCTCGCGCAACACGGACCAGCGGCCGCTGCTCTCGGCGGAGCGCAGCCTCGGCAGCGTCATCAAGCTCATGACGTCCAGCGCCGACTACACCGACGCGTACAACGCCAAGATCGCCGCCATCCCGGCGCACATCAAGGAGCTCCTGTTCCTCGTCAAGCGCTACTACCAGCCGGAGTGGGGCGACGACTGGCGCAGCCA
>PMBM01000221.1 GCA_003153855.1 Propionibacteriaceae bacterium
ACGACCGATCCGTACTTCTCGCCGAACATCGCCATCGCGCCGAGCGACTTCGCCTCGTCGAGGGCCATCTCGCGGGTGGTCACGGCAAGGTCCGCGCGGATCGCCTCGTTGGAAAGCCCCTCGAGCTCCTCGCGCATCGCCTGCGACATGCCGACCGAGCTGGAGAAGTCGAAGCGGAGGTAGCCGGGCTTGTTGTACGAGCCCGCCTGGGTCGCGGTCGGCCCGAGCAGGTCGCGGAGCACCGCGTGCACCACGTGCGTCGCGGAGTGCGCCTGGCACGATCCGAGCCGCGCGGCCGCGTCGACCTGCGCGGTGAGGCTGTCGCCGACGGCCAGCTGGCCGTCGGTGAGCGTGACCGTGTGCACGTACAGGCCGGGCACCGGCTTCTGCACGTCGACGACGTCCATCGCCAGACCGGTCCCGAACAGCTGACCGGTGTCCGCGTCCTGGCCGCCCGACTCCGCGTAGAACGGCGTCTCTGCCAGGACGACCTCGACGGTGTCGCCTTGCTGCGCGGACGTCACGATCTGCCCGTTCGCGACGATGCCGAGCACACGGGAGTCCGCCGTGAGGTCGGTGTAGCCCAGGAACCGGGTCTCACCCGCGCGCCGGAGCTGCGTGTACGCCTCGGTCGACGCCGCGCCGCCCTTCTTCGCCTTCGCGTCTGCCTTCGCTCGCGCCTTCTGCTGCGCCATCAGCGTGCGGAAGCCGGCCTGGTCGACCTCGAGTCCCTGCTCGGACGCCATCTCGAGCGTCAGGTCGATGGGGAACCCGTAGGTGTCGTGGAGCTGGAAGGCACGCTCGCCCGACAGGACGGGTTCACTCGACGACTTCGCGTCGGAGACCGCCATGTCGAACAGCTTCGTACCGTCGCTGATCGTGCGGCGGAACGAGGTCTCCTCCCGGTCGGCGATCTGCGTCACGCGGGTCCACTGCTCGTCGATCTCGGGGTACGAGGTGTTCATGAGCTCCCGCGAGACCGCCAGCAGCTCTGTCGCGACCGGCCTGTCCACGCCCAGCAGGCGCATCGACCGCAGCGAGCGGCGCAGCAGGCGCCTCAGCACGTACCCGCGCGCCTCGTTGCCGGGCGAGACGCCGTCGGTCATGAGCATGAGCGAGCTGCGGATGTGGTCGCCGACGACACGCAGCCGTACGTCAGAGGCAGGGTCGCTCCCGTACGTGATCCCGGCGATCTGCGCGGCGCGCTCGATCACGGGGAAGATCTCGTCGATCTCGTACATGTTGTTGACGCCCTGCAGCAGCAGAGCCGTACGTTCGAGGCCCATGCCCGTGTCGATGTTCTTGCTCGGCAGCGGACGCAGCACGTCGAAGTCGTCCTTCGCGCGTACCGCCGACAGCTCCTCCGTCTGGAACACGAGGTTCCAGATCTCGAGGAAGCGGTCCTCGTCGACGATCGGCCCACCGTCACGCCCGAAGGCCGGCCCACGGTCGATGTAGATCTCCGAGCAGGGGCCGCCCGGGCCGGGAACGCCCATGTGCCAGTAGTTGTCCTTGAGGCCACGGCGCTGGATGTGCTCCTCCGGCACCCCGACGGCACGCCAGTAGGCGATCGCCTCGTCGTCGTCGAGGTAGACGGTGACCCAGACCTTGTCGGGATCGAAGCCGTAGTTGCCGGCGTCCTGCGGCCCGGTGACCAGCTCCCAGGCGAACTCGATGGCTTCCTTCTTGAAATAGTCCGCGAACGCGAAGTTGCCGTTCATCTGGAAGAAGGTGCCGTGGCGGGTGGTCTTGCCGACCTCTTCGATGTCGAGCGTACGGACGCACTTCTGCACGCTGACGGCCCGCTTGTACGGGGCAGGCTCGGCACCCGTGAAGTACGGCTTGAACGGGACCATGCCCGCATTGACGAACAGCAATGTGGGGTCGTTGTAGAGCAGCGACGCGCTCGGCACGACCGTGTGGTCGTACCGCGCGAAGAAGTCGATGAAACGACGCCGGATCTCGGCGGTCTTCATGATGGTGGTTCCTTACGTGTGTCGGATCGAGGGCGCCTAGGACGCGGCGCGGCGTGCGTAAGCGGCGGCCGGCCGCTCCGAAGCGTCGGCGCCGTCGATGCCGAGGGCAGCCCGAAGCTCGGTCTCGCGCTCAGCCATGGCGCTGGTCAGGGTCTTCACGAAGGTGGTCGCTCGCTGGCCGAAGTCCGCCGAGGCGTCCGCCACCTGCTCGCGCACACCCTCAGGAGTCGCCCGGCGCAGGAGCTGCGCACCCTTGACGACCACGACGACGGCCACCGCCGCACCCAACGCGAACCACACGACCCTGCGCATGTCAGCTCTTCTTCTTGCGGACCGAGTTGATCGCACGACGGACCCCGTACGAGAACGCGGAGAGCTTGACCAGCGGGCCAGCGATCGTCGAGGTGACGAGGCTGGAGAGCTGCGACGCGTCGTTCGCGACCGAGCTCGCGTGGCCGGAGAGCTTCGCGACGTCGTCGGTGACGACCCCGACCTTCTCGAGCTCGTCGTTGACGGTCACGACCAACCGCTTGACCTCAGGCAGGGTGTCGGTGACGCCGGTGTTGATCTCCCGGACCACCGCGGTCAGCTCCTTGACCGAACCCGAGAGACGCCCGAGAAGCATGGCGAGCCAGACCGCGCCGATGAGCAGGGCAAGCGCAGCGATCAACCCAGCGATCGCCCCGATCAAGCCCGCAACCTCACCACCCGTCATCCGTCTCACCATCCTTCGTCACGTGGCACTTCTCGAACCGCCGACAGCCTAGTGCACGCCGCCACGGACCACCGGAAGTCGTACCTCCGCCGCCTGGCATAAGACCCTGGGCTGACGTTCGTGAGGTCCTCCTCATCTGGTGGTTGGCCCCAGCACCGGATCAATAGCGTCCAAGAACCTGGCATCAGTGTCGCGTGCGCGCCCTGGGCCACCTTCGTAGGAGGAGATGCCCACCTTGTCGGCAAGAGGAAAGTCAGCCCTCGTCGGCGTCCTCGCGCTCGCGATGACGTTCGCCGGAACACGGGCTGCGTCCGCGTACGAGGAGCCCGGCCCGGCATTCTCCAACGGCACGAGCACGACCGTGGGCTCGGGCCTCTCGCAGACCTGGAGCGCGACCGGCGCAACCCAGCTCACGGGAGCAACCACCCTGGGCGCCGAGGGATTCATCCCGACCCTCTACACACCGACACTTTCCGCATCCACGCAGGCGCAGAGCGTGACCACTGCGGTGAGCAGCTGCCTGACGGGCGCGGCCTGTTCGGGTCTTGGCACGCTGACCGTGACCTTCGCTCATCCGGTCGTGAACCCCGTCATCCACGTCGCCGGCCTGGGCGACAACACCCTTGCCCCCGTCCTGTTCCACGCCACTCTGACTCTGACGACGCCCGGACTCAGCCTCGCTGCGGCAGGCCCGGGCGCGAACCTCGCGGTGGCAGGGTCCACAATCACGGCCACCGATGACACGACGGACCTGACCTGCACGGCCTTCGCGGACCCCGCGACCGCCACGGCCGCCTGCGGGTCGGTCGAGCTCGTCGGCACGGTCGCCAGCGCCACGTTCTCCATCGGAGCGGTCAGCGTCGACACAGCGGGAGGCGGCGCCCTGGCGGGTGGTCAGGACCAGTTCGCCGTTGTCGCCACGCTCGACCAGGACTACGGCGACGCGCCGGCCTCGTACGACGAGGGCAACGCCGCGCGGGCCGTCGTCAGCGACATCCGCCTGGGGAGCTCGGTCACGGCCGACTCCCGCGGCACACTCAACAGCCTGGTGAGCCCGAACGCGGGCCTGAGCGCCGCTGCCGACTCCGACGACGGCTTGACGCCCGCCCCACTCCCCACCGTGGCCACCAGCTACTCCGCAACGGTGGCGCTCTCAGGGGCCAGCGCGGCGGGCGAGCTGTGCGGCTGGCTGGACGCGGACACGAACGGCACCTTCGACCCAGGCGAGCGTCAGTGCTCAGCGGTCGGAGCCGGGCAGACCTCGGCGACCCTGACCTGGGCCGGACTCAGCGGCCTGACCGTGGGTACGACGTACGCGCGATTCCGCATCGGCTACGACGTCGCCCAGACGCAGAGCCCCACCGGCGCGTCAGACTCCGGCGAGATCGAGGACTACGCGGTGCAGGTCGTCTCGATCGCGTCACCGACGGCCCGGCCGGACGAGCCCTCGACGCGACAGAACGTCACGGCAACCTTCAACCTCCTGACGAACGACTCGGCGGACCCGGCCACCTCGCTGGATCCCACCTCGGTGCGCCTGATGGATCCGAGCACGAGCTCGTACGCGACAACGGTCACGATGGCCGGCGAGGGTACGTACACCGTCGACACGGCGAGCGGTCTCGTGACCTTCGACCCGGTCACCCCCTTCACCGGCGACACAACGCCGGTGGGCTACCTCGTGGCCGACGCGTACGGCCAGACCGCGACCTCCACCATCGCTCCGCACGTCACTCCGGTGACCCCCGGACCGGTCGACGACGCAGCCGGGACGCCGTTCAACACGCCGACCACGGTGGACGTGCTCGCGAACGACGTCGCCGGTGACGCCTCGGCACCGCTCCGACCCGGCACAGTCGAGCTCCTCGATCCGACAACCGGCACGTACGTGACGTCTATGACCGTCACGAGCGACGGTGCGTACTCCGTCGACGCCGTGACCGGCGCGGTGACCTTCACCCCGACCACGGGGTTCCGCGGGCCCGCGACCCCCGTCACGTACCGGGTCGCGGACGACAACGGCACGACGGCGACCGCAACGCTCACGGTGACGGTCGGAGTGCCGCCCTCCCCGGTTCCGCACGACGACTCCTCGTACTGGCCTCAGGGCGTCCCGGTCACGCTGTCCACGCTCGCGAACGACGACCTGAGCACGCTGGGCGCGGCCCTCGTCCCGTCGTCGGTGGTGCTCAAAGACCCTGTCTCCGGAACGTTCTCGAGCTCTGTCTCGGTCAGTGGTGAGGGCACCTGGACCGTCGATCCGACGACGGGCGACGTCACGTTCACCCCGCTGCGGAGTCTCGCGCGCGCCGCCACGCCCATCACCTACAGGGTCACGGACACCAACGGGGCCACCGCAGAAGCGATCGAGCGCGTGAACGTGTGGGCGGTCGTCCCGACGGTCACGCCGGACGCCGCCACGACGCCGTACAAGACCGCCGTGACCCTGCCGGTGCTGGACAACGACTACTCAGGCGCGACGGGTGTTCCGCTCGACACGTCGTCGGTCCAGCTTCAGGACCCCGTCACCAGTGCCTGGACGTCGTCCGTCACCGTCACCGGGATCGGCACCTACTCGGTGCAGCCAGGCGGTTCGGTGGCGTTCATGCCGGCCCCGGGCCACACGGGTACAGCGTCGCTGGCCTACCGGGTCGCGGATGCCAACGGCACGTACGCGCAGTCAGACGTGTCCGTGACCGTGTCGACGCCTTCCGCACCGACGGCGTTGCCGGACACGGCGACCACACCGCAGGGCGTAGCGGTCACCGTGCTCCCGCTGGGCAACGACTCCAGCGACCCGGCGGCCCCCCTCAACGCTGCCTCGGTGAGGCTGCTCGACGGCGCGACACCCGTGACGATGCTGACGGTCGCAGGCGAGGGTCAGTACACGGTGGACCCGGACGGTTCGGTCCACTCGGCGTTCCTTCCGACCTTCCACGGCGCAGCCACACCCATCACGTACCAGGTCACGGACGAGGCCGGCCAGGTCGCGACCAGCACGATCGCCATCCATGTGACCGCGGTGACGCCCACGGCGGCACCGGATGCGGCCACCACCCCCTATGCACACGCGGTGACCGTCGACCTCCTCACCAACGACACCGAAGGGGCGGCGACCGCCCCTCTCCAACCCGGCTCCGTACAGATCTTCGACCCCGCTGACACCACGTGGAAGACGCAGGTGAGCGTGGCGGGGGTGGGCACCTACGAGGTCGGCTTCGGCACCGTGACGTTCACTCCAGCCGTCGGGTACGCCGGCACGACCTCCGACCTCTCGTACCGCGTCCCGGACGGGAACGGGACGTACGCGCAGTCGACGGTCCACGTCACGGTGGGCGCGGCGCCCGTCGCGAACGCTGACTCGGGGTCGACGCCGCAAGGGTTCCCGACGACCGTGGACACCCTGACCAACGACGACCCAGGAACCGGCGCCACCCTGGTTCCCGGGTCGGTGCAGCTGTTCGACCCGACGACGTCCATGTACGCCACGTCCGTCTCGATCCTCACTCAGGGCACGTACACGGTCGACCCGACCGACGGCTCCGTCATGTTCACGCCGCTGACCTCGTACCACGGGAACGCGACGCCCATCACGTACCGGGTCTCCGACTCGGACGGCAACACGGCGACGTCGACGATCACCATCGACGTCAGCGCTCCGACGCCGATCGCGCAGCCGGACACCGCAACGACCCCGTACGAGACGGCCGTCACGGTGCTGCTGCTCGCCAACGACAACGCGGGCAGCGCCGTCGTGCCTCTGGTTCCGTCCTCGGTGCAGCTCTTCGACCCAGCCACCAGTGTGTACGCGTCCACCGTGACGCTGCCCGGTGTCGGCACCTACCTGGTCCAGCCTGACGGCTCCGTGGCCTTCACCCCGGTGCAGGGCTTCACCGGTACGACGCCGTCGGTCACCTACCTGGTCGACGACGCCAACGGCACGATCGCCAACGCCACGGTGTCCGTCACGGTGAGCAGCCCCGCCGCCCCGGTGGCCACCGACGACACGGCCACCACGCCACAGAACATCCCCGTCACGCTTCATACGTTGAGCAATGACACGAGCGATCCTGCGGCGCCTCTCGATCCCGCCTCCGTCCGGCTCCTCGACACGTCCGACGGCACGTACACGTCGACGCTGTCCATCTCCGGTCAAGGCACGTACAGCGTGGACGGATCGACCGGCGACGTCCTGTTCACTCCGGTGGCGGCATTCCGCGGCACCGCCACGACCGTGGGGTACCGGGTGGCGGACGAGGCAGGTCAGCTCGCCACCTCGACCCTCACGGTGACCGTCGACCCGATCACCCCGATAGCCACAGCGGACTCCGTCACGACGCCGTACCTCCACGCGATCACCGTCCCGATCCTGGCGAACGACGCCGAGGGCGCGGCCACAGCTCCGCTCGTCGTCGGCTCGGTCCGGCTCCGGGATCCCGTCGACCTGGGCTGGAAGACATCCGTGAGCATCACGGGCATGGGCACCTTCGTGGTGCAGCCCGACGGCTCCGTGACCTTCACCCCGCAGGCCGGCTACTCCGGCACGTCGCCGGCCCTGACCTACCGGGTCGCGGACAGCAACGGGACGTACGCGACGTCGACGCTGACCATCCACGTCGGCACGCCGCCCACCGCCTCCCCCGACTCCGCCGTGACGCCACAGGGCCTGCCGGTCACGGCCGATGTGACGGACAACGACACTCCGGGCTCAGGAGCCTCGTTCGTTCCCACATCGATCCAGCTCGAGGACCCGGCGAACGCCGGGANNGCGACGACCGTGACCTACCGCGTACAGGACAGTGACGGGAACGCTGCCGTCGCAACCCTCACCGTGACCGTCACGCCCGTTGTCCCGGTCGCTGCCCCCGACACGATCACGACCACGTACGAGACCACGGTCAACGTGCCGCTGCTCGCCAACGACAACCCTGGCGATCCTGGCGTCGCGCTCGTTCCTGCCACCGTGCAGCTCAAGGACCCGTCAGACAACGCGTGGAAGTCGTCGTTCGGCATCGCCGGCATCGGGACGTACGCGGTCCAGCCCGACGGATCGGTGGACTTCCTCCCGGCGCAGGGCTACACCGGCCCGACCCCGGCAGTCCCTTACCGCGTCGCCGATGCCAACGGGACGGTCGCTTCGTCGACGATGCAGGTCACGGTGTCTGAACCGGTCGCCCCGACCGCTCAGGACGACCTGGCCACGACCCTTCAGGGCACGCCGGTGACACTGCCGGCGCTCGCCAACGACACGAGCGACCCTGCGGCGCCGCTCGACCCGGCGTCCGTGAAGCTGCTCAAGCCGACCGACGGTTCGTACGTCACGAGCGTCACGATCCCCGGCGAGGGCACCTATACGGTCGACCCGGCCACCGGCGACGTGACGTTCACGCCGCAGAAGTCCTTCCACGGGACAGCCACACCTGTCACGTACCAGGTCAAGGACGAGGCGGGGCAGATCGCGACGGCCCTCATCAGGGTCACGGTCGGCGCGGTGACGCCGACGGCGACTCCGGACAGCGCGACCACCCCGTACGCGCACGCCGTCACGGTCCAGGTGGTCTCGGACGACACGCCAGGCGATCTCAGCATCCCGCTGGTCCCGTCGTCGCTGATGCTCAAGGATCCTTCCGACGGTGTGTGGAAGGCGACCGTGACCGTGGCATCGGTAGGCGTCTGGACGGCGAACGCGGACGGGTCCGTCACCTTCGTCCCGGCAACCGGCTACACCGGTACGACGGTGGCCCTGCCCTACCGCGTGGCCGACACGAACGTCACGTACGCGGGGTCGACGGTGACGATCACGGTCCGATCCGCGCCCCACGCGTCTCCCGATACGGCGACCACGCTCCAGGGCCAGCCCGTCACCGTGGCGCCCCTGGCGAACGACGCACCCGGTGGGACCGCGACGCTCGTCCCGGGCTCCCTCCTGCTCTTCGACCCGAGCGACCTGACGTACAAGACGGCC
>PMBM01000087.1:0-20833 GCA_003153855.1 Propionibacteriaceae bacterium
GGAACCAGCCACCCGTGTACGGGAACTGGCCCCCTCCGACGGCCCCTTCGGCGTGGGGCGATGGGGGAGTGGGGAGCCCGTACGGGACGGGTTACACGTTCACAGCAACCCCTCCGCCACCTCCACCGCGCAAGCGGCGTGCGGGCGTGGTCGTGGCGCTGGCCGTCATCGCGGCGTTCGCCGTGGGTGTCGCGGGGGCGGAGGTCGGCCGCTACGTCACCTCGGGCGCCACCGTCCCGACCGTACAAGCGACGTCGCAGCCCAGCTCCGACACGACGACGGAGCCGTCCGCGGAGCCGAGCACCGGATCGACCGCGCCCGGCACGTCGTCCGGATCAACCGGTGACACCTCGTCGATCGCTGCGATCATCGATCCTGCCCTGGTGGACATCGTCAGCACGTTCTCGTACCAGCAGGCAGAAGGCGCCGGTACGGGCATCGTGATGACCGCCACGGGCGAGATCCTCACGAACAACCACGTCATCTCCGGCGCGACGTCGATCAGCGTGACCGATGTGGGCAACGGCCAGACGTACACAGCCTCTGTCGTCGGCTACGACGCCGCCCACGACGTCGCCGTGCTCCAGCTTCAGGGCGCCTCGGGCCTCCAGACCGCGTCGATCAGCTCGGCGACGGCCACCGTCGGCGAGACTGTCGTCGCGGCGGGCAATGCGGGAGGTACAGGTGGTGCGCCCACCGTGGCGGCGGGCTTCGTGACGGCGGTCAACCAGTCGATCTCCGCCAGCAACGAGCTGACCGGTACGAGCGAGCAGCTCAGTGACCTCATCCAGGTGAACGCCAACATCCAGGCCGGCGACTCGGGTGGTGCGCTCGTCGACTCGACCGGGGCCGTGATCGGCATCAACACGGCCGGCTCGAGCAACTACTCCCTGTCCTCGCAGACCGGCCGCGGGTACGCCATCCCGATCGCGGACGCCATGACGATCGCGACGGCCGTGGAGGCAGGGCAGGGCTCGGCGACCACACATGTGGGTGACTCCGCGTTCCTCGGAGTGCTCATGGGTTCGACCGCCAACGGCAGGCCGGGCCGCACGTCGTCCACCGGGGCGCTCGTCGGGGGAGTCGTCGCGGGGGACCCCGCAGCCAAGGCGGGCATCGTCGCGGGTGACACGATCACCTCGCTGGGCGGAAGGACCGTCGACTCGGCCACGACCTTGGGACAGCTCATGATCGGCTACCACCCCGGCGATCAGGTGACGATCGGCTGGGTGAACACCTCCGGAACCGCCCACACCGCCAAGGTGACGCTGGTGAGCGGCCCGCCTGCGTAGATTGGCCGGTGGGTTGTCAGCGAACCGTGGCCGACGCCAGTGACGAAAGGACGGAACCGCCATGCGCATCGTCGTCATCGGGGGCAGCGGCCACATCGGCACCTTCCTCGTCCCTCGTCTGGTCCGCGCCGGCCACGAGGTGGTCAACATCAGCCGTGGGCAACGTTCGAGCTACGTCGACGACCCCGCCTGGGGGCAGGTCCGGCACGTCGCGGCGGACCGTGCAGCTGAGGATGCCGAGGGTACGTTCCCGAGCCGGGTCGCCGAGCTGACGCCGGATGCGGTCGTCGACCTCATCTCGTTCACCCTCGACTCCGAGAAGGCCCTGGTCGACCGCCTGCGTGGGGAGACTCAGCACCTGCTCTACTGCGGTTCCATCTGGCGCCACGGGCCCAGCCAGAAGCTGCCCATGTACGAGAGCAACGGCATTGCGCCCGTCGGTGAGTACGGGATACAGAAGGCCGCCACGACCCAGATGCTCAAGGACGAGACCGCCGGCGGAGGACTCGACACCACCTCCGTCCATCCCGGTCACATCGTCGGCCCTGGCTGGACCCCCATCGGACCGCTGGGAAACGTCGACCCAGCGGTCTGGAGGAAGCTCTCGGCTGGAGAGCCACTGGAGGTTCCCGGGATCGGTGCCGAGCTCATGCATCACGTGCACGCCGACGACGTAGCACAGGTGTTCGAATTAGCATTGGTCCAACGGGAAGCGGCGGCTGGCGAGGACTTCACGGCGGTCGCGCCGTCAGCTCTGAACGTACGTGGCTACGCCCAGATCGCGGCGTCCTGGTTCGGTCAGACCGCGGACCTTCGCCCGGTGACCTGGGACGAGTTCAAGAGCGCCACCAGCTCCGACGCGTACGAGTCCAGCTGGCAGCATCTGTCGCGCGACCATTTCTTCAGCGTGGAGAAGGCTCGACATGTACTGGGGTACGTGCCGCGGTACGAACCCGAGGCAGCCATCTTGGAGTCGGTCCGCTGGCTCATCGACCACGGACAGCTCGAGGTCGCGAACCCGATCGTCGTCTGATGCCGCAGGCCGTTCGCCAGACCATCGATCCTGACGGTTGTCGATTCGTCACGGGGTGTGCTGTTCCAAGTGAGAACAGCATTGGGGAGATAGGCCGATAACGTTCATTATGACATTCTCTGGATGGCTGACCCTCCCTCCTCACTTGCTGCTGCNNCCTCGTCTGGCCGGTGATGGGATCGTCAGTTCGTCGAGACCTGCTGAGGCCCTTCCTCAGGCGTGAAGTGAGATGCAGTCCAGCGTGATCGAGGCGATGACCGCAAGGGTCTCCCCCGCCCCCGGGAGGATGCGGCGGTCATTGCGGTTGCAACTTCAACCTTATTCACTCCCTAACCACACTCCCCTCGCCTCTCTCTGGGAGATATTCCGGGCGAAGCAACGGCGGCGTCCACCAGATCCGCCGGCACAAGGTATCTGGCCGTACTGGACATTTGCGAGGCCTTTCTCGCCCCTTCACGTCTGACAATATTCCAATGCTCACGGACGTAATTGCTTGCCCGGCCACTGAGGACATCCCTCGGCCGAGCCTCCGAAACGACTGTCGCCACCTGTGTGATCCGCGAGACCTCCGCGGCAATACATCTCAGAATTTGACCAGTTCTCCTAAGTGATCGCCGAGAGCAAATAATGTATCCGGGCAAAGGTGCCCAGGCCGGCCGCACAGGATCAATCCAAGAGGGTTATGTCGGGGTCTGTCTTGATCGTCCGGAACGGAGACTCTGGACGAGTTGGAGGTTCCTATGCCCAACCACGACTATGTGCCGGACGCGCGAGCCGGGCTCGACCCGCGGACAAGGGCACGACTCGCCGCGGAGTTCGCGGCTCACTGGGAGCCTAAGGGTCGCGGCGTCGAGGTGGCCGCCTCCGTTGGCTGGTATTTCACGGGCCGGACCGCCGCATTGCAGGAGCTCGTCGCGTGGGCGGAGAACCTTGGCCCCGACAGCCGGCTGCGGGTGGTGACGTCAGATCCGGGGTCGGGCAAGTCGGCGCTACTGGGTCGGCTGGTGTTGCTGTCGAACCCCGCCACTCGGCTGAGGGTCCACGTCAGCGGCGTGCCCTCCTACACCATCCCGCAGAAGGGAATCGTGACCGCAGCGTTGCTGGCCCTGGGGAAGACCGTCGCCGAGCTGGAAAGCGAACTGGCCCAGCAGCTTCAGGTACAGCCCGGGCAGGACCTGATCCAGGCGATCGTCGCCCGGCGGAAGCCCGCCTTGATCGTGATTGACGAACTCGACGAAGCCACTGACCCGGAAAGGGTCATCAAGGACCTCATCGTCCCTCTTCAGCAGGGTGCCGACACGGGTGTCGGACCCCGGTTGATCGTGGCTACCCGCCGACCTTGGGTTCCCCTCCTCCCGGACAGCCGGGTGGAGATCGACTTGGACGAGCCGACCTACCTGCGTGTCGGGGATGTGGCCGACTATGTCTGGAGCGTGCTGCTCGCCACTGACGACCCGGACTCACCCACCCCCTACCGCCATGATCCCATCGAGGCGCGGCACGTCGCAGAACAGGTGGCAGCCGTTGCCCGGCACAGTTACCTGATCGCTCAGATCGCCGCCCGCGTCCTGACCCACACTCCCCAGGTCCTCGCCCCCGACCGGGTACGGGCTGAGCTGGGCGCTTGGGTGGACGCCAGGCGAGCGTTCGATGCCGACCTGGCTCGCTACGGCCAGCAGGAGGCCCGGATACGGGATCTGCTGCTTCCGCTGGCTTGGGCCCAGGGCGCGGGCCTGCCCCGGGACCTGTGGGCCGATGTCGCCACCGCGATGGCTGGGAGAGACTACGCCGACGGCGACATCGACTGGGTCTTGAGTGTTGCGGGTGCGTATGCCGCGCAGGCGCTCGAAGACGACCGCTCGGTGTATCGGTTGTACCACCAGGAGCTCGCAGAACACCTCAGAACCTCGCGCGACCCAGCTCAGGCCAATCGGGCGATCACGAACGCGCTGCTGCACAAGGTCCCGGCCAGCCCTCCGCCCTTGGCGCGGGACTGGCTGGCTTCGCCCCCCTATATCCGCACCTACATGGCCACCCATGCCGCAGCCTGCGGCCTTCTCGACGAACTGGTGGACGACGCGGGATTCCTGGTCGCGGCGGAGCCGGAACGGCTCATTCCAGCCCTCAGCACAGTCACTTCGCCTGAGGGCCGCTTGGCCGCTTCTGCCTACGAGGCGGTGACGCCGATCCTCGACCGGCGCAATCCCGGGCGAGCCGCCGCTCAACTGCAGCTGGCGTCTTGGCAACGAGGTGCCAACAAGCTTGCGAACAGCGTTGACTTGTTCCCCCGCCGACCCCCGTGGAGGGTGCCCTGGGCACATTGGGCACCAGAGGACCGCCTCATCCTCGGCCGTCACACCAGCGCGGTGACTGCGGTGGCGGTGGGCCAGATCGATGGCCATCCTGTCGCTGTCACCGGCAGCTCGGACGCGACAGTCCGCATCTGGGACCTCACCCTCGGCCAGCCGGTCGGGGAACCGCTCACCGAGCATGTGGACGCAGTGACCGCGGTGGCGGTGGGCCAGATCGACGGCCATCCTGTCGCTGTCACCGGCAGCGAGGACGCGACGGTGCGCATCTGGGACCTCACCACCGGCCGGCCGGTCGGGGAACCACTCACCGGCCATACACGCGGAGTGAGGGCAGTGGCAGTGGGCCAGATCGATGGCCGTCCTGTCGCGGTCAGTGCCAGTTCGGACGCCAAGGTACGGATCTGGGACCTGATCACCGGCCAGGCCCGCGGAGAACCAGTCACAGGCCACACCGGAGAGCTGACCGCGTTGGTGGTGAGTCAGATCGATGGCCGTCCTGTCGCTGTCACCGGCAGCTCGGACGCTACGGTGGGCATCTGGGAGCTGGCCACCGAGCATCCGCGAGGGGAACCGCTCACGGCGCACACCTTCTCGGTCACCGCGATGGCGCTGGGTCAGATCGACGGTCGTCCTGTGGCCGTCACCGGCAGCTGGGACGCCGCTGTCCGCATTCGGGACCTGGACACCGGCGAGCTGCTCGGGGAACCGCTCATGGGACATACGGACACAGTGACCGCGGTGGCGGTGGGTCAGATCGACGGCCATCCGGTCGCCGTCACCGGCAGCATCGACCGGACCTTGCGCACCTGGGACCTGGCCACCCGGCTCCCCCGCGGTGAACCTCTCTCCGGCCACGGCGGTTGGGTGACGGCTGTGGCGGTGGGCCAGATCGACCGTCACCCGGTCGCTGTCTCGGGCAGTTCGGACGGGCTGGTGCGCATCTGGGACCTGGCCACCAGCAAGCTCCGCCAGGACCCGCTCGCCGGCCACCGAGGCGGAGTGAGCGCGGTGGCGCTGAGCCAGATTGATGGTCAGCCGGTCGCAGTCACGTGCAGTTGGGACGGCACGGTGCGCATCTGGGACCTCGCGACCGGTCGGCCACGCGGGGAACCACTCATAGGACACACCGGCCCCGTGAGGGCGGTCGCCGTGAGCCAGATCGCTGGCCGTCCAGTCGCCCTCACCGGTAGCGACGACCACAAGGTCCAGCTCTGGGACCTCGAGACCGGCCATGCCCACGGGAACCCGCTCACCGGTCACTCGGGAGCAGTGAATGCGGTTGCTTTCAGCGAGATCGACCGTCACCCGGTGGCTGTCACAGGAAGCACGGACGGCACACTACGGGTCTGGGATCTCGACACCGGCGCGCTGGCCGAGGCGATAGACCTGCATTCGGTGCCATCCACCATCGCCTCCACACCGGACGCGACCACCGTCATCAGCACCAGAAAGGGCATCATGGCCATCAGATTCGGCGTACTCCACGACGTCGAATAGGCCCAGCAAGACCCTTCGCCCCCCAGCCCACGCGCCACGGCTCGGTCCCCACGCCCGCCTTGACGCGAGCTCGTGTGGCTCAACCAGTTCCGGCATCAGCGTTCGCCCGTCAGAGGCTGACCGTCTGTGCGGCCAGATCGGGCGCCCCTGAGACGCCTCGCGATGGGCGAGGAATTTCACAGGATGTGTCGCATTCGGTCACCACCTGCACCGAGAGGTCCGTGAGAACGTTTCACGTCGCGTGACAACCGACCTTCAGGCTCCCCAAGCTTTCTGTCAATGGAGCCAGGAAAAACACAAACCCATTGTGCGCATCAGCTGCCCGAGAGTCCGCCTTCTCCGAACGGACCGCAATACGCTCAGATCTGACGGAACTCAACGTTGGATAGACCGAGCTGACTGCGGGAGCGAAAGGTTTCGACCGCCGGAGTTGCGCTCATTCGAGTTCTTTTGAGATCGGTGCCAGAAGCATCGGGCTCGTGTCCTCCGGAGTGCGACCACGGCGCACCGCTCATCTGGTGGTTCTCGACCCGAGGCCCGCTTCCCTGAGGTTGGGTTCTCGTGAATGGAGAGTCTCGGATCCGCGCGACGTGACTCTGGGCCTCTCGACGTGGCCGTCCATCGCTGGCCGACAGGGCAGGTCCATGAGCTCCCCGAGTGTGATGGTAGGGCGCTCGATGCCCGCCCTGATCACGCGGACCATGAAGTCGTGCGCCTCCTCGATGTACTTCGCCGGCATTCGCGTGAAGCTGTGCTCCCAGTAGCAGCGCAGACCACCGGTGCCGTCGTCGTCCATGANNGCGAGCGTCTGGAACGTCATGAGAACCCCGGAGTAGGTGATGCCGGGCTTCTGGTCGAACGCCTCCAGCGTCATGTCCATGGCTTCGACGCTCGGGAAGTCCATGTGACGGTAGTGCTGGTTCTGCTTCTCGAGCATCGTCTCCAGTGCCTCCATGAAGGTGGCGGTCTCCGGCAGGACGGTGCGGTAGTCGAAGTGGTGAACACGCGACCCCCCCGTGCGCTTCTCCTCGAGAGTGCCTCGGCGCGCAAGCGTGGCGCCGAAGGTCACATCGGGTGTCCGGTTGTTCACCTTGGCCAGGTACGTGCGCAGGGCCAACGAGAACAGCAGCTGCATCGACGGGAAGCGCTGTTCGACGAGGAACTCCTTGCACCGCGCCACGTCCTCCGCGCTCACGACCTTGACGATGTGTCCCCCCTGCGACCGGAGGTAGAAGTTCTTGCACTCGCGTGCGGCGGGCGACTTCTTCTTCTTGCGGTAGTCAGCCAGCTCTTGTCCTCCCTTGAGGCTGGTGAAGAGCGGTTCGGACACCGTCAGCTCCTGGCGCCAGTACGCCTGGTCGGCCTTGTAGCGGTCGGACTGGAGGTACGCCAGCTCCTTGACCAGCACGCTCTCGTACGGCACCGGCGCCTTCGGCAGCGGGTCACCATCGACGAGCGACCCGTACACCCCCAGCACGTCGGCGTAGAAGTTGCTGATCGCCCAGGAGTCCATGATCAGGTGGTTGATGACGCTGAACACGCCCGAGTTGCCGTCCGGATCCGCGAACACCCACATCTTCGCCATCGGGGTCTCCGTCAGGGGAAGGACCTTCCGAGCCTCCCGGTGGAAGGACTCCTCCATCTCCGCGCGGCTGCGTCCTCGGAAGTCGAACCGCTTCAGGCTGATCAACCCGGGGTCGGCGAAGTACTGCTGCCACTGCTTCCCCTTCTTGATGATGCGGATCCCGAACGAGTCCCAACGGCCCACCGCCAGCCGGACGGCCTTCTCGAGCACGTCGAGGTCGAGGGCGGCGTTCACGACGATGGACGTCGGGATGTTGACGACGTTCCGGTGGATGCACCACGTGCGATTCATGACGGTCAGCCCCTGGGAAGGGGTCAGCGCGTACAGCGTCCGCTCGGATGTGTTCGAAGACATCTCTCGACCTTTCTATTCCACGGACTTCAGGGATTCGACCATCTTGATTCCGATCAGCTTGCGGTACATGACGAGGCTGACGAGGACGCCGAAGAACAGGGTGATTCCCAGCGACGACAAGAACGTCAGGCCGCTGACGTAGTCGCCGAACATGATGTTGTCCTGCTCGATCGACGCCATGATCGCGCGGTGCAGCCCGATTCCAACGAGCAGCCCTGCCAGGCCGCCGATGAAGGTGAGCAGGAGGCTCTCGCGGTAGACGTACGCGGCCACCTCCCCGTTGCGGAAGCCCAGGACCTTGATGGTCGCAATCTCCCGGACTCGTTCGCTCAGGTTGATGTTGGTCAGGTTGTAAAGGACGACGAAGGCCAGCAGCCCTGCGGAGATGACCATCGCCCAGATGATGGTGTTGAGGCTCTTGACCGTCTCGGCGAACTTGTCGGAGGCGTCCGAGTAGTAGAAGACGGACGCTGCACGACCCGACGCGATCAGCTCGGAGCCGATCCTGTTCTGCGCTGACAGGTCCGAGAGCTGGATCATGAGTCCGCTGGCCGTCGGCTCGAGCCGGTACATCTCCAGGTACGACGCCTTGCTCAGGTAGATGTAGTGGAACAGGTAGTTCTCCGTGATGCCCGCGACAGTCAGCTTCTTGAAGATGCCCGAGCCAGCCTCGGCGGTGATCCGGTCCCCCACCTTGACGCCCAGGACCTTGGCCAGCTTCTCGGTGATGACGACTCCGGAATCGGGCAGTGCGATCGGGGTCTGCGTGACGCGATCACGAAGCCGGATGTAGTCCGGGAAGAGGCGTTCGTCCAGCGGCGTGATCATGGTGGCAGCGATGTCGGTGTCCGGGCCCTTGACGGTCGCGTTCAGCTGTGAGAGCTCCAGAGTCCCCTTGACCGCCGGGTCCGCGGCAAGCTGCTTCAGGACCGCCTGCTCGTCGGCGGCACTGATGGTCGGGGCAAGTCGGACGTTGACGTCATTGTGGAAGATGTCCCCGTACTGTCGGGTCACGATCCTCCCGATCGAGTCGCTGAGGCCCAGCCCGGCGACGAGCAGGGCGGCGCACCCGGCCACCCCAACCACCGTCATGAAGAACCGCTTCTTGTAGCGGAAGATGTTGCGCATCGTGACCTTCTGGCTGAAGCTCAGACGACGCCACAACGCCGTGAACCGCTCGAGGAGGATCACCTTGCCGGCCTTGGGGGCCCGCGGACGCATCAGCGTCGCGGGGACGGCTGTCAGTTCGTTGCGCACTGCGGCGTACGACGTCGCGGTGAGCAGCATGGTCGCCACCACGACCGTCAGTACGAGCAAGGGCCACTGGGCGGTCTCGCTCATCGGGGGCAGTTCGTACATCATCGCCCAGGAGTCGAAGATGATCCGTGGGAACACCCTGATGCCGACCGCGACGCCCACGCTCCCGCCGAGGACGCTGGCAACGGCGGCGTAGCTGACGTACTTGAACGCGATCGCCGCGCCGGAGTAGCCCAGTGCCTTGTACGTACCGATGGACGTCCGCTGTTCGTCCACCATGCGCGTCATCGTGGTGAGGCACACCAGCGCCGCTACGGCGAAGAAGAACACCGGGAACAACGCGGCGATGGCGTCCATGCGGTCAGCGGTCGACGCGTAGTCGGCGTAGCTGTACACCTTCGTCCTGTCGAGGACGTACCAGGTCGGCTCCGCCATAGCCGCGATCTCGTCCTCTGACCGGATGATCTTCTCCTGCCCCGCCCGGAGGGCGGTGGCGCCGTCGGTCTTCTTGGCATCGAAGGCCGCCGCGGACGCCTCGTACTGGGCTTGCCCGTCGGCGAGCTCCTTCTCCGCCGCCGCGAACTTGGCGGGCGCCGACGCGGCCAGCGCGTTCCGGGCGGCGCGGGTCTGGTTGAGCTGGGTCCGTGCCGCGTTGAGCTGGTTCGCCGCCTGTTTCAGCTGGGACTGGGCCGTCGACAACGGGGTCTTGATCGCAGAGTCCGCCGAGCCGGCCGCCGCCATGGCCCTGTTCGTGAGGTCCAACAGGTTCGTCGCGGCATCCAGCTGAGCCTGGACCTGGACCCGCTGCTCATCGGTCAGCGTGGGGTCGTCCAGCTGCTTCTGGAGGGAGTCGATCTGCCTGGACGTCGCGTCCCGCACCTGGGTCAACTGGCTGATCGCCGAGTCCAGCTGTCCGCTGACCGACGCGAGCTGGGACGCCGCACTGTCGTACGCCGACTTCGCCTGCGCGTACTGCGTCTCGCCCTGGCTGACCGAGGTGGACAGCTGCGCGATCGCCGTGTCATAGCCGGCGATCGCCTGCGCGTAGTTCTGCTTCTGGGAGTCGAGGGTTGCGCGGCCCGCGGCCAGCTTGTTGCCCGCGTCCGACAGCTGCGCCTGGCCGCCGGCGATCTGCTTGTTGTAGTCCGCCTCACTCGTGGCGAGCTCTGCCTTGCCCTCGTCGAGCTTCGTCGTTGCGTCCGCCTTGATGGACGCGAGCCGCAGCGAGGCGCGCTCGGTGCCCAGGTTCTCCAGGCGGCCGATCACACTGTCGACGAGTTCGGAGTACTCGGTGGAGTAGGAGTTGAGCGCGCGGGCCCCGGTCACGGAGACGAGCGCCTCGGTGTAGACCGGATAGAGGAACTCTCGCTCCCCCACCATCATGAAGAGGTTGACGCGTCCAGACCCGATGTCGGACGGTTCCCGCTGGAACGTCAGGTAGTACGGCGAGACGACCGTACCGACGATCTTGTACTGCGACGTGGCAAGGGTCTTCGACAGGTCCTCGGACTTCCCGGAGGAGACAGTCATCGTGTCGCCGATACCGAGCCCCAACGAGATGTTGCGGTTCGCCTCGATGACGCACTCCCCGGCATTCACGGGCATGCGTCCCGAGACCAGCTTTGGCATGTTCAGGTACTGCCCGCCCGTGGACGCCGCTGCCGGCAGCGAGTGCACGCGGAAGACGAACTCCGTGGAGTTCACCGTCGTCGTGACGTCGACGAAGTAGCCCGGCTGCACCGATTCGACTCCGGTGACAGACCGGATCGCGGCGATGTCGTCAGGCACAAGACCGAGGGTCGAGAGGACCCGGATATCCATCATCCGGTACTGGTCGTAGTACTGGTCGGCTGTGTACTTCATGTCCGGGGCAGTGCCCTTGATCCCCGCGAACAGCCCAGCGCCGATGGCCACGATGGCGAAGATCGACAGGAACCGTGCCGGGCTCCTTCGTATCTCCCTCAGCGCGTCGCTGAGCATTGCCCGGCGGGGCATGTCACCACTCCAGGTCGTCGACGCCGACTGGTGAGGGGTTGTTGACGATCTCCTCGATCAACCCGCTCTTGAGCTTGATGACCTTGTCCCCCATGGGCATCAGGGCAATGTTGTGGGTGATGACCACGACGGTGATGCCGCGGACCCGGCACGTCTCCTGCAGGAGCTTGAGGATGGAGCGTCCCGTGTTGTAGTCGAGGGCACCGGTGGGCTCGTCGCAGAGGAGCAGCTTGGGGTTCTTTGCCAAGGCCCTCGCGATCGCCACCCGCTGCTGCTCCCCGCCTGAGAGCTGGGAGGGGAAGTTCCTGACGCGTTCGGCGAGCCCGACGCTGAGCATGACTTCGTCGATGGGCAACGGATCGCGGCCGACCTGGGACGCCAGTTCGACGTTCTCACGGGCCGTCAGGTTCGGGATCAGGTTGTAGAACTGGAAGACGAAGCCGACGTCATAGCGCCGATAGTCGACCATCTGTCGCTTGCTGAAGGAGCTGAGCTCTGCCCCGTCGAGCTGGATCGTCCCGGAGGATGCCGCGTCCATTCCGCCGAGAATGTTGAGCAGCGTGCTCTTCCCTGCGCCTGAGGCCCCCGCGATGATCACGAACTGGCCCTTGTCGATCCCGAAGTCGACCCCGGCGAGCGCCTCGATGTCTTGCTCGCCCATCCGGTACACCTTCTTGACCCCGGCGAACTCGACGTACTGAGACATGTGCCGCTTCCTTCTGCTTGCTCACCACGCGACGTGCACAACATCGGACCGCGCCGATCGCCCCCCGGGCTGCAACCAGCACAGCGCGATGACGACTGCGGGGAAGTCTTCGACGAGGCGGAATCCGGCCTGGGGCCTGTTGGATGCCGGTTCTCCGTCTTGGGACACCTCGAACTGGACGCCGCGCAGTGGATAGGACAACCCACAGCCCAGGGCCTTCACGTAGCTCTCCTTGAGCGTCCAGTACCGGAAGAACTCCCGGTCGGGATCGGACGCCGCCTCGACCCTGACCATCTCGGACGCGTCGAAACAGCGGTCTGCCACATGGGCGTCCCGGCGCCGGACAGCCTCGACGTCGACCCCCACCGGACAGTCCGCGACCATCACCGCCACCGCACGGCGACAGTGGGCGATGTTGAAGTGCACGCCGGGCCGTCCGCGCAGTCGAGGCTTGCCGAACGAGTTGCGCTCCACCTCGATCTCGGTCGATCGGATGCCGAATGCGCGCTCCAGCCCGACGCGCAGGAGGCGCTGTGCGGCGTCCCGCTGCTCGGGCCCCGACGCCTCCCCCGGGCACTGCGCGACCATGACGGTCATGACCGGACCACGCGCGCCTTGATGTAGTCGTCAAGGTCGCCGAGGGTGACCAGATTGCGGATGTCCCTTTCGGCGACCGAGACGCCCAGCTCGCTCTCCAACCGACCGATGATGCCCATGAGGTCGTACGAGGTGAGGTCCAGATCCCGGAGCGGATCGGTGTCCTGGGTGATCGCGGACTCCGGCACGTCCGCGTACTCGCGAACGACCGTCGTGATGATGGGAAGCATGTTCATGTCATCGCCCCCTGGGCTACGTTGCGTTTGATCTTCTTGGTGCTGGTCTTCGTGAACTCGCAGTCGCGCACCTGTGCCTGGTGGATCTGCTTGTAGCCGGCCAGCTTTCGGTTGTGCCGCGCCACGTCCGCCTTGAACCGGGCTTCGGCCTCGTCCGACCCGACAACCTGGACGAACGTCGTGTCCAGGAACGCTGTCGCGACGATGTGCTCGACACCGGCCTCGTCCGTGGACGCGTGGACGACGACCTCCTGGACGTAATCAATGCTGGCCAGAAGGTGTTCCTCGAGCTCCTCTGGCTGCACGTTCTTGCCGTTCGGCAGGATGATGAGGTTCTTCTGGCGGCCGGTGATGAACAGGGCGTCGCGGCGTCCGAGATGGCCGAGGTCGCCGGTCTTGAACCAGCCGTCCGGGGTGAAGCTGCGCGCGGTCGCGTCGTCGTCCTTGTAGTAGCCCACCATCACGTTGTCGCCCTTGACCTGGATCTCACCGTTGCCATCGGCGTCCGGGGAGTCGATGCGGATGCGGACGCAAGGGATGGGGATCCCCACCGAGCCAGGGATGTTGTTGCGCACGCAGTTGGATGAGATGAGCGGCGAGCATTCGGTGATCCCGTACCCGTTGTAGACCTCGATTCCGAGGTCGCTCATGCCTTTGACCACCTCGGAACGCAGAGGGGCCCCGCCGCAGATGATCATGTTCAGTCTCCCGCCCAGCGAGTCGATCACCGGCTTGAAGTAGTAGCGGCGCAGATCGACGCCGACCCGGCGGAGGGCGTTCGACAACCAGATTCCATAGCGCAGATGGGTGGCGAGGTGGTTCTTCTCGGCCTCGCGCCAGATGTTCTTGTAGAGCGCTTCGACGATCATGGGCACCATCAGCGTCATCTCCGGGCGGAAACGACCAAGGTTCTCGCGCACGTGCTTCACACTGTCGTTGAAGCACAAGGTGATGCCGCCGAAGATTGCCCCCAGAACATGCAGGTTGAACTCGTAGGAGTGGTTGATCGGCAAGACCGACAAGGACACGGACCGGAGTCGATGCAGCGAGTACGCCCCATGCACTACAGCGGTGATGTTGCGCGGGGTGAGCATGACGCCCTTGTTCGCACCGGTGGTGCCAGAGGTGAACAGGATGGCGCAGCAGGCGTCCGGGTCGATGGCGACGGAGGCGAATCTTGCGTCGCCATGGGCGAGCAGTTCGCGACCGATCCGAAGAAGGTCCGGCACGCCGAGTTCGTCGCGTTCGGCCGTGCCGGCCGAGTACAGGTCCATCGAGATGGCGCCGGTAAGCCGCGGGCAGTCTCCCCTGATGGCAGGGACGTCGGCAGCTAGCGAGTCGCCGTACAGGACGAGATCGGCGTCGGACTTCCTCACAAGGAGGACGAGCTCGTCGACAGTCAGTTCTCTGTCGAGAGGTACGATCACCGCCCCAGCGTTGACGACGGCGAGGTAGCTGAGCACGTAGCTGTAGGAACTCTCGCCGACGAGCGCGACGTGACGACCAGCCACGCCCAGCGCGAGCAGTGCCGTGCCCAGGGCGGCGACATCGTCGCGAAGCTGGCTGAAGGAATAGCTGCGTAGGTCGCCAGCGGGATCGAGCTCCTTGAACGCGGTTCGATCCCCGAACTCGTCGGCGCTGCGCTGCACCAGCTCCCGAAGGTCACGTAGCCGGTGGGTCGGGTAATAGCGAACGTCCATGTCATCTGCCCCCAAGCAAACGGAGACCGTCGACCACCGTGGCAGTGTCCCACCCACAGTGACCCCGGCCCCCGGGTTCACCGACATGGGCGGCAACCGACAGCTCTCGAAATGGAGTCTTGCACTTTGCTGCGCACTCGGCGGGGTGTTGGCAGGATTGCCCGGACGTCGTTTCGACCCGAACTGGCACTGGATCTCCCCGGCACCGACCGGCAGGCGGGATAGGCTCCTGAGCAAGAGCATCGAGGTGCTCAGGAGGATCACACGGCTGGGTCACACCGTTCGCTGCCGTTCGGGCTTGCCGCTCTGCTCGCCCTGGGGCCCACCGCGCTCTCGTGCGGGCTCGTGCGGGCGATCGGTCAGTTGCGCACCTTCTTCCGCACCAATGGCGAGCTGACAGTCGGACAGACCCGGCGCCGCTACCTGCTGCACGTACCCGAGGGGCTCGACCCCGGCCGGGCCGTGCCGTTGGTGGTGGTGATTCACGGGTTCATGCAGTCCCCCGCCCACCAGGCTGAGATGAGCCGTTGGGACGAGCTCGCGGACGACGCGGGCCTCATCACGGTGTATCCGATGGGCACCGGCGTCCCGCTGCGCTGGGCCGCGCACGAGCCCGCGGCCTCCTCGACGCTGACGCGTGACCATGTCGACTTCATCCGCCAGCTGGTCGCCACCATCTGTGCGGCCTACACCATCGACCCGGGACGCATCTACGCGTGCGGGATGTCCAACGGCGGCGGGCTCGCGTGCGCGCTTGCCTGTGAGCTCCCGGACGTCTTTGCCGCGATCGGATCGGTAGCCGGCCTGTACACCTATCCGCCCGACCGACCTACCGGCGGAAGACCGGTGCCTCTGATTGCTTTCCACGGCGCACTGGACCGGATCGTCCCCATCGGTGGCGGCGTCCGGAGGCTGAGCTACGACGTTCCCGCGGTCGCAGACTGGATGGACGCCTACGCCCGCCGCTGTGGGTGCACGATCAGGGCCGACGAACATCTGAGTGACTCGCTGGACGTGGTTCAGTATTCAGGCGCCCCGGACGACGTCGAGGTGATCTGGTACACGCTTCGAGAAGGCGGACACACCTGGCCCGGCGGCATCCCACTGCCCGAGGTGATCACCGGTCCGACCTCGGACGCCATCGACGCCACGCGGGTCATGTGGGAGTTCTTCACGCGTCACGCGCGCGACTAGTTTCGGACGCCCTTCGTGGAGATACCGAACGTCGCCGGCCAAGGCCTCGCGACGACAACCGTCGAGCAGTTCCGTCGTGACGCAGCGGCGACAGGGGGACTGACCACGACCCGTGCGGCCACCTCCGACGCGAACAATGCCTCCCGTCGAGTCCTGCTCAAGGCCGGCTTCGTTCTCGTCAGCCCGCCGAACCCGCGAACTCGGCGGAAAGCGGGAGCTGGTACGAACGACGGATCGCGCCCTGATCCGACACTGCGGCCTTGCAGTCGTCGGTGGCGCACTCCCCACATCAGGAAACGCCGCTCTTGTGATACCACCCTTCGTGCGGCCAGGGTTATGGCCCTTGATGTCGGTCCCGTTCTACATTGACGCATGATCAAGGATCAGGTTGTCGCTGTGCTGGCCGCCGAGGGCTACAGCCGCGACAGGATCCGGGCGGCCATCGACTCCCTCGTCGAGGCGGAATGGCGCGACGAGGATGAGGACTGGTACGAGGGGGATCTGCGCACTCTGCGCAAGCGGCTCGGTACGCCATCCGCGGACAGCACGGACGAGACTGCCGCCGACGTACGGGTCGAGATCCCGGCCTCGGGGCCGGATCAACGTGTGGACGAGGATCCGCGGCTGAACACTGACGTCTGGGCTTCTGATCTCACCCGCATCCTCGACCGGACTACGGGCGGCAATGTCCGCCTCAGTCCCGACCAGATCCGGCGGACCGCCGACCATCTGCTTCACGTAAGCAGCGGGCTGTGGGATCCGGAGACACACAGTCGTCGCGTCGAGGGAGGCTCGTACGTCCCGGACTTCACCGTCAACCGTTGGGCTGACGCCCTTGAGGAGGCGCTCCAAGCGGCGACGGACGGCCACATCGAGGTTCCCCCTGTCGAGCTTCAGGTCGCAGCAAACCTCCTTCTTCACGCACAAGAGGACGACTGGGCTCCGCAGGCGGCACTACTCCGGGCCGAGCATCAAAGAGAAACTGCCGAAACGAGATAGATCACAGATCCACGAGGGCATGCACGCTGTGGCGACGCCGGTCTTCAGGCGACAGAATGCGCACCCGTCGCACCCCATGCACGGGCCGAGCGGCCTCCCGGAATGTGTCACGTTCTTTTCAGATCCCGAGCGGTTACTTGAGACTTGTCTCAAGTAACTCATGACAATCGACGCGGGAAAGGAGCGCTCGGTCGCTTCGGGTATGGCACCTGACATATGTCGGGCCCTACCTTGGGGCCATGACTACCGATCAGGTCGTCGCCGCGCTGGCCGCTGAAGGGTATGACCGCGGCCGCGTCCGGGACGTGATCGACTCGTTCGCCGGCATCCACTGGCGCCAAGGCGACGAGTGGAACGACCACGAGATCGGCGCTCTCCGTAGGCAGCTCGGATCGCCCGAGAACGAGCCGGACCTGAGCTTCGACCTCGACTCGTGGGCCGCCGACCTCGGGTACGTCATCTGGCGAACGACCGGGGGCAAAGCCTCCCTCGAAAGCGCCCAGCTGCGCCACATCGCTGGCGAGCTGCTGCACCAGGTCGACGACGGCGACTGGGTTCCTGAAGCGACGAAGGCCCGGCTCAACGAGCACGGCGAGATCCCCGACCTGTACGACCCGGTCTTCACGGTCGACCGGTGGGCTTACGACCTCGGCGAGGCGATCCTCCGCGGCACCAGTGGTGGGCTCCAGCTGAACTCCGCAGAGCTTCGAGTCGCAGCGAACCTCCTCCTCCACGCCAGCGAGGGTGACTGGACTCCACAGGCCGCCCGGATCCGCCGGGAGTACGAGCCCGGCGCGCGCACGTACTAGGGGGCGCTTTCCTCAACGGTGCCGCAGACTGACGAGCTGCCGGCAGCTCGAACCAGGGGCGAGGTCCCCAGCCGGATACGGGCAGAGCCGCCAGGATTCGTGAGATGGCGCCTGTTCAGCCCTGGAGCGAGGCTGCCAGCGCATCGACCACCATGTGGATCTCGTCCTCGGTAATGACGAGCGGCGGGGCGAGGCGCAGCGTCTGTCCGTGGGTGTCCTTCGCGAGTACGCCGCGGGCGATGAGGCGCTCGCAGACCGCGCGGCCGCTCCCCTGCTCGCGTGAGATGTCGATGCCGGCCCACAGGCCAGCCCCGCGGACCTCGACGACCCCGTGACCAACGAGCTCGGACAGCCGTGCGTGCAGCACGTCCCCGAGGCGACGGGCGCGAGCCTGGTACTCCCCCGTCTCGAGCAGCCCCACCACGGCGTGGCCGATAGCCGCGCCCAAGGGGTTCCCGCCGAACGTCGAGCCGTGCTCCCCGGGCTTGATGACACCGATGACGTCGCCGCGGCCCACGACGGCAGAGACCGGGACGATGCCTCCACCGAGCGCCTTGCCGAGCGTGATGAGGTCCGGCTGGACACCGACGCGCTCGGTCTCGAGCGTTGCTCCCGTACGTCCCAGGCCCGACTGGATCTCATCGGCGATGAAGAGCACGTTCGCGGCGGCCGTCAGGCGGCGTACCTCGGCGAGGTAGCCCGCCGGCGGCACGATGATCCCGGCCTCGCCCTGGATGGGCTCGAGCAGGACGGCCACGGTGTCCTCGTCGATGGCTGCTGCCAGCGCCGCCGCGTCGCCGAACGGAACCGTGACGAAGCCCGGCCCGTACGGCCCGAAGTCGTTGCGTGCACTGGGATCGTCGCTGAACGAGACGATGGTGGTCGTACGACCGTGGAAGCTGCTCGACGCGACGAGGATCTTGGCGTGGTGCGCGCGGACGCCCTTGACCCGGTAGCCCCAGGCGCGCGAGATCTTGATCGCCGTCTCGACGGCTTCGGCCCCCGTGTTCATCGGGAGCACGCGCTCCGTACCCGTCAGCGCGGCGAGGTCCTCCATGAACGGGCCGAGACGGTCGTTGTGGAACGCGCGGCTCGTCAACGTGAGGCGGTCGAGCTGCGCGTGCGCGGCCGCCACCAACAGAGGGTGACGATGCCCGAAGTTGAGGGCCGAGTAGCCGGCGAGGCAGTCCAGGTAGCGGCGCCCCTCGACATCGGTGACCCATGCTCCGGAAGCCGACGCTGCCACGACCGGCAGCGGGTGGTAGTTGTGGGCGCCCCACTGCTCGTCGAGCGCGATGAAGTCGGCGGACGTACGCGGGCCCTCGTCGGGCATCACGCTCACCACCTCAGCTCCAACGTGCAGCACTTCACTCCCCCGCCTCCGAGCAGCAGCTCGGACAAATCCACTCCATGCGGAACATATCCCCTGAGCTCGAGGTCGCGGGCGAAAGCCCTCGCCTTGCTCGCGATCACGACGTTGCGACCGTCGCTGAACGAGTTGAGGCCGAGCACAGCAGCGTCCTGGTCAGTTGCGAGGACAGCGTCCGGGAACCGACGCTCGAGGATCGCCCGACTGGCGTCGTCGAACGCGCGAGGAAGGTACGCGACCGAGGCCGGCCCGCCCCTGTCGTCCAGCACGGCGAACGCGGTGTCCAGGTGGTAGAAGCTCGGGTCGACGAGGCGCAACGTGACGACCTCGCGGTCGTAGATCCGTGCCAGCTCGGCATGGCTGCCGGTGTCGCTGCGGAAACCCGTACCGGCGAAGATCGTCTCCCCGACCTTGAGGAAGTCGCCCTCGCCCTCGTTCACCGACACCGGATCGACGACGCGAAGACCGCGATCAGCGAACCAGTCGGAATATGCGGGACCCTCGGGACCACGCTCCGGGTAGTGGAACCTGGCGCCGTAGGCGATGCCGTCGAGCACGAACCCGCCGTTCGCCGCATAGACCATGTCCGGCAGCCCGGCGATCGGGTCGATGAGCTCTACGTGGAAGCCGAGCCGCTGGTACGTGTCGTACAGCGTCTGCCACTGCCGGAGCGCCAGCCCGGTGTCGGTGGGGTTCGCCGGCTCCATCCAGGGGTTGATGCGGTAGCTCACGGTGAAGTGCTCGGGCCGGCACATCAGGACCGTCTTCGGCGTGGCAACCCGCTCCTCCAGCGCATCGAGGTCGGCATCCACCAGGGTCTCGCGATCTTCAACTACCGTCATGGACCCATCATGACAAGGGAATCGTGACGAATCGTGCCACCCCACGCATGAATCCAGCGCAATTGAGCACGTCAGACCTGATTCATTGCGTACGCTACTCGACATGGACCAGATCGACCACGCCATCATCGACACGCTGCGAGCCAACGGCCGCGCGAGCTACGCCGACATCGGCGCCCAGGTGAACCTGTCCGCCTCCGCGGCCAAGCGACGCGTCGACCGTCTGGTCGACGACGGCATCATCCAGGGGTTCACCATCCAGGTGGATCCGGCACTCGACGGGTTGGGCACCGAGGCGTACGTGGAGCTCTTCTGCCGCGGGACAGTCGCGCCGCACGACCTCAAGCGGATCCTGTCGGCCGTGCCCGAGGTCGTCGACGCCGCGACGGTGACGGGCGAGGCCGACGCGATCGTACGGATCAGGTCACGTGACGTCGCCTCCCTCGAGGTGGCGCTGGAGAGCATCCGTGCGGCCACGACGGTCGACCACACCCGCTCGGCGCTCGTGCTCAGCCAGCTGGTACGGCGCACCGTCAACTGAACCGGCTCGCGATCTCCGGTGGCTCGCCGCCCCGACATAAGGTGAGTCATGGCTAAAGAATCGTTGTGGGTCCGCTCGTTCAAAGAGTCCGCGTTCGCGACAGCGGCGTGCGCCGTGGTGGGCTCGGCCCTGACGAATCCGCAGAGTGCCTGGTACAGCAGCCTGCGTAAGCCATGGTTCCAGCCGCCGGGCATCGCGTTCCCGGTCGTGTGGAGCACCCTGTACGGCACTACCGCTCTCGGTGCGGCCGGCGTCGTCACCAAGCTGCGCGACCAGGGCCGTGACTCCGAAGCCGACGCCTTCACGTTCGCCCACCGGGTGAACCTCGCGCTGAACGCCGGCTGGAGCGGTGCGTTCTTCCGCAGCCACAAGCTCGGCTTCGCGACCGTCTGGGCAGCGATCCTCGCAGCGAGCTCCGCCGACCTCGCCCGCCGGGCCAAGGAGGTCAGCGCCACCGACGCGGTGCCGTTCTTCGCGTACGCGGCCTGGTGCTCGTTCGCCACGATCCTGTCCGG
>PMBM01000087.1:20887-21275 GCA_003153855.1 Propionibacteriaceae bacterium
CGAACGGGACACTGTCGTGCTCGACGAGGCTGGTCAGCCGCAACCCCGCATCGAGCACCGCAGTCACGATCTGACCGATCCCGTGGTTCCACTCGACCGAGCGAGGCGAGCCGACCTTCTCCGACCCGGCGTAGGTGACCTCGTCGTTCCACTCGAGCGGCTCGGGCTGCTCCCAGTACGGCAGCTCGAGCGCCATCGTCACACCGCCTGGGCCGGTGATCCACGACTGCTGCGCCCGATCGGGGTGGTCGCCAGCCACCGTCATCGCCAGGCAGGAGTTCAGCACCGGGTGCATGTCGCGGATGAACAATCTGCCGCCGTACCGGAGCAGCTCGGCCACGGTCTGCGCCCAGCGCGCAATGTCCGGCAACCAGCAGATCGCGCCGAT
>PMBM01000087.1:21297-22123 GCA_003153855.1 Propionibacteriaceae bacterium
AGGCTCAGCGTGTCCGTACCGATGTGGCACTGCAGGTGGACCGTGTCCAGGCCGGCGATGTCACCCAGCCGGGGCCGGTCGAAGCGCACGACCTCGCTGAGCAGCTCGGGGTCGTCGACGTACTTCTGGAGCCCGTACGCCCTTGCGTGCAGCGGCGCGCGGCTGTCCCAGTTGGCTTCGTTGATGGCCAGGTAGTCGTCGTCCACGCCCGGGAGCCTAGCGAGCAGCTACTTCCGGGTGCGGCCGGCGCGTTCGTACATGTCCTCGACGAGCTGCGAGAACCTGCGCTCGACCTCTTTGCGCTTCACCTTCAACGTCGGGGTGAGCAGGCCGTTCTCGAGGGTGAAGTCCTCGATGAGGAGGCGCAGGTCGCGGATCTGCTCGTAGGAGGCGAGCTTCGTCGTGAGGGCGGCGACCCGGCGCCGGAGCTCGGCGAGGACCTCCGGGTGGCTGAGCAGCTCGTCGCGGTGCGACCAGGTCAGCTGCAGCTGGCGGCCGATCGTCTCGAGATGCGGCAGGGACGGCGCGACGAGGAGCGTGAGGTACGGACGGTTGTCGCCGAGCAGGAGCGTGTGCTCGAACAGCGGGTCCGACGCCAGGAGGCCCTCGATCGGGGACGGCGCGATGTTCTTGCCGTTGCTGGTGACGATGAGGTCCTTGATGCGGTCGGTGATCGTGAGGTAGCCGTCTTCGTCGAGGTGGCCGACGTCGCCTGTACGGAACCAGCCGTCGACGAGCACGGCCGCCGAGTCCTCCGGGTTGTTCCAGTAGCCCAGCATGAGGTTCGGTCCGCGGTACCAGATCTCGTCGTCCTCGCCGAGGCGCA
>PMBM01000198.1:0-4639 GCA_003153855.1 Propionibacteriaceae bacterium
GTCAATGGCCGCGTGGCGCAGATCCGGGCCGAGATCGAGCACACCGACTCCGACTGGGATCGTGAGAAGCTCCAGGAGCGTCTCGCCAAGCTGGCCGGCGGGGTTTGCGTGATCAAGGTCGGTGCCCACACCGAGGTCGAGCTCAAGGAGAAGAAGCACCGGATCGAGGACGCCGTCTCCGCGACGCGCGCCGCGATCGAAGAGGGCATCGTGGCCGGCGGCGGTTCTGCGCTCGTCCACGCGGCTCGGGTGCTCGAGGGTGGTCTCGGTCTGACCGGCGACGAGAAGACGGGCGTGGCGATCGTTGCCAAGGCCGTCGTCGAGCCGCTGCGCTGGATCGCGGAGAACGGCGGCGTGCCCGGGTACGTCATCGTCGCCAAGGTCCAGGAGATGAACCCCGGCGAGGGCTACAACGCGGCGACCGGCGAGTACGGCGACCTCATCGGCTGGGGCGTCATCGACCCGGTCAAGGTCACCCGCTCGGCGCTCGCCAACGCGGCGTCCATCGCGGCTCTGCTGCTCACGACCGAAACGCTGATCGTGGAGAAGCCGGCCGACGAGGACGACGTTCCGCACAATCACTGAGCACCACCGCACAGCCGTACGACCTAGGCCCGTCCCGGTTCTCCTGGGCGGGCCTTGTCGCGCGTCCGACTGCATGAGCAAGCCCTCGGCTGGACCCATGTTCGGCTGGTTATCGGGCTGCGCGCATCGTCCTTCAGATCGAGAACCCAGGTTCGGCTGGTTATCGGCAGGCCAGGGGCTCCCATAGCCTGCTCAGCCTGGGTTTGCGCAGGAATCCCGTGCGGGACCGTGCCGATAGCCCGCTCAACCTGGGTGCAGGAGCGCGCTGAGGGCATGGTGCACCCGGATGGCCGGGAGCTGGCCCCTGGTATGAATGACGCAGGCCTGTACCGCGCAACGACCACCCGTACATCCCCGAGAGGACGACGAGACACATGACTCGCAAGGCGGTCTTCCTGGACGTGGACGGGACGCTGATCGACGACTACGGGCAGGTGCCGGACAGTGCCGTACACGCGGTGCACGAGGCGCGTACGAACGGGCACATGGTCTTCCTCTGCACCGGTCGGTCGATGTTCGAGCTCGCGCCCGATCTGCTCGCTGTCGGCTTCGACGGCTTCGTCGTGGCGTCCGGCGCGTACGTACAGGTCGGCTCCGACGTCCTCCTCCATGACAGCCTCAGCCACGAGGCGGTGCACCACGTGGCCGACTACTTCGATGCGCACGGCGGCGGCTACTACTTCCAGGCCCACGACGGCGTCTACGCCAGCGTGGGAGCACGAGACCTCCTGCGAGGCATCGTGGCATCCCACGTCGCGGCTGACCCTGCATTCGACGAGGTCGACCATGGGCTCCTGACATACGTCGACACGATCACCGTCGACGGCGACCCGTACTCGATGGCCATCACCAAGGCGATCTACTTCGACGCCGTCGCGCCGATCGACGAGCTCCGCATCGAGTTCCCCGACTTCGTGATCGTCCCGTCGTCCGTCACGGTGTTCGGCACCAACGCCGGCGAGATGACGATTCCTGGCGTGAACAAGGCGACCGGCATCGATGTCCTGCTGCACCACCTGGGCATCGACCGCGCAGACACGATCGCGATCGGCGACAGCTACAACGACGTCGAGATGCTCCAGCACGTGGCCGTCGGCATCGCCATGGGGGACGCGCCCCGGGCCGTACAGGACATCGCCGACGAGATCACCGCGTCCACTCTCGAGGACGGGATCCGCCTCGCGTTCCAGCGGCACGGTCTCATCGCCGACTAGCCCGGCCCCGTACGAAACCCGGCTTGCCCGTTCGTGTCACAGTAGGCCCATGCGAGTGGCGATCACGGGTAGCACGGGTTTGATCGGATCGGCGCTGGTGCAGGCGCTGCGATGGGGCGGCGACGAGGTCGTACGGCTGGTCCGTCATGAGCCCCGCAGCAGCGACGAGCGGCAGATCTTCCCCGATGAGCGCCGGATCGCGGATCCCGGCCTGTCGGACGTGGACGCCGTCGTGAACCTTGCCGGCAGCTCGATCGCGGGCGGTCGCTGGACCCAGCAGTACAAGCGCGACATGCTCGCCTCCCGCATCTCCATGACCGAGACCGTCGTCGCTGCCCTGGCCGAGGACGGCCGCTGTCAGCGCTTCGTCAGCGGCTCGGCGATCGGCTACTACGGACCGACCGGCGACCACGCGGTGGACGAGAGCGCACCCGCCGGCGACGACTTCCTCGCCAACGTCGTCGTCGCCTGGGAGAAGGCCGCCTCGGCCGCGCCCGTACCGACCGTGTTCGTACGGACGGGTCACGTCATGACTCCGCGCGGCGGCTACATCGGCGCGCAGCTCCTGCCCTTCAAGCTCGGGCTCGGGGGCCAGGTCCGCGACGGCCGCCACTGGGTCAGCTGGATATCCCTCGACGACGAGGTGGCGGCGATCCGCTGGCTGCTCACCAACGAGGTCACGGGTGCGTTCAACCTCACCGCTCCGCACCCCGTGACGAACGCCCGCTGGACCAAAGCGATGGGCGCCGCGCTGCACCGTCCGACCGTGATCCCGTTCCCCGTACCTGTCGCGGCCGCACTGTTCGGCAGCGACTTCGTCGAGGAAGCCATGCTGAGCAGCCAGTGGGTCCTCCCGAACCGCCTCGAGGACGCCGGCTTCGAGTTCCGCGACAACGAGATCGAAGCGGCCCTGGCCCGACTGCTGCAGGACTAGCGACGACGGCTCTGGGGGGTGTCATCGGACGCGCGCGTCGCCAGGCCCCCGACCAGCTCGTCCAGGGCGGCCAGGTGGGCGGTGTATGCGGATCGTCCCTCGGCGGTGAGCGCATAGCTGGTCCGCGGTGTCTTGGCGGCGAACTCCTTGATGGTTCGGAGGTATCCGGCGCGTTCGAGGATGGTCGCGTGCTTCGTGAGAAGCGCGTAGCTGAGCCCGAGACTCTGCTTGATGGTCTGGTAGTCGGCCTGGTCGACCGAGTTCAGCGCGCTCATGAGGGCGAACCGCACAGGGCTGTGCACGAGGTCGTCCAGTGCCTGGAGAGCACGTTCGAGGCTCATGAACCCTCGCGCACCACGCGAGCGAAGACCCACGCCATGGGGACAACCGCCAGGATCGCAACCAGGGTCGTGAGGACGGGGCTCGTCGAATGCGGGCCTTGAGCGATCCAGAACCATCCTCCGACGCCGAAGCAGAGCAGAGACCATCCACCTGCGAGCCAGAGGTCTCTCGTGAAGCCACGGGGACGGACTCCACGTGCTCGGCTCGCCCAGGCGGAGATGACAAGGATCCAGACCGGCATCAGGAGGATCGTCGCCCACATCACGATCCCGCCCCACGGCAGGTTGTGCGCTTGAAAGGTCACAGAGAAGCTGACTGCCTCGGCGCCGGTCAGAGCCATCCCGGCCCACCCCTCTCGGCGGCTCACTCCGATGGGTGGTCGTCTTTGGGCCGCAGCAGCCGCACCGGTGAAGCGATCTGGCCTCGTCGCGCTCATAGCCTCCATCCTGGATCCCTCTCAACGGTTCGTCAACAGCTCAACGTTATGAGAACAGGCCTTCCGGGCGCGTGGCGGTGATGGACCCGTCCGCACGGGACCTCCACATGAGTTCCGCGGGTCCGTCGCCGTTAGGATGGCCGCCTACGAAAGGTGGCCCATGGGCGCGGAGCTGAATGCAGCAGGTGTGCCGGAGAAGTTCGCGATGCTGGGTCTCACGTTCGACGACGTGCTGCTCCTGCCGAACGAGTCTGACGTCATCCCCTCGGGCACCGACACGACGAGCCGGGTCTCGAAACGGATCTCGGTACGGATCCCGCTGCTGAGCGCTGCCATGGACACCGTCACGGAGGCGGGCATGGCCATCGCGATGGCTCGCGAGGGCGGGCTCGGCATCCTGCACCGCAACCTGCCGATCGCCGACCAGGCTGCCCAGGTGGACCGCGTGAAACGGTCCGAGGCCGGCATGGTCGAGGAGCCGATCACGATCACCGCCGACCGTACGATCGGTGAGGTCGACGAGATGTGCGGCCACTACCGGATCTCCGGGGTCCCGGTCGTCGACGAGGAGATGCGCCTGCTGGGCATCGTCACCAACCGCGACATGCGCTTCGAGGACGACCCGAACCGGCTCGTACGTGACGTCATGACCCGCATGCCGCTGATCACGGGACCGGTCGGCATCAGCGGCGAGGACGCGCTGAAGCTCATGGCCGTGAACAAGATCGAGAAGCTGCCGCTGGTCGACGCCGACGGCAAGCTCAAGGGTCTGTTCACGCTCAAGGACTTCGTCAAGGCGGACAAGCATCCGTTCGCGACGAAGGACGACCTCGGCCGGCTCCGGGTCGGCGCGGCGGTGGGCTTCTTCGGCGACGGGTACGAGCGCGCGATGTCGCTGGTGGAGGAGGGCGTCGACCTGCTCATCGTCGACACCGCCCACGGCCACAGCCGCGCCGTCGTGGACATGATCAGGAGGCTCAAGGCCGATCCCCGCACAGCCCTGGTCGACATCGTGGCCGGCAACGTCGCCACGTACGAAGGGGCGAAGGCCCTTGTCGAAGCGGGCGTCGACGGCGTCAAGGTCGGCGTGGGACCGGGCTCGATCTGTACGACGCGGATCGTCTCCGG
>PMBM01000198.1:4673-11816 GCA_003153855.1 Propionibacteriaceae bacterium
TCTTCATCAACGGCAAGCAGTTCAAGCAGTACCGCGGCATGGGGTCGCTGGGCGCCATGGCCGCCCGTGGCCGCACCGGCTCGTACTCCAAGGACCGCTACTTCCAGGCCGACGTCTCAAGCGACGACAAGCTCGTCCCCGAGGGCATCGAGGGCAAGGTCGCCTACCGCGGCCCGCTCGCCGCCGTCGCGTACCAGCTCGTCGGCGGCCTGCGGCAGTCGATGTTCTACACCGGCGCAGCCACGATCCCCGACCTGCACGAACGGGGCCGGTTCGTACGCATCACGTCCGCCGGTCTTCGCGAATCCCACCCGCACGACATCCAGATGGCCGTCGAGGCCCCGAACTACGGAGGCTGAAAGGCCATGTACGACATCGGACGCAGTCGACGCGCCTCCAAGGCGTTCTCGTTCGACGAGATCGCTCTCGTCCCCTCACGCCGTACGCGCGGCATCGAGGAGGTCAACCTCGCCTGGCGCATCGACGCGATCCGGCTCGACTTCCCGATCGTCGCCGCGCCGATGGACTCGGTGATGTCGCCGGCGACCGCGATCGCCATGGGTCAGCTCGGTGGCCTGGGCGTGCTGAACCTCGAGGGTCTGTGGACCCGGTACGCAGACCCGCAGCCGATCTTCGACGAGCTGGCCGCGATCGAGGACCAGGTGTCCGCGACGAAGCGCATGCAGGAGGTGTACGCGGCGCCGATCCAGCCTGAGCTCATCGAGTCCCGGATGGCCGAGATCCGTGCGTCGGGCGTGCCCGTCGCCGGCTCGCTGTCGCCGCAGAACACGAGGGAGTTCGCCGACGTCGTCGTGAAGGCCTCACCGGACTTCTTCGTCATCCGCGGCACGACCGTGTCCGCCGAGCACGTCTCGAAGGATGCCGACCCGCTGGACCTCAAGACGTTCATCCGCACCCTCGACGTGCCGGTCATCGTCGGCGGGTGTGCCACGTACCAGACAGCCCTCCACCTCATGCGTACGGGCGCTGCGGGCGTCCTCGTCGGCTTCGGTGGCGGCGCTCGCCACGCTAACCGGGACGTCCTCGGCATCGAGGTGCCGATGGCATCGGCGGTGGCCGATGTGGCCGAGGCCCGTCGCGACTACCTCGACGAGTCGGGCGGCCGCTACGTACACGTCATCGCCGACGGTGCTGTGGGACGCTCGGGTGACATCGCGAAGGCCATCGCCTGTGGTGCTGACGCGGTGATGGTGGCAGCACCGCTCGCCCGGGCCACCGAGGCGCCGGGCAAGGGCTACCACTGGGGCGCCGAGGCGTGGCACGCCACCCTCCCGCGTGGCGAGCGCGCCAAGTTCGAGACGATCGGCTCGCTCGACGAGATCATGAACGGCCCGTCGGTGACGCCGGACGGCTCCATGAACCTCGTCGGTGCCCTCCGTCGCGCGATGGCCTCGACCGGCTACACCGACATCAAGGAGTTCCAGCGGATCGAGCTGGTGATCATCTGATGAGCGAGGTGCCCGCCGAGCTGGCCGCGGCCCGCGCATCGATCGACAACCTCGACGCCGCACTCGTCCACCTGCTCGCGGAGCGGTTCCGCATCACCCGCGCCGTGGGCGAGCTCAAGGCGGCGAAGGGCCTGCCGCCCGCCGACCCGGGCCGAGAAGAGCAGCAGATCAAGCGTCTGCGCGAGCTCGCGAAGGAGTCCGGTCTCGACCCCGAGTTCGCGGAGAAGTTCCTCCAGTTCATCGTCACCGAAGTCGTGCGCCACCACGAGCGGATCGCCGAAGAATCCCGTGGCTGAAGAAGAAACTCGCCTCTGACTGCAACCAATCGGGGCGCTCGCGCGTTATAGAGGTATGCGACTCACCCCCGCCGGCGACATCCGCACGCCGTCTCCTGCCGCCGCCGCCCTCGTGGTCTGGCGCCTCACCATCGCGGCCGTCGCGCTGGTGGGCTTCTGCCTCGCGATGCTGAACGGCACGCGGCGCTGGCACTGGCTCGGCCTGTACGAGTGGTCGCAGCTGACGACCCTGTTCGCGTTCCTCGTTGCTCTGGCCGGGGTCGCCACTCCCGCCCTGCGCCCGGGGGAACCAGTCCTGGACGTCCTCCGAGGCGCCGCCTGCGCGTACGTGATGATCACGATGATCGGCTACCGGTTCCTGATCGGCGGCGACTACGGCATGCCGTCGTCACTGCTCGAGCACCTCGTCGTACCGCTCCTCGTGCTCGTCGACTGGCTGTTCGTCTGCCGGGACCAGGCGCGGTTGCGCTGGTGGTGGCCGGTCGCGTGGATCGCCGGTCCGCTCGGCTACCTCGCCCTGTACGTTCAGGGCGCCCAGCTGTACGGCATCTCGCCGGTGTTTACGTTCGACAGCGCCTCGTTCTGGCCCAACGTGACCCTGCTCTTCTCCACGTTCCTGCCGCTCTTCTTCGCGGTCTGGGCGGCACCGAGGCTCCTTCGCGCCGCCTCACGAACAGTGGGCCAGGAGCCTCAGCCCCAGCGGGCGTGAGCGTCGGCGAGAGCCTCGAGAGTCTCGGCGATGTCGCTCTCGTCGGTCGCCCAGTTGACGATCGAGAACCGGATAGCGGCCCTGCCGCGAAACGTCGTACCGCTCGGGAAGGCGACCCCGCTCGCCTGCAGCCTGGCGAGCGCCGCGCGCGTGTGCGCGTCGTCGTCCAGCCCAGCCGGGTCGTGCAGCCGTACGAGCACCTGGTTCAGCTCGACGTGGTTGCAGACCTCCGCGCCAGGGATCATCCGGACACCCTCTGCAAGGAGCTGGGCCATCTCGCAGTCACGCTCGGCGATCTCGGCGACACCTTCGCGGCCTAGCGACCGCAGGGTGGCGTACACCGCTGTCGCCCTGGCCCGACGGCTCATCTCCGGGTTCCAGTCGATGGGGTCGCGTGCCGCGCCGGGCTGCGGCAGGTATGACGCGTGGAGCGTCATCGCGCGGTGATGCGCCTCGCGGTCGCGGACGATCGCGATACCGCAGTCGTACGGAGTGTTGAGCCACTTGTGAGCGTCCGTGCACCACGAGTCGGCGCGCTCGGCGCCGGCGAACTTCGGTGCGAGGACTCTGGAGGCACGACCGAACAAGCCGATCGCCCCGTCGACGTGGAGCCACGTGGGCGCGTCAGGTCGCCGTGCGTCCACAACACTGGCGATCGCGCCCAGTGGGTCGATGCCGCCGGTGGCGATCTCGCCTGCCTGGGCGCAGACGATCACCGGGCCCTCGACGGTCATCAGGGCCTCGGCGAGAGCCTCTGGCCTCATCCGAGCGTTGGCGTCGGCCTCGACCTCCACCATGCGTCTCTCTCCGAGACCGAGGATCCGAACGGCCTTGCCGACCGTGTGGTGGACGAACTCGCCGGCCAGCACCGTCACAGGAGGTGCACCCACGAGCCCGTCCGCCTCGACGTCCCAGCCGGCCTCGGCCAGCACGCGGCCACGCGCCGCGGCCAGGCAGACCAGGTTCGCGACCTGAGCCCCTGTCACGAAGGCAACCGACGAGGTCCGGGGAAGGTCCAGCAGCTCGAGCAACCACTCGGCGGTGACCGCCTCGAGCGCCGACACTCCCGGCGTTGGTTCGGCCATCGCCGTGTTCTGGTCCCATGCCGCGACCAGCCAGTCCGCGGCGACGCCGGCCGGCATGGCGCCACCGATCACCCACCCGAAGAACCGCCCGTGGTTGAACGCCATGAGGCCGGGCTTCAGCGTGGCCGCCAGCTCGGAGATCACTCGCTCAGCCGGGACCCCTGCCTCGGGCATCGGCTCGGAAAGCGCCGCGTACATCGCGTCGTAGTCGACATCGGGTCCGACGGATCGGTCCGGCAGGCCCTCGAGCCAGTCCAGGGCGGCGTCATGCGCTGCAGCCAGTGCGGGTCGCCACTCCGGAACCAACATGCCAGCAGCGTAGGGGCCCCGCCCACCGGCCGCTAGGCCACACGACGTGCTTCATGACGTGTTCGGAGGGTTATCAGGGCCTGCTTCTGCTTCGCCGCGCGCGACTTCCGTGTTCGGTGGGTTACGAGGGTCCGTGGGGGCTTCGTAACCCACGCACCACGGAAGTGGACCTGAGCAACAGCAGGGAGCTCGCCCATAACCCGCGCTACGCGGAAGTCGAGGGCCAGGCGGCTAGCTCGTCGCGCCCCGTACAGCGGCCAGGACGGATGCCTGCGCGTCACCGGGGGAGGCGGGGAGGAGCGGGATGCCCATGGTGGAGAGCATCCGCTGCATGCCCTCGCCGACGTGGTCGACGACGATCGCCTGGATGCCGTGGTCCTTGAGGAACGTCACGACGCGTGCGTGGTGCGAGCCGTGCGTTGTCGAGTCATGGAGGACGTCCCACGACACCTCGTGCACCTGCCAGCCTTCTATGGCCGCGTCCTTCACCTCGGCCACGGCGACCCAGTGGGCGCGCCCCCAGGCGTGAGCGGACTGTCCAGCGGCGTCGACGGGCGTGGCGATCTTCATGCCCTCATCCTGTCATGACGCCCAGCGATGACCCTTGCCNNGACGAGCCCGAGCTCGCCGAGCGTCTGTCGACGACCACGCCGTGGGGGACGGCGTGGCGGTGTCTGCGCTGCGGCGACTACGTCCTGGGCGAGCCGAACGGTTCTGGGCCGGCCGACGACGCGCCGATCGTTCTCCGAGGGGCTGCGCTCCGCGACGCGTTCATCCTGCGCCTGCTGTCCATCGACAAAGGCGCGCGGGGCATCGTCATCCTGGCGGCGGCGGTCGCGATCTGGCGCTTCAACGGCCAGCGGACAGGGCTCGAGCAGACGTTCCAGACATACCTGCCGTTGATCGCCCCGCTGGCCCAGCAGCTCGGCATCCACATCGAGGACGTGACGCTGGTGCACTGGATCGAGATGGCGCTGACCGCCCGCACCAGCACGATCCTGGGCGTCGCTGCGGCGGTCGCCACGTATGGGACGCTGCAGCTCGTCGAAAGCACCGGCCTGTGGCTCATGAAGCGCTGGGGCGAGTACGTGGCCGTGGTCGGGACATCCCTGTTCCTCCCGCTGGAGGTCTACGAGATCGTCGACAAGGTCACGGTGCTGCGCATCGGCGCGCTCGTGATCAATCTCTTCCTCGTCTTCTACCTCATCTGGACCAAGCGGCTGTTCGGCGCGCGCGGCGGAGCGAAGGCCCATGACGCCGCGCTCCACTCCGTCTCGCTCCTCGAGGTGGAGCAGGCCGCCGTGAACGAGCAGATCGGTCGTCGCAGCCGGCGCTCACGCGCTCATACAGGCTGACCGTCGGCGGTGATCGTGAACTCGTACGTCCCGAGGTTCGCTTCGAGGACGGCCTCGTGGTCGCCCTTGCACCACGTGATCCGCAGCTGGTCGGCTGGAGTCTCGTCGACCACGCACGCAGCGTCGAAGCCGAACGCGCCGAACGCGTTGCGGAACCTCAGGAGTTCCAGCTGCCTGCGTACGACCGGCTGGTCGAGCCCTGCTCGGACGGCCTCGCGGCTGAGGTTCGTACGGTTGATCTCCTTGTGCCCACCGGCGCCTGCGCGTTCGACCGCTTCGTGGTCGTTGCGGCCTGCGAACAGGTCGAGGTACCAGACCTGGGGCTTGCCCGGCGTGAACAGCTGGATCGCCCGCGCGAGCAGCATCGCCGCGTCGGAGGAGCCGAGCGCCGAGTAGTACGTGGCGTTGACCTGGTAGTAGATGTTCTTCGCGCCGTGCAGGTCCTTGACGTAGCCGCCGCGCCCCTTGACGGTCTCGATGATCGCCTCGATGTGCTCGTCGTCGAGCAGGCCCTTGAGGTCGAGCAGCGGGATGCCGTCGTGGCAGCCGAGCATGTTCACCGTACGGATCTGCTTGGCCACGAGCTCCCGGATCCAGCCGGCCAGCACCGAACCGTCGCGCCGCGCGAGGGCATCGATGACGAGTCCGGGCAGGAAGAAGTCGTACGTCATGAAGCCCTTGCTCGCGAGGAGCTCGTGGATCTTCTCCTCGTAGCGCGCGTGGATCTCGGGCAGCAGCTTGAGCCCGCGGTCGTCGGCGAGCTCCTTGACCCGCGCGAGCAGGTCCCACGTGCCCGGGTCGTTGAGGAAGTTCTTCGCTCCGGGCTCCTTGGGCGCGTAGGCGAAGGCGTCCAGCCGTACGATCTCGGCGCCGTAGCCGGCGAGCGTCGACAGCGTGTCGCCGTAGAACTCCCACACCTTGTCCGAGCGGATGTCGAGGTCCATCTGGCCCAGGTACGTACGGCGCGACTCGACCTCGTCGACGACCGCGGACCGTACGTCCTCGAAGCCGGCGAAGTCCGCGTCGGCCGGACCCTTTCCTTCATCGATCGCCGCTGCCACCCGCGCGGCCACGACCTCGGCGGAGGCGTACTGCAGCCCGGCAGCCTTCATGACCTCCAACGTGCTCGGCGCCGTGTAGCGGACCTCCTGGTAGAANNGTGTTCCAGTACGGGCGCTCGGAGCCGTCCGGCAGCCGCACCATGAGGATCGGCAGCCCGGGCTTGCGGAAGTACATGTCCTTGATGAGCGCGGGGTCGGGCTGTACGTAGCCTTCCTCGGTCATCTCCCCATGGCCGGCCCAGAACGCGTTCCAGTCGATGAAGAAGTCCTTGTACTCGGACCGGTCACCGCGCGACAGCAGGTCCTGGAACTGCGGCGACAGCACGGACGCGTGGTTGAGGATGAAGTCGAGCTTGAGCGAGATTCCGGCCTCGCGCAGGGCGTCCAGGTCGGCCTGCGTCGCGTACAGCCGGTTGAGGCCGTAGTCGATGACCGAGAAGCCACGGTCGAGATCGGTGTTGAACACGCTCGGCAGCATGTACACGGCCGAGAACGCGCCCGTCACGCCAGGATCGGTGACGAGTGACACCACGTCGGCCATCGTGCCGCCGATGCTGTCCGGGTACACGTTGAGCATCGCCCCGGTGCTCGGCAGGTTGCGGCCCATGCTCTCGAGGTAGGCGTCGTAGTCGATGACCTCGCCGGACTTCGCCACGATGACCTTCGCCTTGTGGGCCTGCGACGCGAGCTTCGCCTGCTCGAGGAAGAGCACCATCGTCGTGAAGGGGGAGTCTGTCGCACCGTCGCGAGCGCGGGCGCGACGGTGCGACAGAGTCTCCTCGGGCGTCGAGTTCAGCAGGATCGGTACGTCGACGCCGACGAGGTGGTCGGAGTTCCCGTGCGTCCACTCGACGACCAG
>PMBM01000216.1 GCA_003153855.1 Propionibacteriaceae bacterium
TCGGTCGTTGCCGCCACCAGGTCGACCTTGGTGAACCCGGCCTGCGTGAGCAGCTGTTTGACCGCGTCCTTGTTCTGGCCCGTGAGCCCGGTCGGGATCTTGAGCTTGGCCGGACCCACGTTGACCGTGATGGTGACGGCGGAGTCCTTGTTGACCATGACGCCCTGCACCGGGCTTTGATCCGTCACCGTGCCGACCGTCGTGTCGTCGGGTCCCTCGACGGTCTGTACGACCGCATGGAGGTTGGCCGCGGTGAGCGTGTCCGTCGCGTTCTTCTCCGTCATGCTCTTCACCTGAGGCACGGCGACCTGCGCAACGGCCGGTGTCTTCGTGTTCCACCAGAACGCGAACCCACCGATGAGGATCACCGCGAGGACTGCTGCGACGATGCCGACGATGAGGCCCGTACGGTTGCGGCGTTTCGGCTGCTCCCAGTACGGCGAGTCGGGCGACACGGGGAACGCGCGCTGGGGCAGGACACCGGTCGACGGGCTGATAACGGGCTCGGTGACGACCGGCGCGAGCATCGTCGCCGCCGCCTCGGGTACTGCCACGACCGGCAGGTGCGCCGTCGGGGACAGCCCTGCGAGGAGCCGCGCGATGTCGTCGCGCATCTCCTTCGCCGACTGGTACCGCTTCTCGGGGTCCTTCTCGAGTGCCTTGAGCGTGATCGCGTCCATGTCGGGCGTGATGACGGGGTCTATGAGCGACGGTCGTACAGGCAGCTCTCGTACGTGCTGGTACGCGACGCTCACGGGGGAGTCGCCCTTGAACGGCGGCTCGCCCACGAGCAGCTCGTACAACAGGCAGCCGGCCGCGTACACGTCGGAGCGGTTGTCGACGGTCTCGCCGCGGGCCTGCTCCGGTGAGAGGTACTGGGCGGTGCCGATCACGGCGGCCGTCTGGGTCATCGAGGCGGACGTGTCCGCGACGGCGCGGGCGATCCCGAAGTCCATGACCTTGACCTGGCCCGTCGAGGTCAGCATCACGTTCGCGGGCTTGATGTCGCGGTGGATGATGCCGGCCTGATGGCTGTACTGGAGGGCGTCGAGCACGCCCATCTCCATCTCGAGCGCACGCTCGGGGAGGATCTTGCGGCCCTCGCGGAGAAGGTCGCGCAGCGTGTGGCCGACAACGAGCTCCATGACGATGTAGGGAATGTGGACGTCGGAGGCGGGATCGAGCTGCTCGCCCGTGTCGTACACGCTCACGATGTTGGGATGGTTCAGCCCCGCCGCGGCCTGCGCCTCGCGGCGGAACCGCGCCTGGAAGGTGGAGTCGCCGGCCAGGTCGATGCGCAGGATCTTGATCGCCACCGGACGGCTGAGCCGTGTGTCGACCGCTCGCCGCACTTCCGCCATCCCACCACGACCCAGAACAGGCCCCAGCTGATAGCGCCCGCCCAGCAGCGTTCCCTGCTCGGCTGTCACCATGCCCCCTCCACGCCCCCTGCTCGACTCATCGGTCCCCCCACATTGTCACCATTCAACATGAGAGTGGGCTGAACGCGCTTGCCAGGGCCTCTCAAGATTGAGTTAGCGCACGGTTTGTTCTTCACCGTGACGCCTCGATCAAGGCCTTGGCGATGGGCCCGGCGAGCGCCCCGCCCGCGATGTCCGTACGGTCCACGTTCGCGTCCTCGATGAACACCGCGATCGCGATGTCGGGGTTCTTCGCGAACGAGACGAACCACGCGTACGGGTTCTTCGTGAGGTCGCTCTGCGCCGTACCCGTCTTGCCCCCCACGACGACGCCCGACACCTGCGCCTTCGTCCCCGTGCCCTTCTGGACCACGTTGACCATCATCTGCTGCAGCGCCTGAGCCGACCCGGCGGACAGCGCCTGCTTGTCGTCGGGACCGTGCCGGTACAGCACCTTCAGGTCGGCGCTGCGAACCTCGCTGACGAGGTAGGGGTTCTTGAGCACCCCGTCGTTGCAGATCGCCGACACGACCATCGCCATCTGCAGAGGGCTGGCCGCGACGTCGAACTGCCCGATCGAGCTGAGCATCGTCTGCGCGGCGTCGAGCTTCGTCGGGAACTGGCTCTTCGCCGCGTTCACGTCGGTCATCGGCGTCGTGTTGAAGCCGAACTTCTCGGCCTGCGCACGAATCTTGTCCCCACCGAGCATCGCCCCGAGGTTCGCGAACGCGGTGTTGCACGACAGCTGCAGCGCCCGGTCCAGTGTCTGCTGGGTGTTGCCGCAGGCGGACCCCTCGTTCCCGAGCACGCTCGAGGAGTTCGGCAGAGTCAGCTGGCTCGGAGTGTTGATCATGGTGTCCGAGGCCATGCCGTTCTCGAGGGCCGTGGCCGCGGTGACGAGCTTGAACGTCGATCCCGGCGGGTAGATCTCGCGGGTCCCCCGGTCGGACAAGGGGCGCGTCGCGTCCGCGTTGAGCGCCGTCCAGGCAGTCCTCGCGGCCGTCAGGTCGTGCGTCGCGAGCGTGTTCGGGTCGTACGTGGGCGTCGACACCATCGCGAGGATCGCGCCGGTCTTGGGGTCGATCGCGACGACGGCGCCCTTCTTCCCGGCGAGCTGCTGCGCCGCGACCTGCTGCAGCTTCGGGTTGATCGTCGTCTGGATGGTGGCGCCGACCGGCGTGGCCCCGGTGAACATGTCGACCAGCCGGTCGAGCGTCTGGCTGGAGGCCGTGCCGGCGAGGTCGGTCGAGTACTTCGACTCCAGCCCCGAACGCCCGAAGTCGTAGGCGTACCAGCCGGTCACCGTCGCGTACAGGCTCCCCTGCGGGTACGAGCGCTGGTAGAGGAAGCGGTCCTTGACCGGCGTCGTCGTCGCGATCTGGGTGTCGCCGGCGAGGATCGCGCCGCGGTTCTGAGCGAACTCCGCGTCGAGCACGCGCCGGTTCCGGTCGTCCGCCGACAACGAGCTCTGACGCCACAGCTGCACGATGCTCACGTTGACCAGCAACGCCAGGAAGAGCACCGACGCGACAACGGCCGTACGACGGATGGATGCGTTCACAGTTCCTCCTGGTCGAACCGATACGCCTGCGTCGCGTCGTCGAAGTCGGTGACGGGTGGGCCGGCCTCGTCATAACCAGCGTCGCCCTCACGGCCGGCGCCTTCAGGGACCGGCTTCTCGCCGGGCGCGAAGGCGGTGGTCGCCTCCGTGTCGGACTCGTCGGGGAAGGCGCGCGCGGGTCCCTCCTCCTCGACCGAGAGCGCGGGGCTCGATGCCGTACGCGGCTCGGGGCGAGGCGTCTGCAACGGGCGCGGGAGGTCACGGAGGTTGATCACCTGCGTGGCGTCGGCGGACAGTGAGGCCACGTCGGCCTGCTCCACCCTCTCGGTCACGGGGCGTCGTGCCTCGTGGCTCACGACGAGCATGACGGCAAGGACCAGCCAGTTGGCGACCATCGACGAGCCGCCTTGGGACATGAACGGCGTCGTCAGGCCGGTGAGCGGGAGAAGCCGGGTGACGCCACCGACGATCGCGAAGACCTGCAGGGCGAACACGAGCGACAGCCCGGCGGAGAGCAGCTTGCCGAACGGCTCCGTACAGCTCAGCGCCGTCCGGAGGCCGCGGGCCACGATGATGCCGTACACGAGGATGACGGCGACCAGCCCGACGACGCCGAGCTCCTCGCCGATCGCCGCGGTGATGAAGTCGCTCTTCGCGAGAGGCGTCAGGCCGGGACGGCCGAGCCCCCAGCCGCGGCCCAGCAGACCGCCGTACGCGAAGCCGAACTGCGCCTGGATGACCTGGTAGTTCTGGTCGTAGTTGCTGAACGGGTTGAGCCAGGAGCTGACCCGCACTCCCACGTACGCGAACTTCTGGTAGGCGAACCAGCCTCCCGCAGCGAACAGCAGCGCGCCCAGCACGACCCAGCTCAGTCGGCCGGTGGCGACGAAGACCATTGCCACGAAGAGGCCGAAGAACAGCATCGAGGTGCCGAGGTCCTTCTGGTAGATGAGGACGAGCATGCTCGCCACCCACATGATGGCGATCGGGCCGAGGTCCCGAGGGCGCGGCAGCGTGAAGCCCAGCACCTTCGGGCCTGCCATCGCGAGCACGTCCTTGGTGTCGGCGAGGTAGCCGGCGAACGCCAGGCTCAGCACGAGCTTCGCGACCTCGGCCGGCTGGAAGCTGTAGCCGAAGATCCGGATCCAGATCCGGGACCCGTTGAGCTCGACTCCGAGCGGGGTCAGCGGCAGGAGCAGAAGGACGAGACCGACGAGGAACAGGACGTACGGGAACCGTCGCAGGATCCGGTAGTCCTTGACGAGGAACACGATCGCGAGGGCGGCCGCCACGCCGAGCCCCGCCCACAGCGACTGGGTCTGCGCATCCGACCGTGCCGGGTCGGAGATGAGGTCGATCCGGTGGATCATCGCGAGCCCGAGCCCGACGAGCAGGAACGTCGCCGGAAGCAGCAGCGGGTCGGCGTACGGGAGCTTCCACTGCACCAGGAAGTGGGTGACGAGACCGACGGCGAACCAGATCGCGAGGACGTACGGCCACGTGCGCGGCAGGTGCCCGTCGATGTCGAGATGCGTCAGCAGGTAGCCGGAGGCTCCGACGACCTGTGCGAGCAGGAGGAGGAGCAGCCCGATCACCGGCCTGCTGCGGTGGACGACGACCTCGCCCGTGCTCAATGCCGTGGCGGACACGTCAGCACTCGTCGGGCGCGCTCGGGGTCGGGACGGTCGTGGGGGTCTGTACAGGGAGTGTCCCGGCGGAGGGCTGCGCCGAGGCCGAGCCGGTCGACGTCGAGGCGCTCGCGGCCGACGCCCCGGGAGTCGACGCACTGGCAGTTGGTGTGGCCGTCGCGGTCGGGGTCTGCGTCGCCTGGGCGCGGGCGAGACGCTGGGCCACGCACTGCGCCGCCCTGGTCCGCAGCTCGTCGGCAGCGACCTTCGCGGCGTTGAGGCCGCCTTCCCGAATCGTGATGCCCGCCCGTACCTTCTCCTGGTACGCGGGCGGGAGATCGCTCATCTGGATGCCGGTGTTCTCGACAAGCCGATTTGTTGACAAACCGAGAAGACTGCCCTGAACGCCTTGGTAGATGCCGACCTGCTGCGCGGTCGGTGCGACCAGGAACTGCGTCATCGCGTACGCGTACGTGCCGTAGGCAGCCAGCCCGACCACGACCACCACGGCGAGGATGGCGCCCCACAAGCCGAGACGCCTGCGTCGCTGGCCGCCCTCCGGCTCGTACCGGCCTTCACCGGCGGCGGTCAGAGCCGGTGCCGGCGCGGCGGGGACGATGTTGCCCGACGCGTCAGTGGTCTCCTCCGCGGCGCCGTCGCCGAGATCGATCGGCTTGGACCGGATCGCAGGGATCTCGCGGGTGACCGCGGCGCCCAGTACGAGCCCCCGAGCCGCGTTGCGCGGCGGGGCGGGGACCGTCTCGCCGGCGAACGCCTCGTCGTCGGCCCCGGCCTCGACGACGTCGGAGACGATGATCGTGATGTTGTCCAGGCCACCGCCGGCGTGGGCCGCCTCGACGAGGTCGGTGAGGACGAGGTCGAGGTCTTCCCCCGCGAGCGCGTCGTCGATCACGTCGTCCGTGACCAGGCCGCACAGCCCGTCGGAGCAGAACATGATGCGGTCGCCGGCCTTCAGGGTGACCAGCTCGAGATCGGGCTCGGAGATGGGCTGACCGTTGAGCACGCGCAGCAGCAGCGAGCGGTGTGGATGGACATGGGACTCGTCCTCGGTGATGCGTCCCTCGTCGATGAGCGACTGGACCCATGAGTGGTCGTGGGTCAGGCGGGAGAG
>PMBM01000189.1 GCA_003153855.1 Propionibacteriaceae bacterium
GAGTGGTCGTGGGTCAGGCGGGAGAGCACACCGTCACGGAGCAGGTAGCCGCGGGAGTCACCGATGTGCGCGACACCGAGCTGCTCGCCGTCGAAGAGAGCCCCGCACACCGTCGTACCCATCCCGTCGAGGGACAGGTCGTCGGCCACGAGCTCGGCGAGGCGGTCGTTGGCCTTCTGCAGGGCGCCGCCCAGGACCTCGAGCATCTCGACGCCCTTGTGCAGGCCGTCGGCCTTCTGGAGCTCGGTGATGGCGACTGTCGAGGCCAGATCTCCGGCGGCCGCGCCGCCCATGCCGTCGGCAACGAACACCATCGTCGGGGACGCATAGCCCGAGTCCTGGTTGTTCTTCCTCACCAGGCCGATCTCGGAGTGTGCGACCGTGCGCAAGGTGAGCGGCATCAGGTCTCCAGCCTCATCTGGGTTCGCCCGATCCTAAGGCTGTCGGCTGCCGTGACCACAGTCGGAGTCACGACTCTCACCTCGTTGACGAAGGTTCCGTTGGTCGATCCGAGGTCCGTGACGACCCACTCTCCTCCGGAGCGTCGGGCGAGGGAGGCATGGTCGCCGGACACGTAGTCGTCGTCGAGGATCAGTGCGCAGTCAGCGGAGCGCCCGATCCGGAACTCGTCGACCAGAGCCAGCCGGGCGCCGGCCTGCGGTCCGGTGTCGATCGCAAGGACTTTGAGCTCGTTCCTGCCCCGCTTCGGGGGCTCGGGAGACCGAACAGCCGCAGAGGCCCTGCCCTTCTCGCGCGGACCGACCGGCGCCACACGGAAGAGGTCCGTACGGATGACGTTGGCCACCAGCAGTACGAACAGCCACAGAACCGCGAGGAACGCCACTTTGAGCAGCGTGACGATGAGATCCGCCATGTGGTGTCAGCGCCCTCAGCTGGCCGCGGGCGCGTGCACGAGCAGTCGGGTCGAGCCGATGTCGATACGGGTTCCGTCGGTCACGTCAGCCTCGCGCACCTTGCGACCGTCGACCGTGATGCCGTTGGTCGAGCCGAGGTCGACGATCCGGATGGTCTGGACGTCGCCCGTACCGGTCACGATGATCTGCGCATGCCTGCGCGAGATGCCGGGGTCGTTGATGCGCAGGTCTGCCTCCGTGCCTCGGCCGATGACCAGGCCGGGCGGGTTGAGTGGGTGACGGACACCGTTCACCTCGACCACGAGGGCAGCGCGACGCACCTGGGTCGTGGACGGCTCCTCGCCGGACGTGACGAGCGCCACCGCATCCGAGGTGACGACGAACCGTCCCGTGGGAAGGTCCTTGCGCTCCTCGTAGTGGATCGCGATCGGGCCGTTGAACACGTAGCTGCGCTGGATCGCGTACTCCCTCAGCTCGGCGACGATCTCGTCGTTGAGCGTGCGCGAGTAGGGGAACAGCCGGGCGTAGTCCTGCACGGAGAGACCGACGAGGAAGTCGTTGGGTACGAGTCGCTTGTCGCGACTCAGCAGCTGGGCCTCGCTGTCGAGCTCTCGCAGCAGCCTCGCTGTGATCTCGACGGGCTGGACGTCACCGCGGAAGGCGCGCGCGAAGGCTGCGCTGACGGCGCTCTCGATCTTCTTCTCGACATTGCCGATGAATCCCACGAGCGCCTCCTCCCTGCGTCCACCACGTCCGACGAGCCAGTACTGACCGTCCGATGCTACCCAGTCTGCCTGTACGTCGTCGTCTTCGCCGTGCCGCCGCACGGGATTGGCGAGGAGATCGGTCGCCGCGGCGGGCCCGAAATGCCCGCGCTACAGTCACCATCGGTACGTTTACAGAGAGGCCCAGATGCCTGCACAGCCGCGTGACCCTTCCGCCGATCAGCCCACGCACGGTCACACCCACACCGCTGATCACGAGGTCTTCGACGAGGACAGCCTGCGCGAGGACCAGCCGTACGCAAAGCTCGAGGACGACCCCGACTCGACCGACGCGCCGGACACGTCCGACTCCGAGGGCGGCGGCTCCTGGTAGCTCAGGCGCGGCGCAGTCCGGCCGCCCGCACCACCCGGTCTGCCTGACCGCCCACATGGGTGACGTCGTCACCCCGCCGGGTGAACTGCGTGTCGTACGCGTCGTACGCGCGATCCAGCGCATCACGGTCGGACGTCGCATCCAGCCACTCGTCGTGGGGCACGTCCGGCTCCGTCACGATCACGTGGAACGGAAGGCCGAGCTGCCCGGCGGCCGCACGCGTTGCGCGGTGGATGGCGATGTGGTCCGGGTGGCCGTAGCCACCGTCGTCGTCGTAGGAGACGAGGTCGCTCGCGTCGACGGCTCGTGCGTACGCCGCGATGTCCGCGGCCACCTCGTCGGTGTCGGCAGCCGTGAGCGAGTCGGGTCCGGCCCGGCCGCCGGGTCCCGCCACCGTCGGCGTCACCCAGCGCATGCCCGAGTCGGTGTAGCGGCGCGACGGGCGCCCCGCGGCCCTGGCCGGTGACGCGCCGAGGTAGGCGTGGCCGGCCACTCCCAGCGCCGCGACCGCGGTCACCAGCTCCTGCTCCCTGATCGCGGCCAGCTCCGGCGTCCCTTCCAGGGCTGCGTACGGACCTGGCCGGACCTCGCCGGCCTCGCCGCGCGTGGCCGTCAGCACGAAGACGACGTCGCCACGGGCCCTCAGCGCAAGCGCCAGCGCGCCCGTCGCCAGCGTCTCGTCGTCAGGGTGGGCGTGGCACAGCACGTACGTACGGTTGGTCACGGCGTGTCGCCTAGACGTGTCCGTCGGCGTGGAAGTCGCCGTTGCGGGCCCTGGTCTCCAGGTCCGGAGGCAGGTCCAGGGGCCGGGTGCCCTGGTCGTACGAGCCGTCCTGGGCGGCGAGCAGCTGCTCGTAGACCTCGGTGAGGCAGTGGGCCGTGAGGTGCCACGAGTACTGGCGGGCGTGGATGCGCGCGACAGTGCCCATCCGGGCCAGCAGCTCCGGGTCGGCGAGCAACCGGATCATCGCCGACGCCCAGTCGTTCGGCAGGCGGCTGTCCATGAGCTGCCCGGTCTCGCCGTGGACGACCGCCTCGCGCAGACCGCCGGCGGACGAGGCGATGACGGGCGTCCCGGACGCCGCCGACTCCAGTGCGACAAGGCCGAACGTCTCCGAGTGCGACGGCACGAGGACGAGCAGTGCGCCGCGCATCATCTCCGCGAGCCGCCCGCGGCTCTGGGAGCCCATGAACGTCACGTACTGCTCCAGTCCCAACCGCCCGACCATCGCGCCGAGCTCTTCGGCGTAGCCCGCGAAGTCCTTGCTCACCTCGCCGGCGACCACCAGGTGGGGCCGCAGCTCCTCCGGCACCTGGGCCAGTGCCGCGATGACGAGGTCGGGGCCCTTGAGGGGCTGCAGCCGGCCCGCGAACAGCATGTAGCCCTTGGAGCACGCCGGGCCTCGTTCGTGCGGCCAGGTCCACTTGGCCTCGTCCAGGGCGCGCGGCCGGAACTGCTGGGCGTCGACGCCCGGCGGGACGATCACCACGCGGTTGGGGTCGGCCCCGCAGCGGGACACGACCGTACGGGCCTCGGCGGCGGAGATCGCGACGACGAGATCGGACTCCACCGCCAGCAGCGCCTCCCCCGCGACGCGGGCCGGCGACTCGGGCGGCTCGCCCTCGCTGAGGTAGTCGCCCGGCAGCGCGGCGACCGAGTGGTAGCTCTGTACGTGAGGGACGCCCCACTCACGAGCGAGCTGCAAAGCCGCCATGCCGCTCATCCAGTGGTGGCTGTGGACGATCTCGTACGGGTCCAGCGCACCCATCGAGGCGGCGAACTCGTCGACGTACGCATCGATGGCGGACTTGGCCAGGTGCGCCGCGGGACCGGCGTCGAGGTGGCGGACCCGCACTCCCCCGCCCAGGTCCACGACATCGGGCTGACTCGGGTCGCTGCGGCGGGTGATGAGGTCGACCTGGTGGCCCAGCTCGGCAAGCGCCTCGGCGGTGTGACGCTCGACGACGTTCATCCCGCCGGCATCACCCGATCCGGGGGCATCAAGGGGCGACGTGTGCATCGACACCATGGCGATACGCAGCGGACGTGTTAACGGCACGACCGCATCGTAGGCGTCTCCGACCTCACGTGCGTCGAGCGTGAGCGTCACGCGTCCCCGCGGATTGTTGCGGAGGAGCGGAGAGCGGAACCGTCGCTTCCGTACTGACGTCTCACAGAAGGTGCGGCCCCTACAGTGGGGTGGTGTGGATCGGAGGCAGTGAATGACCGTGTTCCTCGCCATCGGCATCGTCGGGATCGTGCTCCTGCTCTTCTCCCTCGTCGTCGGTGAGCACCTGCACGGCATCTTCGACGCCCTGGGCGGTGGCGACTGGTTCACCGGCTCGTCCCTCGCCGCGTTCCTGGGGGCCATGGGCTTCGGGGGGGCCATCGTGAAGCAGGTCTCCGGTAGCACCGGCCTGGCAGTGCTCGGCGGAGCTGTCCTGGGTCTCGCCTTCGGCGGACTGGTCGCGTACGGCATGGTCAAGCTGCGCCGAGGCGACACCGGCGGTGTCGTGACCACGAAAGAGCTGCTCAACGCCCCGGGCGTCGTCCTGTCCGACATCCCGGCTCTGGGCTTCGGCGAGATCAGGGTGACCCGCCAAGGCCAGATGATGAAGCTGAACGCGAAGTCCGCCATCCCCCTCGTGACGGGCACCCAGGTCACCGTGATCGACGTCCTGAGTGCGACCGCCGTCGTCGTCGAACCCACCTACAGGTAAGTCGCAGTACGTTCCAGAACTAAGGAGCTGTCGTGCCCGGTCTCGTCCTACCCATCCTCGGTCTCGTCGCCATCGTCGTGCTGCTGGCGATCGTCATCATCACGCGCTACAAGGTGGCCGGCCCCAACGAGGCCTTCATCATCACCGGCGCACGCGGCAAGGAGCTCGCCGACAGCGCCGGGGTCATGACCCAGGACCTGTCCGGACAGCGGGTCGTCATGGGCGGCCGCGCGTTCGTCGTGCCGTTCGTCCAGCGCCTCTACATCCTCGACCTGTCCAGCCGCCGCATCCCCGTCACGATCCGTGGCGCCGTGTCCGGACAGGGCGTCAAGCTCAACCTCGACGGCGTCGCGATCGTGAAGGTCGGCGGCAACGAGGACCAGATCCGCGCCGCGGGCCAGCGGTTCCTCACGCAGCAGGAGTCGATCGAGCCGTTCACGCAGGAGGTTCTCGCGGGCGCGCTCCGCTCGATCGTCGGCTCGATGTCGGTGGAGCAGATCATCCGTGACCGCGCCGCCTTCGCGCAGCGGGTAGCCGAGGAGTCGGAGGCCGCGCTCACCGGCCAGGGCCTCAACCTCGACACCTTCCAGATCCAGGACATCACGGACGACGGGACGTACCTGTCGGACCTCGGACGCCCCGAGTCCGCGCGCGTCGGACAGGTCGCCGCGATCGCCGAAGCCGGCGCCCGACAGTCCGCGGAGCAGGCCCGTATCGCCGCCGAGCAGCAGATCGCCATCGCCCACCGGGCGCTCATGCTCAAGCAGGCCGAGATCAAGGCCGAGACGGATGCCGCGTCCGCGCAGGCCGCCGCGGCCGGGCCCCTGGCACAGGCCGACCGGGACCAGGCGATCCTCACCGAGCAGGAGAAGGTGGCCGTACGACAGGCCGCGCTCACCGACCGTCAGCTCGACACCAAGGTGCGCAAGCCGGCGGACGCCGAGCGGTACCGCATCGAGACCGAGGCCGCCGCCGCAAGGCAGGCCGCGATCCTGCAGGCGGAGGCGTCGAAGGCCGCCGCCATCGCGAAGGCCGAGGCCGAGGCTGAGACGGCACGCCTCACCGGTGTCGGCGACAAGTCCCGCCGCTCGGCGATCGCCGAGGCGGTCGCGATCGAGGGCGCCAAGGCCGGCGAGGCCGAGAAGGCCCGTCGTATCGCCGAGGCCGATGCGGTACGTGCCGAGGGCGAGGCGGCCGGTGCCGCGATCCTGGCCAAGGGACAGGCCGAGGCCAAGGCCATGGAGCTTCGCGCCGAGTCGTACAGCCACTACAACCAGGCGGCCGTGCTCGAGATGCTCGTCTCGGTGCTGCCGGCCATGGCACGCGAGCTCGCAGCGCCGATGGGCCAGATCGACAAGCTGACCGTGATCAGCTCCGACGGAGCGAACGCGCTGCCGAAGGCGGTCGGCCAGAACGTCGTGCAGGTGCTCGAGATGCTCAAGAACACGACGGGCATCGACCTCGAGGCACTGGCCCGGAAGTACACCGACGTCGAGACGGTTCCGGCCGTCACGGACGGCGCCTCCGGCACCCCGAAGTACGGGACCGACAAGGCCTGACGGTACGCAGTCGACGCGGTCACCTCGTCCGGGGTGGCCGCTTCGGCGTTTCCGGCACAACCGCGACAGCCCATCACTCGATCGTGGACTATAGGGATATCTACCAGCATGCCTAGAGATCCCGAGACATCACGACACACCCGGGATGACCGGCCAGTCTCAGGGAGCGATCCCCAGACGCTGCGCCTTGTCGGACACCTTCTGGTCGAAGCGGTGCCTCTGCACGACCGCCCGGGTGTGGGTGCCGACGGAGATCACGTCCTCCTCGTCGAGGACGGTCACCGAGAAGGACACGCTGCGAGGTTCGACATGGGTGACCTCGACCTCGGCACGGATCGTGGCGCCGACCGGTGTGGGCGCGGAATGGCTGATGCTGACGACCGTACCGAGCGAGACCTCGCCGTCCTCAAGATGAGGGGCCAGCGCCTCCGCGCATGCCGCCTCGATGAACGACACGAGCGCCGCGGTCGCGAGGACCTTCGGCATGTCGGCGAACAAGGCGTAGTCGCCGCGCCCGTACGGGACGGTCATCGTCTCGTCGACCTGCTTGAGAAGGGAGGAGGTGGCACCTTGGGCCAGGGCGGGCTTCATGGGCAGATGCTATGCGAAAGCTTCCGGCTCGGCGATGCTCCGGCGCGGTGGGCACGACCGGTACGGGCCGGGTCGGGCGTGCAGAAGCACGCGTCCGAGGTCGCTAGAGTTGGCAACGATGTCTGCTGACCCGCCACCCACACTGGTGGTACGAACCGTTCTCGTCCACGACTCTCTCCCCTTGTCGAATGCGCTTTCGGGCGATGTCACGGGCGCGTGGACGCACGGCGACGACGGACTGGTCGGGCTGGGGGCGGCGCTCATCCTCCCTCTGCGCGCCGGCCTCGACGAGGCCTCCGACATCTGGCGGCGGATCGTGGCGACGGCGGCCGTCGACGACCAGGTCCACGTCGAGGGCTCGGGCCTCGTGGGGTTCGTGTCGACGGCGTTCGACGGCGAGGGTGGCCGGCTCGTCGTGCCGGCACGCATCCTCGGGCGACGCGACGGGGTCGCGTTCGAGACGACGATCGACAGCGGAGCCGTACGGGACGTGGCCTGCCCGGCCGGACCTGGCGCGGTGACCGTCGTCGACGGCTCGGTGACCGGCGCCGTGTGGAAGGAGCGTGTCGCCGAGGCCTCGCGTCGCATCCGTACAGGCGCGCTGGCGAAGGTCGTCCTCGCCCGCAGCGTCGTGGCGACCACGGAGAACCCGGTCGACCTGCGGTGGCTGGCGCTGCGGCTGGCGGAGGTCTACCCGGACTGCTGGACCTACCTCGTGGGACCGCTGGTGGGCGCGACGCCCGAGCTGCTCGTACGGCTGAGAGACGGCGTCGCCGAGTCGCGGGTCCTCGCCGGTACGGTCTCCCGCTCCGACGACCCCGCCGAGGACGCGGCTCTCGCCGACTGGCTGCTCGCGTCGTCGAAGGACCTGTCCGAGCACGAGTACGCGGTGCAGTCGGTCACCGAGAGGCTCGAGGCGCTCGGGGAGCTGCGGGTGACCGGCCCGTCGTTGCTGACGTTGCCGAACGTACGGCACCTGGCCACCGACGTGCGGGTCGCCGTCACCGGCCGCAGCGTCCTCGACATCGCGGCAGCCCTCCACCCCTCAGCGGCCGTGTGCGGCACGCCGCGGGAGGTGGCGCGGGCACTGATCACGGAGATCGAGGGCATGAACCGCGACGTGTACGCCGGGGGCGTCGGCTGGATCGATGCGGCTGGCGACGGCGAGATCGGGATCGCGCTGCGCTGCGGGGTCCGTACGGGCGAGCGCGAGCTCACCGCGTTCGCCGGCGGCGGGATCATGGGCGACTCGGTGCCCGACTCCGAGCTCGCCGAGACCGACGCGAAGCTGCGACCTGTACTGGGGGCGCTCCGCTCCTGAGCCTCAGAGGATCGCGTGGAGCCGGGCGAGGTTCGCGCGGCTGGTGGCAACCTCCACGACGGTGACGCCGCGCCGGATCACGTCCAACGCCTCGGGCAGGTCGTCCAGCTGGACCTTCCGGTGGACGATGCCGTAGCCGGCGCAGAGCGACGCCAGGTCGGCGCCGACGGGCGTCCCGAACACCCGCTCGAACGCCTCGGGATGGTTGGCGTGCTCGAGGGTCGCGAAGATGCCCCCGCCGTCGTCGTTCGCCACGA
>PMBM01000156.1:0-18691 GCA_003153855.1 Propionibacteriaceae bacterium
CCGCCGAAGCTCGCGGACTGCCGCTCCAACGACCCGGACCGTACGGAGCTGTTCATCGTCGAGGGCGACTCCGCGATGGGAACGGCCAAGCTGGCGCGCACCTCGGAGATCCAGGCGCTGCTGCCGATCCGGGGCAAGATCCTCAACGTGCAGCGGGCCTCGGTGACGGACATGTTGAAGAACACCGAGTGCGCGTCGATCATCCAGGTCGTCGGGGCTGGCTCGGGACGTACGTTCGACCTCGAGCAGGCCCGGTACGGCAAGGTCATCTTCATGGCCGACGCCGACTCGGACGGTGCCCACATCCGTTGCCTGCTGGCGACGCTGTTCTTCAAGTACATGCGGCCGATGGTCGAGGCGGGGCGCGTCTACACCGCCGTACCACCCCTGCACCGCTTCGAGATCTCCAACCCGAAGAAGGGCCAGGAGAAGTACATCTACACGTACAGCGACGCCGAGTACCAGCGGAAGGCTGCCGAGCTCACGAAGCGGGGGATCTCGTTCAAGGAGCCGCAGCGCTACAAGGGGCTCGGCGAGATGGACGCCGACCAGCTGGCCGACACGACGATGTCGCCGAAGCACCGCACGTTGCGCAGGCTGACCGTCGACGACGCCGAGGCCGCGGCGCTGACGTTCGAGATGCTCATGGGCAACGACGTCGCACCACGCAAGGAGTTCATCATCGAAGGTGCGTACGCCCTCGACGCGGAGCGCATCGACGCCTGACCTGCCGGTCCCTAGCGGAGGCGCGTGGCGGTGGCGGCGACCGTCGCGTAGGACATGACGAAGCTGCCGCCTGCGGCGTCGACGACATCGCCGAGCCCGTCGAGCAGCTCCCGCTGGAGCTCCGGAGGGTTCTGCGTGAAGCCACCCGTGGTCGGTACGAGGTCGAGCCACTCGGCTCGCGTGTACGGGATCTCCCAGTGGAACAGCCATTCCTCCGGCTCCACGAAGCCGCCGACCTGCCTGATCGCCTCCGCGGCTTTCGCGCGCCCGGCGCGGTAGGTGTCCAATGCCGGCCGCGCCCAGAAGGCACCGAACGGCGAGTCCGGGAGCACGCGGTGGAAGACCTCGGCGAATGCCGCACGCAGCTCGTGCGGCGGGTCGAACGCGTTCCAGAACACCGCGAGCCGCCCCTCCGGGCGCAGGACCTGTACGGCCTTGGCGGCACCCGCGACCGGGTCCACCCAATGCCAAGCCTGGGCGGCGACGACGATGTCGAACGTCCGACCGGCTGGGTCCCAGTCCTCGAACGTCGCGATCTCCGTCGCGATCCCGCTGCGCGTGGCCAGCTCCGCCATGCGGGAGTCCGGGTCGATGCCCAGCACGCGGCATCCCGCCGCCTGGAACAGCCGCGACGAGATCCCCGTACCGCACCCGACGTCCAGCAGGTCGAGGCCCGGGCTGGAGTCCACGATGCGGTGTACCAGCTCGGCAGGGTAGTCGGGCCTCGCCCGGTCGTACCGGCCGGCGTTCGACCCGAAGCCCTCGGCCACCTCGCGCTGGGCGTAGGAAGACGACGCATCCGACGCTGTGGAGTGGTGAGGTTCGTCGGGCCGCTGCGACGGGGTGACCATGAAGCCACGATAACCACGCTCGCACGGCGTCGGCCACTTGCCAGGAGACCGTCGCGACGGATAGGACGGTGCGATGACCGGAGACTTCGACGACCTGCTCGCGGCCAACGCGCGCTACGCCACCCAGGCCCCACGCGGCTTCGACGGGATCGCCCACGCGGGCATCGCCGTCGTGACCTGCATGGACTCGCGGCTGCAGCCGCTGGAGATGCTGGGGCTCTTCTTGGGCGAGGCGAAGATCCTCCGTACGCCTGGTGGTCGCGTCACGCCGGACGCGCTCGTCGGATGCGTCCTGGGCGCGCACCTGCTCCACGTGGACCGGATCCTGGTCGTCGCGCACACCCGCTGTGCGATGGCGAGCGGCACCGACGACGAGATTCGTGCGCGCATCCTCTCGGCAACCGGCGCCGAACTCGGCGACCTCACGATCGGGGCGACGCCTGAGCAGGAGGGCGCCCTGGCTGACGATGTGGCCCTGCTGCGGACCCATCCCGCACTAGCGGGAAGGGTCACCGTCGGAGGCTTCCTGTACGACGTGGACAGCGGTCTGCTGAGCCAGCTCGTGTAGTCCTCAGCCGATCGTGCGGGAGCCCAGGCCATCGATGGGCTGGGCGGCCGGAGTGCCGGAGCCGTCGCGACGCGAGTCCGGTGTCGGCAGCGTGATCGGCGATCCGGATGCGGCAGCCGCTACCGCGGGGGCCGGTCCGACCCACGCGCGCTGCAGGATGTCCTCGCCCTTGAGGAAGCGGTGACACCGTACGCCGCCGGTGGCGCGGCCCTTGGCCGGGTACTCGGTCATCGCCGTGACCTTCACCGTGCCCGCATCCGTGCCGGGCAGGGCGCTCGACGTGCCCGCGACCGTGACCACCTCGCTGTCGTCGGGAACCACGGCGCCGAAGAAGACCACCTTGGCGCCCTTGGCGAGGTTGATGCCGGCCATGCCGCCGCCCGACCGGCCCTGTGGGCGCACGACCGATGCGGGGAAGTGCAGCAGCGAGGCGTCGGACGAGACGAACACGAGCTCCGCCGACTCGGAGTCGAGCTCCACCGCACCGACGACGATGTCGCCGTCGTCGAGGCGGATGAGGTCCCACGAGTCCTTGCCGATGATCTCCGGGTTGGTGCGCTTGACGACGCCGCGTTCGGTGCCGAGCGCCCAGATGCCGGTGCCGGCGTCGAGCTGAGTCAGCGCGAGGACGCGTTCGCCGGTCTCCAGCGCTACGAGCTCCGCGACGGGCGAGCCGCCCTGCAGGTTCGGAGCGGCGGCGAGCAGCGGTACGGCCGGAAGGTCGATGGCGGCGATCCGGATCACGCGGCCGAGGCTGGTGATGAGTCCGACATCGCCGTGCGTCGTGGCTCGTACGGTCGACACGATGACGTCATGGGCCGCNNTCGAGAGGCTGCGCGGTCGCGCTGGCCGCGGTGGCCGCCGCACCGGAACCGGAGAGCAGCACCGTGCGGCGCGGGGTGCCGAACGTCTGGGCGACCTCGTCGAGCTCGGTCGAGACGACCTGTGCGAGTCGCTTGGGATCGGCTGCGATCGCGGCCAGCTCGGCGATGCGTGTCGCCAGCTCGGCCCTTTCGGCCTCGAGGTCGATCGTCGAGAACTTCGTCAGCCGCCGCAGCTGCATGTCGAGGATGTAGTTCGCCTGGATCTCGCTGAGGTCGAAGGCCTCGATGAGGCGTGCACGCGCCGTGGCCACGTCGTCGGACGACCGGATGATCGCGATCACGTCGTCGATGTCGACGATGGCGATGAGGAGGCCCTCGACGAGGTGGAGGCGGTCGCGGGCCTTGCCCAGCTGGAAGTTCGTACGTCGCAAGGTGACGTCGAGGCGATGCTGCAGGTACACGGACAGCAGGTCGCGCAGCGAGAGGGTGCGCGGCTGGCCTTCGACGAGCGCGACCGCGTTGATGCCGAAGCTGTCCTCGAGCTTGGTCAGCTTGTACAGCTGCTCGAGCAGCGCGTCGGCGTTGATCCCGTTCTTGACCTCGATGACGAGCCGCAGACCGTTCGCGAGGTCGGTGAGGTCCTTGATGTCGGCGATGCCGGTGAGCTTCTTGGCCTGGTGGAGCGCCTTGACCTGCTCGATGATCTTCTCGGGCCCGACCAGGTAGGGGAGCTCCGTGACGACGATGCCCTTGCGTCGGGGAGACACCTGCTCGACGCGGGCGGTGGCGCGGATACGGAACGAGCCGCGGCCCGTCTCGTACGCGTCCTTGATCCCGTCGAGGCCCACGATCTTCCCGCCGGTCGGGAGATCAGGCCCGGGGATGAACCGCATGAGGTCCTCGGTGCCCGCGTGGGGGTTGCGCAGGAGGTGCTTGAGCGCCTGGACGACCTCGACGAGGTTGTGGGGCGCCATGTTCGTGGCCATGCCGACCGCTATGCCGGTGCCGCCGTTGACGAGCAGGTTGGGGAACGCGGACGGCAGGACGACCGGCTCCGAGCCCTTGCCGTCGTAGTTGGGCCGGAAGTCGACGGTGTCCTCGTCCAGCCCGGCGGTCATCGCCTGGGCTGCGGCGGCCATCCGGCACTCGGTGTAGCGCATCGCGGCGGGGCCGGCGTCGAGGGACCCGAAGTTGCCGTGCCCGTCGATGAGGGGAAGCCGTTGTGCCCACGGCTGCGCGAGCCGTACGAGCGCGTCGTAGATCGCGACGTCTCCGTGCGGGTGGAGGATTCCCATGACCTGTCCGACGACGCGTGCGCACTTCACGTGGGGACGGTCCGAACGGATCCCCATGTCGTCCATCGTGTAGAGGATCCGGCGCTGTACGGGCTTCAGCCCGTCGCGCGCGTCAGGCAGTGCGCGGGAGTAGATGACNNGAGTACGCGTACTCGAGGAAGCTCGACTCCATCTCCGAGGAGACGTCGATGTCGACGATCCGCTCGGTGCTGTCGTCGTCCACGTCCGGCGTGCGCGTGGCCATGGGCCTCCTTCTGCTGTCCGAGGGGCATTCTGCCGCGTCGGACCGGCGAGGTGGCCGAGGCGCGACGCGGTTAGTCCGATCCGGTGACCCTGTCGATCGTGTCGCGGAGGGTGTAGCCGTCCGGGCCCTCGATGTGGGGGACCGGTGACCGCACGTCTGCGGCCCACGCCGTGTCGAGACGCTCGAGCGGGAGGCCGTGCGCGAGGACCTGCTCGACCGGGTTCAGCTGGCGGATCGCGATGCCCCTGACCCGCTTCGGTGCGTACGCGGCGAACTCGCCGTAGATCATCGGGTCGTGCTGGCCGTCGTCACCGATGAGGAGCCAGGAGATCTTCGGGAAGTCCCGCGCGAGCTGGCGCAGCGCGCTGCGCTTGTGCTCGAGCCCGCTGCGGAACCAGCCGGTGTTGGTGGGGCCCCAGTCCGTGAGCAGCAGGGGGCCGGACGGGAACCGGTTGCGGTGCAGGAACCGGCGCAGGAACGGGAGCGTGTTCCACGCACCGGTCGACACGTACACGATCGGAGCCCCGGGATGGTCGTCGAGGATCGACCTGTACAGCTCGGACATCCCGGCGACGGCCTGGCGCGCGTTCTCGGTGAGCACCAGCGAGTTCCAGGCGGCGATGAGGGGCCGGGGGAGGTACGTGCTGATGACCGTGTCGTCGAGGTCGCTGATGATCCCGAACGTCACGTCCTTCGCGACGACGAGCACGTCGGCCGCGGTGGGATCGGCCTCGGGAGTGGAGATCTGTACGGTGTGCCACCCGGGGTCGAGCCCGTGCTCGGTGATCTGCGTGTCGATGTAGCCCTGGTTGTCGGTCACGACCTCGTACTCACGGTCGTCGAGCGAGATCTTCACCGGTCGCGAGACGCACGCGACAGTGAAGAAGTTGCGCCAGCCGCGCCGGACGAGCAGGCGCTCGACCTCCTGGCCCACGATGCCCTCGACGGGGCGGGGCTGGAGTCCCAGACGCCCCAGAACACGGATGTGCTTGTGGTTGCCGTAGCCCACATAGCTGATGATGTGCTCCTGCCAACCGGCCCGGCGGGCGATGCGTTCGACGGCGCGGTTGAACCGCTCGTCGACTCGCGCTGCGATGAAAGTCCGGGTAGGCACGGGATAGAGACTACGAGACGCAGGATCGCTTGCGTCGCATCCCGGCGTCCTGGTCATGACTGACGGGAGGCGGGAGCGTGTGACGTGGGAGGATGGACGGCGTGACTGACTCGCTTCGCGCCATGCGCGACGACGTGGCCGCGTGCGGCTACTTCCCCGATCTCATCAGCGACGGGATGGAGCTGGCGCTCGGTGACGAGCCGCTCGTACGCCACCTCGTGCATCACGAGGCGACGTTCAGCGAGGACTCGCTGCACCGCCACCTGACGGTGCTGGGTCTGACCGACACCCGGCTCGTCGTCTCGCACACCGACGAGCACACCATCGACCTCGGACCGATGCAGGCGGCGAGCACGACAGAAGTCGTGTCACTCGACACGTTCACCTCCGTGTCGCTGACCCGCATCGTGAGCCACCCCGAGAAGTTCGGCACGCAGGTCTCCCGCGTCGAGGAGGCGTGGCTGGCCGTGGGCTGGGGCACGATGGGTCGCGTCGACATGGAGCCCGCCGGCTGTGGCGACCCGAACTGCGAGGCCGACCACGGCTACTCCGGGACGCTCACGGCCGACGACCTCACGGTACGGATGAGCGCGGCCGCCGACGGACTCGAGAACGTGGGACGGCTCGTCGAGTTCGGCGTCGAGCTCCAGCGTCGTACGGGTCGTACCGCGCTGACCACGAGGTCGCTCCGATGAGCGAACCGGTCCTCCCTGAGTACAGGTCCGGATCCCTGGGCGACGTACTGGCGGGGATCGGGCGCCATCTCGGGCTTCCCGGGTGCCGCGAGGATGTGTTGGGCCTTCCGGACGGGAAGCGCTGGGTCGTCCTGCTCGTCGACGGTCTGGGGTGGCTGCAGACCCGAGCTGCCATGGCGCGGACGCCGTTCCTCTCGGGTGCGATCGGACACGCACGGGCCATCACCTCGGGCGTACCGTCCACGACGGCCACGTCGCTCACCAGCCTCGGGACGGGACTGAGCCCCGGTCAGCACGGCATCGCGGGCTACACGTTCCGCAACCCGCACACGCACCGCATCTTCAGCCCGCTCACGTGGGACCCCACGACCGACCCGCTGGTCATTCAGCCGATGCCGACGATCTTCGAGCGCGCCAAGAGCGAGGGCGTGTCGGTGACGTCCGTCCTGCCGGCTCGGTTCGAGGGCAGCGGTCTCACGGCCGTCGCACTGCGCGGCGGTACGTTCGAAGGCGTCGTGGACGAGCACGACGACGATGCCCGGATCGCGCAGGTGCTGCGCGCGGCGACGGCCGGCGAGTCGACGCTCGTGTACGTGTACGAGCGCATGCTCGACCACGTCGGGCACGGCCGTGGCACCGCCTCCGACCAGTGGGTCGAGGAGCTCGTACGCATCGACGCGTTCGCGGACGCACTCCGGGAGCAGCTTCCCGACGACGTACGGCTGGTGGTGACGGGTGACCACGGGATGGTCGACGTACCGGCGGACCATCGCCTCATCATCGAGGACGAGCCGGAGCTCATGGCTGGTCTCGACCTCATCGGCGGCGAGGCACGTCTGCGCCAGCTGTACACGTCGAAGCCCGCCTCGGTGGCCGCGCGCTGGACGGACCGGCTCGGGTCCCTGGCCTGGGTGCGGACTCGTGACGAGGCACAGGCGGAGGGCTGGTTCGGGAAGGTGGCGCCCCGCGTGGCGGACCACTTCGGCGACGTGCTGATCGCCATGCGGGACGACTGGGCGGTGCTCACCCGCGAGGTGCCCGGCGAGTTCAGCCTGGTGGGGATGCATGGTTCCCTCACCCGCGCCGAGATGGAGATCCCGCTCATCTGCGAGTAGGTCAGGCCCGAGACCGCTCCGAAATCGGGGCATAGGGTTCGTACATGCGCCCCATCATCGATGTCTCCCACCTCGCCCGCCTCGTGGAGCATGGTGACTTCACCCTGTTGGACGTTCGTTGGTCGCTTGGTGACCCGAGTGGGCGTGAGGCGTACCTCGCGGGCCACCTGCCCGGTGCTGTGTACGTGGACCTGGAGACCGAGCTGGCGGCAGCGCCCGGAGCCGGAGGGCGGCACCCGTTGCCGCCGGTCGAGGTCTTCGCCGAGGCCATGCAGCGGGTCGGCGTGACAGATCAGCACCAGGTCGTCGTGTACGACGGTGGCACGAACATGGCCGCGGCGCGGTTGTGGTGGATGCTGACGGACGCGGGGCATCGGCTGGTGCGGGTTCTCAACGGCGGGTACACCCGCTGGGCCGCCAAGGGCATGCCGGTTGAACAGGGTGAGGTGGCACCGCAGCGGGGGACCTTCGTCCCTGAGCCCGGGCACCGGTCCGTGGTGGATCCCGAGGGCGTGATCCAGCACCTGCGAGGTGGGGGAGCGTTGTACGACGTGCGTGCGGCAGACCGCTACCGCGGCGAGAACGAGACGGTCGACCCCGTCGCCGGACACATTCCCGGAGCGTTGAGTCTTCCGATGGCCACGCTGGTTCGCGGTGGCAAGTTCGTGCCCCGGACCGAGCTGGCCCCGAAGATGGGTCAACTCCGTCCCGGCGACGTGCTGTCGTGTGGTTCGGGCATCACCGCTGCCGCTGTGATGCTGGCGGCCGAGCAGGTCGGCATCGGGGACCTCGTGCTGTACCCCGGGTCCTTCTCGGGATGGATCTCGGACCCCAGCCGCCCGGTCGCCACCGGCGCGGAGCCGGGCCGGCTCTAGGACGCCGCTCGGACGGTGTCGAGCACGGCCTCTGCGACCTGAGCAGGGTTGAGCTCGGGCAGCCAGTGGCCGGCGTCCAGCTCGACGAAGCGGTACGGGCCCGTCACGTACCGGCTGGTCCTCTCGGCGGCCGGTCGCTTGAGAGCGACGTCCTGGAAGCCCCAGACGTACGTCGTCCGTACCGGTGACGGCGGGATCGTCGGCAGCGGAGCCCCTCCGAGCCGAGCCCTGAGCATGCGGCCGACCCCCGGCACGAGACCCTCCGCCCTGTACCAGTTGAGAGGCCCGCGGAACGACTCCCGTGTCGGGAAGCGGCGCGCGTACCGAGCGGCAGCCTCGCGTGGCAGCTGAACGGTGACGAAGCTGCGGTCGAGCCTGCCGCCCATGAGCAGCTCGGGGAGGAACGGGATGGCGAAAGCGACCATGTACCAGCTGGCGAGCCCCTGGGAGGTGTGCAGGTAGGCCCAGGTGAGTGCTGACGGGTGTGGCGTGGAGCACACCGTGAGGCTCGCGACCCGTTCTGGGTGGAACCCTGCGACAGCCCACGCGACCCCACCGCCCCAGTCGTGACCGACGAGGTGGACCTTGTCGATGCCTGCCGCGTCGAGCAGCGCGACGACGTCGCCGACAAGGTGTGGCATCCGGTACGCGGAGACGGGTCGGGGGCGGGCACCGGGGGAGTAGCCGCGCTGGTCGGGCCGGTACGTACGACAACCGGCCGCGTGGAGCGCGGGACAGACCGCGTCCCAGCTGCTCGCGTCCTGCGGGAAGCCGTGCAGCAGCACCACGGGTGTGCCGTTCTCGGGACCACCCAGCTGGACATCGAAGGTCAGCCCCTCGTTGCCGTACTGCACGGTTCAGTCCTTGGGGCCGAACATGATCTCGTCCCAGGTCGGGACGGAGGCCCTCTTGCCACGGCTGCGCTTGGTGGGGGCAGACGGCTCGTCCGCCTCGGAAGCCGCCTCCTCGGGAGCATCGTCCCGCGGTCTCGGCGGCGACTTCTTGCGCTCGCCAGGCACGACGGGTCGGGCCTCCGCGTGCTCGGCGAACAGGGACAGCTGCTCCGGTTCCTCGCGGGGCGTCTGCTCGCCGCGGGGCGTCACGGGCTGCTGGAGTCCCTTGTAGATCCGCACGGAGTCCTCGTCGATTCCGGAGATCATGTCGTACAGCACGTCCATCTCGGTACGCGGCGGCACGAGGTCGTAGACGCCGTCGACCTCCTCCAGCTCGGCTGGCGCGTAGTCGTGGATGTCCTGCAGGCCGGTCGCCAGCCCGTACGCGTCGGGTCCGTTCTCGGTGAGCGTCGCCCGTACCAGTGCGAGCTCGTCGTCGAGGTCGATGGTGGGCTCGTTGTCGGGGTCGGTCGTGCGGCGCCGTCCGGGCTGAGGTCCGTGGGCCGGGGTGTTCTCCTCGATGAGCCAACGCGCCTCGTCGTCCTCGGCGATGGAGAAGCGGCCGGCGATGTCGAACAGGAACGTCGCGACGTGGTGACGGCTGCCCGACTCGTACGACGCCTGCAGGACCCAGCGTGCGTCGGGACGCTTCCAGGCGTCCCACTCGACGTCGTCGAAGTCGAGTCCACGCTGAAGCAGGCGCGTGGCGACGGTCCCCTTGAGACCACGCACGGACGCAGCCTCGCCGCGGCGCCGCACCGTGCCGGCGATCGCCATGCCCACGACGTGGGCGCGTTCAGCGAGTACGGGGGCGGCGAACGGTTCGATCCGCTCGATGGGCACACCGGCGGCCTGCGCGACCGACTCGACGGCCTCGCCCGCACGAACCCGCGCCTGAATCTCGCGCGGTCGCAACTGACTCTCCATGTCGATCTCCAGTTGGCCGAGTCGAGCGCGGTCCCCTCGGAGGGCGGCCGTCAGGCGTTCGTCCGCCGGGATGGCGATCTGCTCTCCGTCATCCGTCACGACGAGGAGCGAAGCACCGTCTCCGGTGAGCCCGAGGGGCCGTGCCTTCCTCATGTGTGGCCGTTTCTCGTTCCAGTTTGTTGGCTCAACCTACAACGCCCGGGTCCCCAGCGCGTGGAGGTGAACAGTGGGTCGAGACCCTAACCAAGAGGGGAGCCGCGGGCTGAAGGCCTTGCGCGGTGTGGTACACATTCCCTCGAGTCGGACCGCGCAAGCTGAGCCGACACCAACTGCTGGACACGGAAGGGAACATGGCGACCGACTACGACGCGCCCCGCAAGACCGACGAGGACTCGAACGAGGACAGTCTCGAAGAACTCAAGAGCCGACGCAACGACAAGAACTCCGGCAAGGTCGATGAGGACGAGGCAGAGGCTGCCGAGGCGTTCGAGCTCCCCGGCGCTGACCTCTCGCACGAAGAGCTCACCGTGCGGGTCCTCCCGCGCCAGGCCGACGAGTTCACCTGCGCGTCCTGCTTCCTCGTGAAGCACCGCAGCCAGATCGCAGAGACCCGCAACGGGCAGACCTACTGCGTCGACTGCGTCTAGCGGACACGGTCCACTAGGCACGAGGGCGTCGAGGCGCCCGGCTTCTCAGGAGCTTGCGCCCGACTGCCACTGGCGGATCTTGCGGTTGGCGAACCGGCCCATCAGCATCTGGGCCACCCCGACGCCGATCGACGACGCCACGAACCAGGTGATCGCTTCGCGCGTAGGCACGTCAGGGTCGTGCGGATCGGGGGGCGTGTCGCCGGTGGCGACCTGCCAGAGCTTCCGAACCACGAACTGGGCGATGAATGTCGTGAGGGCACCGACGATCGCCGGGTATGCCTTCTCGAGGATCTTGTCGTTCATGCAGCCTCCTGGTCGCGTGGAGCCAATCCTAGTGGCGCGTCGTCGGAGTTCCTGTGCGGTGGCGTGATCCGAGTGCGCGCATCCAGCCGGCTCGCCTACCGCCGCGGGCGGAACCTGCGGGCGGGCGACGGGTACTCTGACGCCGTGACGTACGCCGAGCGGCTGAGGCCGCCGATCCTGTGGTGGATCGTCGTGGCGCTGCTGGCGTCGACGTTCGTGGTCGCGGTGGCTGTCTTCCTCCCCATCTGGGTCGTGCTGGCCAGCCTGGTCGTGGCGATCGCCATCGTGGTCGGCCTGATGTTGGCGTTCACGGCGACGATCCGGACCGCTCCGAGCGGCTTCAGCGTGGCCCGGTCCACCCTGGAATGGGCGTACGTGGGCGCGACGACTCCGCTCGACAAGGCCGAGGTACGGAAGCGACTCGGCCCGGATGCGGACCCCCGAGCCTTCGTCATGTACCGCTCGTACGTGGACGAGGCGCTCGAGATCACGGTCGACGACCCGGCCGACCCCCACCCGTACTGGCTGGTGTCGACGCATGACGCGGCACGGCTGGCGACGGCGATCGAGACGGCGAAGGACGCGGCATGACAGCGGAGCGGGTGACGGTACGGGTGAGGCTCCTGGATCCGGAGATGAAGGTGCCCTCGTACGCGCATCCCGGCGACGCCGGCGCCGACCTGGCGATCGCCCACGACGTCGAGATCGCACCGGGGCAACGCATGCTCGTGGGGACCGGCATCGCCCTGGAGATCCCGGACGGCTGGGTCTGTCTCGTCCATCCGCGCTCGGGGCTGGCGGCACGGTACGGGCTGACGATGGTCAATGCGCCCGGGACGATCGACTCGGGTTTCCGCGGCGAGATCAAGGTCAACCTGCTCAACACCGACACGTCCGCGACCGTGCGGCTGCGGCGGGGGGACAACGTCGGACAGCTGGTCTTCCAACGTGTGGGCTGGGCCAGCTTCGAGGTGACGGACCAGCTCAGCGACTCGATTCGCGGCGAGCACGGGCACGGGTCGAGCGGCGGGGTCGCAGGGTGGACTAGCGTTGGTACGGACCTTTCCCCATCGCCTCAGGAGTGATCGTGATCTTCGGCCGCAAGAAGCAGCAGGCCAGCCCCACGGAGCCGGACCCAGCTGACATCGCTGACGAGCTGGACGAGGACGACCTCGAGGACGACTCCGACGAGGAGGCGACCGACGCGACGGACGAGGACGAGTTGGACGAGGACTTCGACGACGACGAAGAAGTCGACGACGAGGCTGACGAGTGGATCGCGTTCGACGAGTCCGAGGACTGGCGTGAGGAAGGCCCGTTCGACATCGACGAGGTCGACCTCGAGGCCGACGACATCGCGCGCCTCGATCTCGGAGCNNCTCGCGCTCGTGTTGAGCCTCGACGGCGCCGCCATGCAGGTCGAGGTCAAGGCCGCGCCTCAGAGCGGCGGGTTCGCCGCCGAGGTCCGTGACGACATCATCGAGGAGACGCTGTCGGCGGGCGGGAGCGCGGAGCGCACGAAGGGTCCGTACGGGACCGAGCTGCGTCGCGTCGTACCCGTCGAGTCCCCTGACGGCGAGGACGCGTTCGCGCCGCTGCGCGACTGGCTCGTCGAAGGCCCCCGGTGGCTTCTCGTGGCGCGGATGATGGGGGAGGCGGCCATCGACGTGGTGGGCGACGGCGCGTCCCGGCCTTTCGACGAGGCGTTCCGCAACCTCATCGTGCGTCGTGGCGAGGAGCCGATGGCTCCGGGCCAGACCGTGCCGTTGAAGGTTCCCGAGGGGTGAGCATGAGCACGACCCAGCACAGTGAGGGGTTCTTCCGTCGGATCGTCCGTCGCCTGACCTCGTCGAACGCGGAGCTGGTGTCCGAACAGCTGGCCCAGGACGCGGTCGCCGCAGGCTGTCAGCAGATCCAGAACGCGCGTGTCCGGGAACGCGTGCACCTCCGTGGCACCGTGCAGGCCATCACGTTGAGCCCTGAGTTCGACAAGGGAGGCCTGGATGTCGAGCTGGACGACGGTACGGGCAGGATCACCCTCGTCTGGATGGGTCGACGACTCATCCCCGGGATCGATGTCGGCCGCCGGATCGACGTGTGGGGCACGCTCACCATCTCCGAGGGCCGCCGTGTCATCTTCAACCCGGCGTACCAGCTCGGTCCCTGATACGGCCCTGGCCGACTACTCGTCGAAGGGGAGGTCCGGCTCGTCCGCCGCGGGGTGGTGAGCCGTCGGGGCCGGGCCCTCCGCGCGGTCCTCGTCGTCCTCGCTGAGCACCTTGAGAGGCGCCGGCGCGACAGGCCCGGTCGGAACGACGGGGCGAGGCGCCGGTGCGGACTCGTTCACCACAGGCGCGATGCGATGATCCAGGTCGTGCGCCTGCGCGCCGATGTGGGCGCGCGGTGACAGGAACCGCGACAGCTCGGTCTCATGGTCGGGGTCGATGAGGAAGAGCAGCTCGTCGCCCGCCTCGAGAGCACCGTCGCGGTCAGGGGCCATGCCCCGGCCGTCGCGGATGATCGCCGTGAGCACGGTCTCTCCCGGCCAGTTGATCTCGCCGATCCGGCGACCCACCGTGGGTGANNGCCTCCTCGACGAGGGCGCACATGAGCCTCGGGGTGGAGACCGCGACGTCGACGCCCCACATGTCGTCGAACAGCCACTCGTTGCCGGGGTGGTTGACGCGCCCGACGGTACGGGGAACTCCGAACTCGGTCTTGGCCAGCAACGAGTGCACCAGGTTGACCTTGTCGTCGCCCGTGGCGGCGATGGAGACGTCGCTCGTGTCCAGATGGGCCTCGGCGAGCGACTCGAGCTCGCAGGCGTCGGCCAGCAGCCACTCGGCCTCGGGGACGGACGCCGGCTTGATGGCTGCCGGTGAGCGGTCAATCAGGAGGACGCTGTGGCCGTTGGCGATGAGCTCTTTGGCGATGGAGCGGCCGACGTTCCCGGCTCCGGCGATGGTGACGCGCATGGCTCTCCTCAGTGCTCCAAGGGCGGGGTCGCCAGGATGGTCTGGACCTCGTCCATCCGGGTGGACTCGACCATCGCGTACACGATGTCGCCCGACTGCAGGACGGTGGAGTCCGTGACGACCATGGCGCTCCCGTACCGGGTGAGTGCGGGGATCGGCGTACGGATCTCACGCTCGATCACGCGGATGGTGTGGCCGACCCAGCCGACGTGGCAGGGCACCTCGACGAGCTCCACGGTGCCCGACGGGTCGCGCCACAAGCCGGCGATGCCGCCGGGGACCAGTCGCCTCAGGACGTTGTCGGCCGTCCACCGGACGGTGGCGACGGTCGGGATCCCGAGCCGTTCGTACACCTCCGCGCGGCCCTGGTCGTAGATGCGTGCCACGACGTTGTCGACCCCGAAGCTCTCGCGGACGACGCGCGCCGCGAGGATGTTCGAGTTGTCGCCGCTCGAGACGGCCGCGAAGCCATCCGCGTGCTCGATGTCGGACGCGAGAAGCACGTCGCGGTCGAAGCCGACGCCCTTCACGGTGGTGCCGTGGAAGTCAGGGCCCAGCCGACGGAACGCCTCGACGTCGACATCGATGACGGCCACCGTGTGGTGACGGCTCTCGATGCTGTGGGCAAGGCTCGATCCCACGCGGCCGCAGCCCATGATCACGTAGTGCACGCGCACCTCCGCTGATGATTCACAGTGAACGTGCCCACGCTACTGGGGCCAGAGCCCTTCGCCTCACACAGCCCCTATTCTCGACAACGTGAATCTCACCGAAGGGGCCAAGCGCATCCTCATCGGGAGGAAGCTGGCCAGTCATCAGCTGGGTGAGACTCTCCTTCCGAAGAAGATCGCGCTCCCGGTCTTCGCGTCCGACGCCCTCTCCAGCGTCGCGTACGCCCCGGACGAGATCCTCCTGACCCTCTCCCTCGCAGGCATGTCGGCGTTCGCCTTCTCGTGGAAGATCGGCCTGCTGGTCGCCGCCGTGATGCTCGTGGTCGTCATGTCGTACCGGCAGACGGTCCATGCCTACCCGTCCGGCGGCGGCGACTACGAGGTCGCGACCGTCAACCTCGGTCCCACGGCCGGACTCACCGTCGCCAGCGCCCTCCTGGTCGACTACACACTCACCGTGGCGGTGTCCGTCTCGTCCGGGATCCAGAACGCCAAGGCGTTCCTCCCGTTCATCACTCCTGGCCACGAGGGACTCTGGGCCGCCGGGATGATCATCGTGCTGATGTCGATGAACCTCCGGGGAGTTCGCGAGTCCGGCGGCGTCTTCGCGGTCCCGACGTACGCGTTCATGCTGGGCATCATCGTCATGGTCGTCTGGGGTCTGTTCCAGATCTTCGTGCTCGGTGTCCACCTGCAGTCCGAGACGAGCTCGTACAAGGTCGTCGCCGATCCCGAGTATGCGAACTTCGCCGGCTTCGCGGCCGTGGCACTGCTCGCTCGTACGTTCTCCTCGGGATGTGCGGCCCTGACCGGCGTCGAGGCGATCTCGAACGGCGTGCCCGCGTTCAAGAAGCCGAAGTCGAAGAACGCCGCGACCACGCTCCTGCTGCTCGGCGTCATCGCGGTCTCCATGCTGACCGGCATCCTCGTCCTCGCCAACCTCACGGGCACGAAGCTCGTCGACCCGCACGGTGCGGCGTACTTCACGAAGGATGGGGTCCCGGTCCAGGGCGACATCGCCACAGTCATCGGGCAGCTGTCATCGACCGTCTTCCACGGCTTCCCGATCGGCTTCTACTGGGTGATGGTGTTTACCCTCATCATCTTGGTGCTCGCGGCCAACACGGCGTTCAACGGCTTCCCGGTGCTGGGCTCGATCCTCGCGAAGGACGGCTACCTGCCGCGCCAGCTGTACACGCGCGGCGACCGTCTCGCGTACTCGAACGGCATCGTGGCGCTGGCGGCTGTGGCCGTGGCCCTCGTGCTCGTCTACAACGCGTCGGTGACGGCCCTGATCCAGCTGTACGTGGTCGGCGTCTTCGTGTCCTTCACCGTCAGCCAGACCGGGATGATGCGGCACTGGACCCGGCACCTGAGGACCGAGGCCGACCCGCTCGTACGGCGCAAGATGATGCGCAGCCGCGTCATCAACGCGATCGGCCTCACCTTCACGGGCGTCGTGCTCGTCATCGTCCTGCTCTCGAAGTTCACCCACGGCGCGTACCTCGCCATCATCGCCATGGTGGTCGTCTTCTTCGCCATGAAGTCGGTCAAGCGCCACTACGCGAACGTCGCGCGCGAGGTCGAGCTGGAGGGAACGAGCGACTCCGCGCTGCCGAGCCGCGTACGCGCCATCATCCTCGTCAGCGACGTGAACAAGCCGACCGCGCGGGCGGTCGCGTTCGCCCGTGCCATGCGGCCGACGACCCTGGAGGCGGCCATCGTCTCGGTCGACCCCGCCGACGTGTCCCGCGTGATCACCGACTGGGAGGCGCAGGACTACCCGGTGCCGCTCAAGGTGCTCGCGTCCCCGTTCCGCGAGGTCACGAACCCGTTCGTCAGCTACGTGAAGTCGGTGCGGTCGCAGAACCCGCGCGACGTCGTCTGCGTGTTCGTCCCCGAGTACGTGGTAGGTCACTGGTGGGAGCAGATCCTGCACAACCAGACGGCGCTGGTCGTCCGGACGCGTCTCCACTTCACGCCGGGGATCATGGTCATCTCCGTCCCGTACCAGCTCCACTCCTCGCAGGCCGCCGTCGACCGGCTGCAGCGCGAGGACCCGTTGGCATGGCGCCGGATCGGTACCGGCCTCAGCCAGACCGAGATGGATCACGTCGAGAAGGGCTCCTGACGTGACGTGGGCCACGGGGACCGTGATCGGTCCCGTGACCGTGGGGCCACCCGCTCACGGAGGTCACTGCGTGGCGCGCGTCGACGGCAAGGTCGTCTTCGTCCGTCACGCACTTCCCGGTGAGGTCGTCGAGGTGTCGATCACCGAGGACACCCACGAGCGGTACGCGCGGGGAGACGCCGTGCGGGTGCTCGAAGCGGCCGCGGGCCGCGTGCGGCCGCCGTGCCCTGTCGCCGGCCCCGGTGGGTGCGGGGGATGCGACCTTCAGCACGCGGACCTCCCCTTGCAGCGTGAGCTGAAGCGCCAGATCGTCGCCGAACAGCTGCTGCGTCTGGGTTCCTACGAGTGGATCGGCGACGTCGAGTCCGTACCGCCCGCGTCCGGCCTCGGGTGGCGCACCCGGATGCGCTACCAGGTGACCATGGGAGGCCGTCTCGGCCTGCGCGCGCACCGGTCCCACGAGGTGGTCGAGCTCCCCGAGCAGGGCTGCCTGCTCGCCCATCCAGACCAGCCTGTACCGGGGGGGACGTACGAGCCCGGCAGCGAGGTGGTCGTGGCCGGGCGCGGCCGGAGCTCGGCGGTACTGGTCGACGGCGAGCTCGTCGAGGGTGCCGGGACCATCGTCGAGCAGGCGGCGGGACGTACGTGGCGGGTCTCGGCGAAGGGCTTCTGGCAGGTCCACGAGGCGGCGGCGGACACCCTCGTCGACGCCGTGATGGCGGGGCTCGACCCGCGTCGCGGTGAGACCGCGTGGGACCTGTACTGCGGTGTCGGGCTGTTCGCGGGACCTCTTGTCGACGCGGGCGTCTCCGTACGTGGCGTGGAGCTGTCCCGGGGGGCCGTCCGCGAAGCCACCCGCAACGTGCCGAAGGCGAAGTTCGAGGCCGGACGGGTCGAGCAGGTCGTACGCCGCTGGCCCGGCCGGGTGGATCTCGTCGTGTGCGACCCGCCGCGTGACGGTGTGGGCAAGGCCGTCGTCGAGCAGGTGGTACGCAGGGAGCCGCGGCGCATCGCGTACGTGGCGTGCGACCCCGCAGCTCTCGGTCGGGACGTCGGGACCTTCGCTGCGGCCGGCTACACCGTGCGATCCCTGCGTGCGTTCGACATCTTCCCGATGACCCACCACGTGGAGTGCGTCGCCATCCTCGAAGCCTGAGCCCAAAGCCCGCGTTTCCGTCGCCATCGCGGCGCGCGGTTGGCAGGATGGGGCTTGCATCGTGGCCTGATCCGGATCTGCATGGTATCTTGACGTCAAGATAAATGGGATCACGGGTCCCGCCCTCATCGCCGGAGGAGCATTTATGAGTGTCAACAGCTTCGGAGCCAAGTCGACCCTGACGGTCGACGGCACTGCCTACGAGATCTTCCGCCTGGATGCGGTGGACGGGCAGGCCAAGCTCCCGTACAGCCTCAAGGTCCTGCTGGAGAACCTTCTCCGCACCGAGGACGGGGCCAACATCACCAAGGCCGACATCGAGGCCCTCGCGTCGTGGGACCCCGCCGCGGAGCCCGACAAGGAGATCCAGTTCACGCCGGCCCGCGTGATCATGCAGGACTTCACGGGCGTGCCCTGCGTCGTCGACCTCGCCACGATGCGTGAGGCTGTCGCCGAGCTGGGCGGCGACCCCGCCAAGGTCAACCCGCTGTCGCCCGCGGAGCTCGTCATCGACCACTCGGTCATCGCGGACGTCTTCGGCACGTCGGACTCGTTCCGGCGCAACGTCGAGCTCGAGTACGAGCGCAACGTCGAGCGCTACCAGTTCCTCCGCTGGGGCCAGACGGCGTTCGACGACTTCAAGGTCGTACCTCCGGGCACCGGCATCGTGCACCAGGT
>PMBM01000156.1:18699-19945 GCA_003153855.1 Propionibacteriaceae bacterium
GCGGCCATGCTCGGCCAGCCGATCTCCATGCTCATCCCTCGCGTCGTCGGCTTCAAGCTGACCGGTTCCGCACCCGAGGGCACCACCGCCACGGACCTGGTCCTCACGATCACCGACCTGCTCCGCAAGCACAAGGTCGTCGGCAAGTTCGTCGAGTTCTACGGGCCCGGCGTGTCCGAGGTCCCGCTGGCGAACCGCGCGACGATCGGCAACATGTCCCCGGAGTACGGCTCGACGATCGCCATCTTCCCGATCGACGAGAAGACCATCGACTACCTCAAGCTCACCGGACGCGACGCCGAGCAGATCGCCCTCGTGGAGACGTACGCCAAGGAGCAGGGCCTGTGGCACGACGCCGCCCACGAGCCGGTCTACTCCGAGTACCTCGAGCTCGACCTGTCCACCGTCGTCCCGAGCATCGCCGGCCCGAAGCGTCCTCAGGACCGCATCGAGCTGTCCGGCTCCAAGGCGGCGTTCGAGGCCGCGCTCCCCACGTACACGTCCGCCCCGGCGGCGAGCGTCGCGGTCACGCTGGGTGACGGCACCACGTTCGACCTCGGCCATGGCGCTGTGACGGTCGCGGCGATCACGTCGTGCACGAACACCTCGAACCCGAGCGTCATGCTCGGCGCCGGCCTGGTGGCCCGCAAGGCGCGCAAGCTCGGCCTCGACAGCAAGCCCTGGGTGAAGACGTCGCTGGCTCCGGGCTCTCAGGTCGTCACCGACTACTACGCGAAGTCGGGCCTGGACGTCGACCTCAACGCGCTCGGCTTCAACCTCGTGGGCTACGGCTGCACGACGTGCATCGGCAACTCCGGTCCGCTCATCCCCGAGGTCTCCGCGGCGATCAACGAGGCCGATCTCGCGGTGACCGCCGTGCTGTCGGGCAACCGCAACTTCGAGGGTCGNNCGCGGGCACGATGGACATCGACCTCGCCACCGAGCCGATCGGGGTCTCGTCCGACGGCAACGACGTGTACCTCAAGGACGTCTGGCCGACCCAGGAGGAGATCGACGAGGTCGTCGCCAGCTCGATCGGCAAGGACATGTTCACGACGCGCTACGCCGACGTCTTCGCCGGGGACGCCACGTGGCAGGGCCTGCCGACGCCCCTGGGTAACACGTTCGAGTGGGCGCCCGACTCGACGTACGTGCGCAAGCCTCCGTACTTCGACGGCATGCCCCGCACGCCCGAGAAGGTCAACGACATCCATGGCGCACGCGTGCTGCTCAAGCTCGGCGACTC
>PMBM01000156.1:19978-31176 GCA_003153855.1 Propionibacteriaceae bacterium
ATGATCCGCGGCACGTTCGCGAACATCCGTCTCCGCAACCAGCTCGCGCCCGGCACCGAGGGCGGTGTCACCCGAGACTTCAGCGTCGCCGGCGCACCCGTCACGACCGTGTACGAGGCGTCCGAGCACTACCTCGCGGCGAAGACCCCTCTGGTCGTCCTCGCCGGCAAGGAGTACGGCTCCGGGTCCTCCCGCGACTGGGCGGCCAAGGGCACGGCGCTGCTGGGCGTCAAGGTGGCCATCGCCGAGTCGTACGAGCGCATCCACCGCTCGAACCTCATCGGCATGGGCGTCCTCCCGCTGCAGTTCCCGGAGGGCCAGACGGCCGAGTCGCTCGGCCTGACCGGCGGGGAGACCTTCGAGGTCACAGGCATCGAGGAGCTCAACGACGGCACCACCCCGAAGACCGTCAAGGTCGTCGCGACGGGTGCGGGGGAGTCGATCACGTTCGACGCCGTCGTCCGCATCGACACGCCCGGAGAGGCCGACTACTACCGCCACGGCGGGATCATGCAGTACGTGCTGAGGTCGCTGCTCGCCTCGTAGCGCTGGCATCTGACCGGTGGGGCGTCGCCTTCGGGCGGCGCCCCTTCGTCATGCCTGGAGCGCCTCGCGCAGCAGCGTCGCGTACGAGGCGGCCTGGCCCGCCGCGTACGCCCTGCGGGGCCAGAAGAAGCCCTTGAGGCCGTCGCCCTTGGTCCGCGGGATGACGTGGACGTGGAGGTGCGGCACGGACTGGCTGACAGTGTTGTTGATCGCCACGAGGCTGCCCTGGGCGCCCAGTCCGGTGACCATCGCCGAGGCGACCCGCTGGACGAGCTCCATGACGGGGGAGACGGCGTCGGGGGAGAGGTCCGGGAACGTGTCGACGTGATGGAGCGGCGCGACGAGCGTGTGGCCGTAGAAGACCGGCCGCTGGTCGAGGAACGCGATGGCATGGTCGGTACGGGCGACGATCTCTGCATCGAGGTCGCCCGAGGCGATCCGGCAGATGATGTCCCGTGAGTCGGCATTCGTGGTCACAGCGCCATTCTGTAACCTCACGTGTCATGGCCATGCGCGTACGTGCGACACCGTCCGGCGCGCTGCGTCTGTCGTACGCGGTCCTCGAGACCTTCCTCAGCGGCCTGGGGGGACTCCTGGTCGTCGCGATCGTCTATCCCATCTTCTCCAGCGCGAGTGTGTGCGCGGCCGACGCGAACCCGTTCTGCGGGCTCGCGGTGGCGGTCCTGGCCTGGGTGGCCGGAGCCTGGCTGCTGATGGTGTGGCTGACCCACATCTTCCGGTTGAGCTGGCACTTCATGGTGGCCACGGTCGCCGGGCAGCTCCTGATCATCGAGGTGGTCTTCCAGGCGGACTCGCTGTGGTGGCTCCTCGGGCTGCTCGTCGTACCGGTCGTCGCCGCACTGGTCAGTGACCCCGGACATACGCGGGAGGACCTGCCTCGATGGCGGTCATGGGTGATCGGCGTCGTCGGCGTCGTCGTGTTCGTCGAGTTCCTGGCGTGGGCCTGGTTCGGAGTGCTCGCCGGGGGATAGCGCCGCCTCTTGACGCGGGCGACCGTTCGAACGATAATCGAACATACGTTCGAGAGCGGGAGACGACTGATGGCGCAACCAGCGGTGGCGTGGGCACAGGAGCGATCGTGGCGGGAAGAGTGCCAGATCTACGTGCCTCCGGGGTGGCCCGATGCCGTCCGGCCGCCGGGAGCCCCTGACTGGGAGGCGACGGCCACGGCGTTCATGCTCGACTGCTGCCCGCCCGACTACAGGTCCCACCTCGTCCTGAGGCGGCATCCCGTCGTCCTGGCGCGCTTCGCCGCCGAGCACGTCGAGGCACAGCTCCGTGCCGCGAAGGACGGGCTCGCCGGGGTGAGGTCCAGCCTGGCCGACTACGTCGCGCCCGAGGTGATCCGGTCGGCCGCCGATGCCTGGCAGGAGGAGGCAGCTCGACTCGTACGGGTGCGGCGAGCCGTGGCCCTCGTCGAGGAGGCTCTTCGCGGCCGGATCTTCATCCGCCGCCTCTAGCCCCCACGCGCCGATCATGGTTCCTTGGGGTCGACGCCTTAGACTCGGAACCATGTCACTGCTGGAACGGATCTCGGATCCAGCCGCCCTGCGGCGGCTGACGCGGGCTCAGCTCGACGAGCTGGCCACGGAGATCCGAGCGTTCCTCGTCTCCAGCGTCAGTCGTACAGGCGGGCATCTCGGGCCGAATCTCGGCGTCGTCGAGCTGACCATCGCCCTCCACCGCATCTTCGACTCGCCGAAGGACCCGTTCGTCTTCGACACGGGTCACCAGACCTACGTCCACAAGATCCTCACCGGCCGTCGCGACCTCTTCCCGACCCTGCGCCAGCAGGACGGGTTGTCGGGCTACCCGAGCCGTGAGGAGTCCGAGCACGACTGGGTCGAGAGCTCGCACGCGTCGTCGGCGCTGTCCTGGGCGGACGGCATGGCCAAGGCGTTCCGCCTGAAGGGCGAGTCGGACCGTACGGTCGTGGCTGTCGTCGGCGACGGGTCGCTCACGGGAGGCATGGTCTGGGAGGCGCTCAACAACATCGCCGCAGATCCCGACCTCCCACTGGTCGTCGTCGTGAACGACAACGGACGCTCGTACACGCCGACGGTGGGCGGGATCGCCAACCAGCTGTCGGCGATGCGCACCGACAAGCGGTACGAGCCGATGCTGCAGATGATCAAGACGACCGTCTCGAACACGCCGATCGTCGGCCGGCCCGCGTACGACCTCCTGCACGGCCTCAAGAGCGGCCTCAAGGACGTCCTCGCCCCGCAGGGCCTCTTCTCCGACCTCGGCATGAAGTACCTCGGCCCGATCGACGGCCACGACATCGGGGCCCTCGAAGTCGCACTCAGCCGGGCCAAGCGCTTCGGCGGGCCGGTCATCGTCCACTGCATCACCGTCAAGGGCCGCGGCTTCAAGGCGGCCGAGGACCACGACGAGGACCGGTTCCACAGCGTCGGCAAGATCGACGAGCACACCGGTGAGCCGTTGAGCGCGTCGACGGCCGAGACCTGGACCGACCTGTTCAGCGACGAGCTCGTACGACTGGGATCGACCGACGAACGCATCGTCGCGATCACCGCAGCCATGCTGCACCCGACCGGCCTCGGTGCGTTCCAGGCGGCCTACCCGTCACGTACGTTCGATGTCGGCATCGCCGAGCAGCACGCGGTCACCTCCGCGGCAGGACTTGCGATGGCCGGCCTGCACCCCGTCGTGGCGCTGTACTCGACGTTCCTCAACCGCGCCTTCGACCAGCTCCTCATGGACGTCGCGCTCCACCGCCTGGGTGTCACCGTGGTTCTCGACCGCGGGGGCGTCACAGGCCCGGACGGTCCGAGCCACCACGGCGTCTGGGACCACACCATCGCGGCCCTCATCCCCGGCCTGCGCCTCGCCGACCCCCGTGACGGGACGCGGCTGCGCAAGGCTCTCGACGAGGCCGTACAGGTCGACGACGCGCCGACGCTCATCCGCTACTCGAAGGAGCACGTGCCGGACGACATCCCAGCCATCCGTACCATCGGCGGCGTCGACGTCCTCGCCGTCGAGGCCGAGCCGAGGGTGCTCGTGGTCGGCTACGGACAGCTGGTCGGGATGGCTCTCGACGTGGGTCACCGGCTGAGCCAGCAGGGGATCGCCGCCACCGTCGTCGACCCGGTGTGGGCGCTTCCCGTGAACCCCGCACTCGTGGAGATGTCCTCGCAGCACGAGCTGGTCATCACCATCGAGGACGCCGTCGTCGGCGGTGGCGTCGGAGCACAGCTCTCCGCGGCCGTCGCTGAGTGCGACCGCCCAGTCGTGGTCCGTCAGTTCGGCCTCGGCCACGCGTTCCTCCCCCAGGGCACCCGCGACCAGGTGCTGGAGGCCGCCGGGCTCACCTCGCAAGCGGTGGCGCTGGCCACCATCGAGTCGCTGCTGTCGCGGGACCTCGAGAACGCGCCGACCACGACGCCGACGACCCTGGGGCTTCCGCCCGCACCCGAGGGATAGTCGTCGAGCGGTCGCGGTCGCGGCCGGGGAACCGGGGTAGTCCGTCGCACCGGATCCGGGGCGAGGATGTACGAGCCGCGACGTTGCATGGGTTATGAGGCCGAGGAAGAAGCCCTCAGGAACGAACTGCGACGTTGGCCGGGTGACCGGTGGAGTACGGACCGTCATAACCCCGGCAACGTGGCAGCTGCCGCGGGGGGAAGCCTCAGACAGCAGGAAAAACCCGGACAACGTGGCAGTTCGTGTCACGGCCCTCGTTCCGGCAGGTCTACTCGCAGGGTAGTGAGCCGCTGGGACCTCGGAAGGGGCGCGGCGGCGCAGACGTACAGGTCGGCGAGTCACGTGCCGAACCCGCCACCGGGGCTAGAGCTCGGCGAGTGCCACGGCGATCGGTGGTGCGACGATGTCGACCTGCCACGCCCGTACACCGAGCTCTGCCAGCTGCGTACGCACTGACGGCTCGTCGATGCCCGTCGGAGTCCACAGAAGACGCCTCAGCGGGTCGGGCGGGATGAGGTTCTCGATGGGCAGCTCGAGGGACTCGGCGAGGTCGGTGAGCACCGGGCGCACCGCTTCCCAGCGCTTCGCGGCCAGAGGATCGCGCGAGGGCCACGTGCGGGGTGGTGGTGGGCCTTCGGACGCGAGGAACATCGTCGGCAGCGCACTGGTGGGCAGCTGCATCGCGCGCGTGATCGCGTCGAGCCACGTCTGGCGGTAGCGCTTGGCCTCACGCCGGTTGAAGCGGGGGATCGTCTGCAGGGTCCGCGCGTCAGGTGCTGGCGAGCCTTCCTTGATGCCCGTGGCGACCATGGCGATCGCCTCATCGCCGAGGATGCGACCTGGAGCCTTGTCCAGCGACCGGGCGAGCTCGTCTCGCGTGGTCCAGAGCTCGCGGACGATCGCGAGCGCGCGAGGGCTGCGTACGCCGTGAATGCCCGACGTCCGTCGCCACGGGTCGACCCGCGGCGTGACGGGAAGGGCGGCCTGACCCAGCAGGTAGGCGAACTCCTGTCGCGCCCACTCGTCCTTGCCGGCCGCGCGCAGCTGCTCCGAGAGGATGTCCCGCAGCTCCATCAGCAGCTCCACGTCCAGCGCGGCATAGCTCAGCCAGTCGGTCGGCAACGGCCGGACGGACCAGTCGGCGGCGCTGTGCTCCTTGAGCAGGCGTACGCCGAGGAGCTGTTCGGCAAGCGTCCCGAGCGCCACGCGCGGGTAGCCCAGCAGCCGGGCCGCGAGCTCGGTGTCGAAGAGGCGATGGGGCAGGAGGCCGGCGTCCACCAGGCACGGCAGGTCCTGCGTGGCGGCGTGGATGATCCACTCCGCGTCGTCGAGTGCGGCCTGCAGNNAGCAGGTACGCGCGGCCGGTGTAGCGGAAGCCCTGGGCGCGTTCGGTGTCCACTGCCACGGGACCCGTGCCGGCGGCCATCGCGGTGGCCAGGCGCTCCAGGCCCTCGGGTGTGTCGATGATGTCCGGAACGCCGTCACGCGGTGCTTCGAGAATGGGGACCTCCGGAGCGGTCCCGACGTCGTCGGTCATCTGCGCCCGCGACGCGCGGCCAGCGGTACGACGCCGGGTGGTACGGGTGGCAGGCCGGCCAGGGTGCAGAGGACCTCTTGCCAGGCGGCGACGTGCGCGGCGAGCGAGAGGTCGGCGGACAGCTCGGGCGTCCATGACGCGCGGATCTCGACCTCGGCGCTGCCTGGGTCGGCCGCCAGCTCACCGAACGGGGTGCTGATGACGGCCGAGACCGTACCGCTCGGCTCCCGGTACGTCGCGTGATGCGTGTCGAGCGCCTCCATCAGCCAGCTCCAGCCGACGTCGGCCAGGAGCGGGTCTCGGACCATCTCGGGCTCGACGTCCGCCTTGCTGTACGTGACGCAGCGGAACGTGCCGTCCCAGGCCTCGTTCCCCGCCGGGTCGTGCAGCAGCACGAGACGTCCCGAGCCGCGTTCGTCGTCCAGGACGACGACGTCGGCGCTCACGGCGACCGAGAATGGCGCGATGCGCTGCGGCGACGGGATCTCCTCGATCGACACCTCCGAGCGCCAGGGAACGGCACGTAGCTGACGCAGGGCGCGCGCAAAGGCCGGTGGGTAGGTCGGGTGGCTTCGCGCGGTCACGTGGCCAATCTAGGTGGCTGCGAGCTTCGCCGCAGGCTTGACGCGCCGAGCGGTCGCCCGGTCATTGCACCGGCTTGAGGACCAGGCTCACCGAGTTGATGCAGTAGCGGTCGTCGGTGGGCGTGTCGTAGCCCTCGCCGTGGAACACGTGCCCTAGGTGCGAGCCGCACGAGGCGCACCGGACCTCGACCCGTGTGCTGCCCAGGGACTTGTCCTCGATGTACTGGACGCGGTCGCCCGCGAGCGGTGCGAAGAAGGACGGCCACCCGCAGTGGGACTCGAACTTCTCGTCGGAGCGGAACAGCTCCGCGCCGCACGCGCGGCACTCGTAGACGCCCTCGGTCTTCGTGTCGGTGTACTCGCCGGTGAAGGGACGTTCCGTCCCCGCCTGGCGCAGCACGTGGTAGGCGACGTCTCCGAGCTGCTTGCGCCACTCGTCCTCGGTCTTGACGACCTTCAGTTGCTGGGTCACGCTGATCTCCCTTCGTGAACACGACTCTAGGCGGGGCACCAATGGCGGCAGAAGCGACTTTCGTCGACGCAGGGGGACGTGAGGTCCGGGTCTCGAGCCCGTCGAAGGTCTACTTCCCCGAGCTCGGGCTCACGAAGCTCGACATCGTCTCGTACGTCCTCGCGGTCGCGCCTGGCATCCTGGCGGCCTTGCACGATCGTCCGGTCACCATGGAACGCTGGCCCGAAGGGGTCACCCCCGACGCGTCGCTACGCAGTCCTGACAACCCAGGTGGCAGCGCCTTCTACCAGAAGCACGCGCCGGCGCGTGGTATTCCCGACTGGGTCCAGACCACCACCGTGACGTTCCCCTCCGGCCGACCCGCGGTCGAGGTCGCGCCAGCCGATCTCGCCACCATCGTGTGGATGGTCAACCTCGGCACGATCCGTTTCCACCCGTGGCCCGTACGTCATCCCCACACCGACGCCGTCGACCAGCTGCGGATCGACCTCGACCCGCAGCCCGGCACGACGTTCGACGAGGCGCGCGAGGCGGCGCTCGGACTGCGGGAGGTCATGACGGACGCCGGCCTCACGGGGTTTCCCAAGACCTCCGGTGGCCGAGGCCTGCACGTCTTCGCACGCATCGAGGGCGCCGACTTCATCGACGCACGGCATGCCGCGATCGCCGTCGGTCGCGAGCTGGAGCGTCGCCTGCCGGAGCGGGTCACCACGGCCTGGTGGAAGGAGGAGCGTGGCCGCCGGATCTTCGTCGATGTCAACCAGATGGCGCGCGACAGGCTCATGGCGTCGGCGTACTCGATCCGTCCCACACCCGAGGCACGGGTCTCCGCGCCGTTGACATGGGAGGAGCTGCCCGACGCGCATCCGGACGACTTCACGGTACGGACGATGCCCGGCCGCTTCGCGGAGCGTGGCGACGTGTGGGCGGCCCTCGAGGAGTCGACGCCGGCGTCCATCCGTACGGCCCTCGACTGGTACGCACGTGACGAGGGGAACGGACAGGGCGAGATGCCGTACCCACCCGAGTACCCGAAGATGCCGGGAGAGCCTCCGCGTGTACAGCCGAGCCGCAAGAACGAGGCCAACTGGCCCAAGGACGAGTGACGGCGCTGGCCGGTGGTGAGCGGCCCTAGGCTGCCGCCATGCTTTTCTCGGTGGTCATCTGCTCGTACAACCGCCGTGAGCATGTGGTGGCGGCCGTGCAGAGCGTCCTCGGGCAGACCCTGGCCGCCGATCGCTACGAGGTCATCGTGGTCGACAACTGCTCGACCGACGGGACGGCAGACGCCATCGAAGCGCTCGTCGACCCCCACGTGCGCTACCTGTACGAGGAGCGCCTTGGCTTGGCCACGGCTCGCAACACCGGATGGCGCGCCGCGCGGGGAACGTACGTCGCGTTCCTCGACGACGACGCCCGGGCCGAGGCCACCTGGCTCGAGACCGCCCAAGGACTCATCGAGGCCAACCCGGACAACCTCTGCTGCGTCGGCGGTCCGATCCATCCTTTCTACACGAGCGCCCGGCCGGACTGGTGGCTGGACTCGTACGAGATCCGCACCCGCGGCGACGTCCAGCGCCACCTGCGTCAGGGCGAAGCGTTCTCCGGGTCGAACATGATCTGGCTCAGGGACGCTCTTGCGACGTACGGAGGGTTCGAGTCCACGGCCGGCATGAAGGGCACCGAGCTGGGCATGGGTGAGGAGACGGCGCTGTTCCGCCGCGTGTGGGAGGGCGAGGAGTCACCGGTCTTCCTCTACTCGCCGGAACTCCGCGTGTACCACTGGGTGCCGGCCGAGAAGATGACGATGCGCTACATCCTCAAGAGAGCGACAGCCAACGGTCAGTTCGAGGCCAGGTTCGCGCTCTCCGAGGACCGTCGGCCCAGGGCGCGCCTACGCCTCGTCGGGGCGACGCTCCGTACGCTCGCCGTCGAGATCCCGACCGTCCTGCTCAAACGCCGGAAGTACCGAAGGACGCAGAACTGGTACTTCGAGCACTGCTTCGTCCCGATCCAGGACGTCAGCAAGCTGTTGCGCCTCCTCGGGATCACGATCAGGGTCACGCAGCGGGAAGGTACGTCATGAAGATCGTGGTGGGCGTGTGCGGTTTCGGCCTGGGGCACAGCACGCGTCAGCGCCCGATCGTGGAAGGCCTCCTCGCGCGGGGCCATGACGTGATCCTCGTGACCAACGACCAGAGCCACGAGTTCTTCGCCCGGCACTTCCCGCTCCTGCCCAACGCGCGGGTCTACGTCCCGCGGATCCACACCACGCCCCACGGACTCGACTTCACGGCGACGGCGGACGACCCGGCCAACGCTCAGCCGGAGGCCCATCGCGCGTTCTGGAACGCCTGCGCCCTGGTCGAACAGCTGTACGGCAAACCCGATCTGGTGATCTCCGACTACGACATGGTCTCGGCGCAGATCGCGTACCTGTTCGATGCGCCNNTTCACCCCCGACGAGCACCGGATGCGTCTGGGGTACTTCTTCCCGAAGGCGAGAGCCCGGTTCGCAACGTCGTTCTTCAGGGTGGACTACCCCGCCGTTGCGGAGTACCAGGTGACGATGTTGCCGCCGATCCTCGGAGCGGACGTGAAGGGTCTCGTCGCCGAGCCGGTCGACGGGAACGTGACGGTGTACCTCTCCGCCGCCAACCACATCGCGCAGCCCCTGGACGAGCTTCTCGACCTGTTCGGCGAGTTCGCCGACCATCGATTCACCTGCTTCGTGGGTGCCGAAGCCACTGACGTGCCGGAAAACGTCACGCTGCGGCCCAACGGTCGCGCGGACTTCATCGACTGCCTGCGCCACTCGGACGCCGTCATCTCGACCGCCGGGCACAACCTGATCACCGAGGCCCTGTACCTCGACGTTCCCATGTTCTTGCTGCCGTTCGCCCACTACGAGCAGCAGCTCAACGCACGGGTCATCACAGACGCCGGCCTGGGAGCCGCCGCCGCGACGCTGACCCGGGCCAACCTCGGAGCGTTCCTCGACAACCTCGGCGCATATCGCCAGCGGCGCCGCCAGACCACCCGTACGTACGGGGAGTTCGACGGCGACACCGTCTTCCTGGGCATGGTCGACTCGTTGCTGGGTTGAGGTCCGATCCTTCCCATCCCACCAGAGTTGTCGGGGTTATCGAACGGGTGAGGAGCCCATCACAGCGGCGAACCGGAGATGTTCGGGTTATGGAGCCGATCTGAGGGCCCATGACCCCGACAACTTCGCTGAGGCGCCGGGTGACCTATGCCGGCCCGCTCATAACCCCGGCACCTTCGGTTGGGCACGCCGGCGGGAGATAGCGTGGGCGCGGATCGGGAGGGGTGGGCGTGACGATCATCAGTGTCATCGGGCTCGGGGCGGTGGGCGCGTCGTACGCGGCGCGGATCTCCGAGGCACAACCGGACGCCGTGCTGCGCGTCGTCGCAGACGGTCCTCGGGCCGAGCGGTTGCGCCGAGACGGCGTCGCGGTCAACGGCCGGACGTACCACTTCCCGGTCGTCGAACCCAGCGAGGAGATGGCACCTGCCGACCTCGTCATCGTCACCGTGAAGTGCCACCACCTTCCCGAGGCGATCGACCAGCTCGCCCACCAGGTCGGTCCTGACACCGTCATCCTGAGCCTGCTCAACGGCATCACGAGCGAGGATGCGCTGTCCGCGGCTTTCCCTCAGGCGTACGTCCCGCTGGCGGTCGTGGTCGGCATCGACGCGGTGCGAAACGACGCCGGCGTTCGCTACTCGGCCGGGGGGTGGGTCGAGTTCGGCGACCCGACGCCGGGGGAGCCCAGCGCCGGATCCGTACGGCTCGAGGCTCTCCTGACCGCCGCAGACCTCCCGTACGTGCGGCAGGCGGACATGCGGCACGCCCTGTGGTGGAAGTTCCTCGTCAACGTCGGCGTCAACCAGGTCTCGGCACTGCTGGAGGCCACGTACGCCCTCGTACAGGCGGCAGGTCCCGCCCGTGACCTCATGATCGCGGCGCAGCGAGAGGTCGTCGCTGTCGCTCAGGCGTCGGGCGTCGACCTCACGCAGGCGGACGTCGACAGGTTCCTCACCGTGCTCGGCACGCTCGGCCCCGACAACTACACGTCGATGGCCCAGGACGCGCTCGCGCACCGGCGCACCGAGGTCGACCAGTTCGCGGGGGTCGTGGTCGGGCTCGGCGAGAGGTACGGCGTGCCGACTCCGGTCAACGCCGTACTGCTGCAGGCGTTCCTCGCCAAGCACCAGCAGTGGGGCGTCGCCTGAGAGGGATCGCCCGCCCCGAGGACAGCCACGGCGCCGGACAGGGCTGTGTCACGAAGGGCGCGCGTACGATCGACCGCGGCAGCCCACGCGAGAAGGAGAAGCCCATGGCAACCGAGGCGTTCGTGACGTTCGTCCATGTCCACGTGATCGCGGGCGCGGAGGACGCGTTCCTCGAGGCGTCGCGCATGAACGCCGCCAACTCTCGCCAGGAGGAGGGCGTCACGAGGTTCGACGTGGTCCAGGAGATCGAGGACCCGACGAAGTTCATGCTCATCGAGGGGTACGTGTCCGAGGATGCCGTCGCCGCGCACCGATCGACCGCGCACTACGC
>PMBM01000068.1 GCA_003153855.1 Propionibacteriaceae bacterium
CGCAGGTTGGCGTCGTCGAAGTTGGCCAGGCGGTTCGCCGAGGCGCGCACCTCGCGGCGTACACGGCGCTCCTCCCAGGCCAGCACGGTCTGATGGGCACCCAGCCTCGTGAGCATCGCGGCGATCGCGTCGCCGTCGCGGATGACGACACGGTCGACGCCTCGAACATCGCGGGGCTTGGCGACGATCCCGAGCCGTCGAGCCGCTCCTACGAGCGCCAGCGCCGACTCCTGCCCAGGGCAGGTGACCTCCATCGACATCGACCGACCGGGCTCGGTGAGCGAGCCGTGCGCGAGGAACGCGCCGCGCCAGGTCGCCACCGCGTCGCAGATGCCTCCACCGACGACGGACGGCGGAAGGCCACGTACGGGACGGCCGCGCTTGTCCACGAGGCCTGTCTGACGCGCGAGCGCGCCCCCGTCCTTGATGAGGCGGACGATGTAGCGGGTGCCGCGGCGAAGGCCGGACGAGGTGACCGTGACGAGCTCGGACTGGAGACCGAAGACCTCGGTGACCGTGGAGCGGAGGCGGCGCGCGGCAGCGCCTGTGTCCAGCTCGGCCTCGACGATGATCTGGCCACCGGCGAGGTGGAGACCCCCACCGAACCGGAGCATCGCGGCGGCCTCAGCCCGCCGGCAGCATGGCTTCGTCGTCACCACCGTCGCCAGTTCCGACTTCACCTGCTGGGTCAACGCCATTGGGCAATCTTGTCATACGGAAGGCGGTCTCCCGGACCCGATCACAGACCCATGGCTCCAGCAAGGGAAGCGGCGAGCAGCAACGGGTCGTGGCGAGCGGACCCGTCACGCATTCCCAGCCGTGCGATGTGGAGCTGTGCCCCGAGGCTCTCCACGTACGTCCCGAGGTGGCCGTCGAGGCCTGCGAAGCGCTCGTCGGCGATCACGTGGTCGAACCGCAGCAGCGGGGCGTGCTCGGCGAGAACGTCGATGTGGGCCGCCGGCGAGAACCCCTCGGTCTCGTCCGCGGGAACGAGGTTGAGCACGAGGATCCGCTGCGCCGAGGAGCTCACCATGGCATCGGCCAGCTCCGGTACGAGGAGGTGGACGAGGACCGACGTGAACCACGATCCCGGCCCCAGAACGATGAAGTCGGCGTCGCGGAGCGCGGCCAGTGCGGCGGGATGCGCGGGTGGCCGGTCGGGTCCCAGCCTCACGCCGACGACCCTGCCCGGAGTCTTCGCGATCTGCGCCTGACCACGGACCACCGTGACCTCGTCGGGCGCGCTCGCGCGGAGCCCGAGGACATCCGCCTCGATGGTCAGCGGCACGGCTGACATGGGCAGCACCCTGCCGCGTACTCCCAGCAGGTGGCCGACCATGTCCAGGCCTTCGACCGGGTCGCCAAGCCTCTGCCAGAGCCCGGCGATGAGGAGGTTGCCGATCGCATGCCCGGCGAGCGGACCGTTGCCGGCGAACCGGGACTGGAGGACGTCNNTCACGCAGCCGGCCCGAGGACCCGCCGTCGTCGGCCACGGTGACGATCGCCGTGACCTGGTCGGTGAGCCGTCGCAGGGCCGAGAGCGTCGCCGAAAGACCGTGCCCACCACCCAGGGCTGCGACGACCGGCAGCCGGGAGAGCTGGCGTGTCATTCGCGCCCGAGATCCCGGTGCATGACCTGGACCGTCAGCGAGCGTTCACGGAGCTGCCGGGCCACCTCCTCCGCGATCGCGGTCGACCGGTGCTTGCCGCCCGTACAGCCGATCGCGAGCTCGACCTGACGCTTGCCCTCGGCCACGTAGCCCGGGAGGACGCTGTCGAGCAACCCGAGGAGGTGCGTCAGGAACGGGCCGGCGGCGGGCTGGCCCAGCACGTACGAGGACACGGCCTCGGACAGACCAGTCTGCGGTCGGAGCTCGGGGACCCAGTGGGGGTTGGGCAGGAACCGTACGTCGAAGACCATGTCCGAGTCGATCGGCACCCCGTTCTTGAACCCGAACGACACGACGATGACGCGCAGCTCGTCGCGGTCGTCACCGCCGTACGCGTGGGCGACCCGCTGCTGGAGCTGGTGGACGTTGAGGGAGGAGGTGTCGATGACCATGTCCGCCGCGGCCCGCAGGGTCGACATCATCCGGCGCTCCCGTCGGATGCCCTCGATCATGCGACCGTCCTCCTGGAGCGGTACGGGCCGTCGCGAGGACTCCTGGCGCTTGACGATCACCTCGTCGGCCGCCTCGATGAAGCAGATCTCCGCGGTGATGCCCTTCTCTGCCAGCTCCGAGAACACGACCGGCAGGTGCTGCATGTCGGCGCGGCTGCGGACGTCGATGACTACCGCCAGCTTCGTGATCCCGTCCGTGGCGAGCTGACGTACGAGCAGGGGCAGCATCACGGGAGGGATGTTGTCGACCACGTACCAGCCGTGGTCCTCCATGGCGTGCGCCGCAGTGCGCCGGCCCGCTCCGGACATGCCGGTGATGACGACGACCCGCTGCGATGACTCCTGCTCGCTCACAGGTGTCATTATCCCGGCCAGCGGCCTCCGGGCGGCAGGGGCCACACGGGCCTAGTCGAGGATTTCTCCAGTCGTCATGTTCACGGACTCCCCCACACTCTGCGACGCCACGGCCGCGACGACCGCCTCGGCCAGTCGCGGGCCGAACCCGGGGGTCTGCGCGATCTCCTCTGCCGTCGCCCCGCGCAGCTTCTTCATGGAGCCGAAGCGGCGCAGCAGGGCCTTCCGGCGGACCTCCCCAAGACCCGTCACGTCGTCCAGCACCGACTCGACCATCGACACGCTGCGGCGACCGCGGTGGTGGGTGATCGCGAACCGGTGGGCCTCGTCACGGATGCGCTGCAGCAGGTACAGCCCCTCGCTGGTCCTCGGCAGGATGAGCGGGAACTCCTCGTTCGGCAGCCAGACCTCCTCCAGCCGCTTCGCCAGCCCGCACACGGCGACGTCGGCGATGCCGAGCGCCTCGAGGACGGCGCGCGCCGCCGCCACCTGTGGCGCGCCACCGTCGACGACGAGCAGCCCCGGCGCGTACGCGAAGCCTCGCGGGGCGCGCGTTGTGGCATCGATGAGGGCAGCCGCCGCCGCATCGCCGTCAGCCTCCTGGAGCAGCTGACGCTCCTCGATCAACCGGCGGAAGCGCCGCGTCAGCACCTCGGTCATCGCACCGACGTCGTTGGAGGCGACCGTGCGGACGACGAAGCGCCGGTACTCGGACTTGCGCGCGAGACCGTCCTCGAAGACGACCATCGAGGCGACGGTCTCGGTCCCCTGCAGGTGGGAGATGTCGAAGCACTCGATGCGGAGGGGTGCGGTCGACAGGCCGAGCGCCTCCTGGATCTCCTCGAGCGCCCGGTTGCGGGTGGTGAGATCGCTCGCGCGCTTCGTCTTGTGCCGGGTCAGCGCCTCGGCCGCGTTGCGGGCCACGGTGTCGAGCAGGACTCGCTTGTCGCCGCGCTGAGGGACCTGAATCCGTACCTTCGCGCCTCGCTCCGTGGCGAGGAGCTGCTCCATCAGCTCTGCTCCCGTCGGCAGCGCGGGCACGAGGATGAGGGGCGGCACGGCGCGGCGCCGCTCGACGGGCGTCATGTCCGGCGAGACCTGCTCCGCGTACAGCTGCAGCAGGAACGCCTCGACGAGGAACGCCTCGTCACCCTCCTCGGCACGATCCGCGACCCAGCCGCGTTCTCCCTGGACGCGCCCGTTCCGTACGTGGAACACCTGTACGGCGACCTCGAGCTGGTCGACGGCCATCGCCACGACGTCGGCGTCGGTGCCGTCCGTCAGCACGATCGCGTTGCGCTCGAGGATCTTCCGGAGCGCGCCCAGCTGGTCCCGGACGACCGCCGCCCGTTCGTACTCCATGTTGTGGGAGGCGACCGCCATCTGGTCGGAGAGGCGTCGCTCGATCACCCGCGTCTGCCCTCCCATGAAGGCGCAGAAGTCGTCGGCGATCTCGCGATGCGCCTCCGGCGTGATGCGCCCGATGCACGGCGCGGAGCACTTCCCGATGTAGCCCAGCAAGCAGGGGCGGCCCGACGCGGCCGCCGAGCGGAACGTGCCCGCGCTGCAGGAGCGCATCGGGAACACCCCGAGAAGCGCGTCAACCGTGTCGCGGATGGCCCAGGCATGACCGTACGGGCCGAAGTAGCGCCACCCTCGGCGCTTGGATCCGCGGCCCACGAAGACACGCGGGATGTCTTCGGACCAGCTGACGCACAGCCACGGGTACGTCTTGTCGTCGCGGTACTTGACGTTGAACCGCGGGTCGTACTTCTTGATCCAGGTGTACTCGAGCTGGAGCGCCTCGAGCTCGTTCTGGACGACGGTCCACTCGACCTTGGCGGCCGTGTAGACCATCGTGCGGGTGCGGTGATGCAGCCCTGACGGATCGGCGAAGTAGGAGTTCAGCCGTTGCCGGAGGTTCTTCGCCTTGCCGACGTAGATCACGGTGCCGTGCGGGTCCCTGAACCTGTACACGCCGGGATCGGTGGGGATCGACCCCACCTTCGGCCTGTACGTCACCGGATCTGCCACAGTCGCCCAATCTAGCCGCCACCACCGACAGTCCCGAACGGAGGAAAACCTGTCCTTCCTGTGGATTTCCTGCGTCTTGCTGTGAGTTCTGGGCAAGACTGGGAGCGCCCCCACGCTCGCCCCTAGGGTTGAAGCGTCAACCAACCCAGGAGGACCCCCATATGTCGCCCGACGTCCCTCGTCGCAGTCTCTTCGCCGCAGGCATGGGCTTGACCCTGGCCGGGCTCGGGCTGGCGGCGTGCAGCTCCCCCGACACGTCCACCGGGTCGGGCAACGGAGGGTCCGGGACCGGCACGACGACGAAGGCTGCACCCAGCACGGGGTCAGGCGGCGGTGCAGCAGCCGGGAACTCCGTGAAGGTGGCTGACGTCCCCGTCGGCGGTGGCGTCATCATGCAGACCGCGAACTTCGTCGTGACCCAGCCCACCGCAGGCACCTTCCGGGCGTTCAGCAGCGTCTGCACTCACGAGGGCTGCCCCGTCTCGGCGATCCAGAACGGCCAGATCATCTGTACGTGCCACAACTCGCGCTTCTCGATCAAGGACGGCTCAGCCATCTCCGGGCCGGCGCGAAGGGCGCTCGGCGCCGCGAAGGTCACGCAGTCCGGCGACTCACTCGTGGTTTCTTGAGCGGCACCGGGGGCGTCAGCGCGACGATCGGCTCGGCGACCCCGATGTCTGTGCCCTTGAGCACCTGAGCGAGGAACTGTCCCGTGTACGACTCCGGGCAGGCGGCGACCTCCTCGGGCGTGCCCGTCACGAGCACCTGACCGCCGCGCGACCCGCCCTCGGGCCCGAGGTCGATGATCCAGTCGGACGACTTGATGACGTCGAGGTTGTGCTCGATCACGACCACCGAGTTCCCCGCGTCGACCAGCTTCTGGAGCACGCCGAGGAGCTTGCGGATGTCCTCGAAGTGCAGGCCCGTGGTGGGCTCGTCCAGCACGTACATGGTTCTGCCTGTCGCACGCCGCTGCAGCTCCGCCGCCAGCTTCACGCGCTGCGCCTCGCCGCCTGACAGCGTCGTCGCCGGCTGCCCCATCCGTACGTATCCCAGCCCCACGTCGACCAGCGTCGTGAGGTGGCGGCTGATCGCGGGGATCGCCGCGAAGAACTCGGAGCCCTCCTCGATCGGCATGTCGAGCACCTCGGCGATCGTCTTGCCCTTGTAGTGCACCTNNACGTTGAACGAGAAGCGGCCCGGCTGGTAGCCGCGCACCTTCGCCTCGGGCGTCTCCGCGAACAGAGAACGGATCCGGTCGAAGACACCCGTGTACGTCGCCGGGTTGGACCTGGGCGTTCGTCCGATGGGCGACTGGTCGACGTGGATGATCTTGTCGATCTCGTGGTAGCCGTCGATGTGGGTGTGACGGCCAGGCATCTGCTTGGAGTTGTAGATGCGTCGTGCCAGGGCTGCGTACAGGATGCCGTTCACGAGCGTCGACTTGCCCGAGCCNNCCGGTCACGGAGATGAGCTGGCCGAGCGGGAACGACACGGTGACGTCCTGCAGGTTGTTCTCGCGCGCCCCGACGATCGTCACCGAACGGCCCGTCAATCCCCGCCTGGCGCTCGGGAGTGGGATCGACCGACGCCCGGACAGGTACGCGCCGGTGATCGACTCCTTGCTCGCCAGCAGCTCGCTCACGGGCCCGGAGACGATGACCTGGCCGCCGTGCTCCCCCGCGCCGGGGCCGATGTCGACGGCCCAGTCGGCGGAACGGATCGTGTCCTCGTCGTGCTCGACGACGATGAGCGTGTTGCCGAGGTTCCTCAACCGTACGAGGGTGTCGATGAGCCGGCGGTTGTCGCGCTGGTGGAGACCGATCGACGGCTCGTCGAGCACGTACANNCTCCTTGAGCACGCGCTCGGCGATCTGGGCCTCACGCGGGGTCAGCTCAAGCGTCTTGAGGAAGCTCGCGGCCCCGTCGATGGACATCCCCGCGATGTCGGCGATGCTCTTGCCGCCGATCGTGACCGCGAGCGAGGTGGGCTTCAGCCGCGCGCCGTGGCAGGTGGCGCACGGGATCTCGCGCATGAACTCGGCGTACCGGTCACGCGCGGTGTCGGTCTCCGCCTCGGCGTGACGCCGCTTGATGTACGGGATCGCGCCCTCGTACTTCGCCGAGTAGGTCCGCACCCGGCCGTAACGGTTGCGGTGCTTGACGTAGACCGGCTCGCCGGCCCCCAGCATGACGAGGTTCTGGACCTTCGGGGTCAGGTCGCGGAACGGTGTCGACATCGAGAAGTTCTCGGTCTCCGCGAGACCGCCCAGCAGGTTCTGGAAGTAGCCGGCGACGGTCGGCGACGACCACACGGAGACGGCGTTCTCCGACAGGCTCATCGACGCGTCCGGCACGACCAGCTCGGGATCGACCTCGAGCATCGTGCCGAGGCCTGAGCAGACGGGGCAGGCGCCCCACGGGCCGTTGAACGAGAACTGCCGTGGTTCGAGCTCCTCGATCGCGATGTCGTGGTTGTTGGGGCACGCGAGCTTCTCCGAGTAGCGGCGCTCCCGGGCCTGGCTGCCTTCCGGCTCGTCGACGAAGTCGATCGAGACCACACCCTGTGCGAGGCGCAGCGCCGTCTCGACGGAGTCGGTCAGCCGCTGCTTCACGGTCGGCTTCACCGCGAGACGGTCGATGATGACGTCGATCGAGTGCTTCTTCTGCTTGTCGAGGGTCGGCGGCTGGGTCAGCTGGTGGACCTCGCCGTCGACCCTGACGCGTGCGAAGCCCTCGGTGGCGAGCTCCGTGAACAGGTCGTGGTACTCGCCCTTCCGGCCCCGGATGATCGGTGCGACCACCTGGAACCGTGTGCCTTCAGGCAGCGCGAGCAGCCTGTCGACGATCTGCTGGGGGGTCTGCCGGCTGACGGGTTCGCCGCACTGCGGGCAGTGCGGGCGTCCGGCTCTCGCGAACAGGAGGCGGAGGTAGTCGTACACCTCCGTGATCGTGCCGACCGTCGACCGCGGGTTGCGCGAGGTCGACTTCTGGTCGATCGACACGGCCGGGGACAGCCCCTCGATGAAGTCGACGGCCGGCTTGTCCATCTGGCCGATGAACTGGCGTGCGTAGGCGGACAGCGACTCGACGTAGCGGCGTTGCCCCTCGGCGAAGATCGTGTCGAAGGCAAGCGACGACTTCCCGGAGCCGGACAGACCGGTGAACACGATGAGGGCGTCGCGCGGCAGATCGAGCGACACATTCTTCAGGTTGTGCTCCCGAGCGCCTCTGACAACGAGTCTGTCCATCACGCCGGACATCGTACGGGGGCCCACCGACAAAACACGTGTGCCGATTCGCCCCGGTTACCCCGTGCCTTGACCATGGGCCATAGGTTTGTCGTCATGATCGTTCCCGATGCCGCCCTCTCCGAGGTCCGGCAGCTCAAGATGGCCGCTACCCAGCGGCTGCTCGGGGACACGATCGCGATCTCCGACAGCGACTGGCTCGGCCCCACAACCCTTCCTGGTTGGACGAGGGCTCACGTCGCCACCCACCTCGCACGCAACGCCGATGTGCTGCGCAGGTACGTCACGCGCCTCGCCTCGCGACCGGAGATGGAGCGCGACGACATCATCCAGGACCTGGAAGCCGGGTCCCGCCGCTCGCCCCTGGACATCCAGATCGATCTCGACACGTCGTCCGGCCTCCTCAACGACGCGTTCGACAAGATGAGCGCGGAGCAGTGGGCGACGCCGCTGCACGGTGGCCTCGACGGCCTCACCGCCGAGGACCTCCCCATGCTGCGTCTCAACGAGGTGGTCCTGCACCACGTGGACCTCGACTGCGGCTTCGTCTTCGGCGACATCGACGTCAAGGTCTCCGAGTTCCTCCTCGCCTGGAACCTCTACCGAAGGGCCGACCTCGTCACCGGCCCTGGGATCGCCGTGACGACCAGCAGGGGCAACGTCCTGCGTGTCGGGTCGGGGCCCGGCGTGTCCGAGGTGTCAGGAACGGACGCGAACCTGCTCGGCTGGCTGACGGGCCGACTGCCACGTACGGCCGTGTCCGGCGCCGAGCACGTGAGCATCGGCCCTGTGCGCTGACTCAGTCGTCCGCCTCCGCGCGTCGTGACGCGATGAGGCTGGCGACCGTCGTGACGGCGAGCGTGCCGACGATCACGGCCAACGAGACGACCAGCGAGATCTCTCCGTTGAACCCCAGCCGCGTGTCCAGGTCGTACTCGTGCATCGCGTGCAGCACGAGCTTCACGCCGATGAAGGCCAGGACCACCGAGAGGCCGAGCGAGAGGAAGACGAGCTTCTTCAGCAGGTTGCCCAGCAGGAAGTAGAGCTGACGCAAACCCATCAGCGCGAAGATGTTCGCCGTGAGGACGAGGTACGGCTCGCTCGTGAGCCCGTAGATCGCCGGGATCGAGTCGAGCGCGAACAGCAGGTCGGCGCTGCCCAGCGCGACGATGACCAGGAACAACGGCGTCCATGCTCGGCCGCCGTCGTCGTCGACCCTCAGCTTCGTGCCGTGGAACCCCTCGGTGAACGAGAACCGACGCTTCACCCATCGGATGGCCAGGTTGTCGATGGCCTCGTCCTCGGTGTCCTTCTCGAAGAAGTCCTTCGCGAGGTCGACCGCGGTGTAGATGAGGAAGCCGCCGAACGCNNACCTTCAGCTTGCTCATGATGATGAGGAAGATGAACAGGTTGTCGACCGACAGCGAGTACTCGGTCAGCCAGCCGGCGATGAACTGCCCTCCTGCCTCGCCACCCATGAGCCAGGCCACGCCGACACCGAACAACAGCGCGGCGCCGACGTACATCGCGATCGCGATCCCGTTCTCACGCGTGCTGGGCTCGTGCGGTCGACGGCCGACGACGAAGATGTCAAGCGCCAGGGCGGCCAGCATCACCACGATGGTGAGCGTCCAGGCGAGCGGACTGACATGCATTCAAGGAGACCTTTCAGGGCGGACCAGAACGGCTCGGGAGGTCTCGTCCATCGGGAAGTCCCGACCGGGCCACCGACCGCTGCCGCGGTGTGCTGACGACGACCCGCCGTTGGGAGTACTCCCCTCCTTGAGCAGTCCCCAGTCTAGTGGGAGCCACAGGTCACGGTGTCGCCGGTGGGTGGCCCGACGTCCATCAGCGCGTCGCCTCCAGCATCTGCGCAGCTCCTTCTTCAGGTCCGAGATCTCGTCGCGCAGTCGTGCTGCGGTCTCGAACTGCAGCTCGGCAGCCGCGCCGTGCATCTGGTCGGTGAGCTCCGCGACGAGATCCGCGAGCTCACCGGCGGGCAGGCCCTTGAGGTCTCGCTTCGCCGCGCGGTCCGACAACGAGGGCACCGGGGCCCTTCGCTGGCCACCGCGACCCGTGCTGCGTGCCAGCAGACCCTCCGTGTCCGCGTCCTCGCGAGCCAGCATGTCCGTGATGTCGGCGATCTTCTTCCGCAGTGGCATCGGGTCGACGCCCCGCTCGGTGTTGTAGGCGACCTGCTT
>PMBM01000072.1 GCA_003153855.1 Propionibacteriaceae bacterium
GGCTCAGGTGGTGTACCTGGCTTTGGCGCGTAGCCAGTATTCCTCGCTGTTGGCGAGGTTCGTGGCGAGCACGATGTCGCCGGTGGTGTAGACCTGTCCGGCCCAGTAGGGCCAGCCGGTGGGGTCGGGTCCGCGGCCCAGGAGTGCCTGGTAGAGGGCGTCGACGCGCTTCAGGCGTGACTCGGTGGATTGGTAGAACTCGAAGGCGACGCGGTTGCGGCCGAAGCTGGGGCTGTTGGTGTAGGCGACCCATTGCTGCAGGCCCGCGGTGTCGGGGGCGCGGCTGAGCAGGGCGTGGTAGAGGGCGGTGACCCAGGTCGTGGGGGTGGCGCCGGCGTGGTAGAGGTAGTACTCGTCGGAGGAGTAGAGGCGGCTGGCGACTTCGGCGACGGAGAAGGTCCTGTTGCGGATGAGTCCGGTCCAGTAGGTCAGTCCGGCGGCGTCGGGGGCTCGGCCGAGGGTGTCTTGGTACATCTTGGTGACGATGGTGCTGAGCCATTCGTCGCTGTTGGCCATGGTGGTCAGGAACGCGTTCTTGGTGAGGGTGCCGTTGGACAGTGCGGTGCTCTTGGTGCTGAGTTCGGTGGCGGTGGGTTGGCGGTTGAGGAAGTCTTGGTAGGCGGCTTTCACGAACGGTTCGTAGGCGGTGGTGTCGGCGACGTTGGCGGTGACTGTGACGGTCCCGGACGCCGCCGCGGTGCCGTCGATGGCGGTGGTGGCCCCGGAGCCGTCCTTGCCGGTGGCGGTGAGGGTGTAGGTGTAGGTGCCGGTGGCTACGGGTGCGCCGGAGTCGTTGCGGCCGTTCCAGGTGACGCCGCGGATGGAGCCGTCGTTCGAGGCGGGTGTGGTCAGGGTCCGTACGGTTGTTCCGGTGCTGTTGCGGATCACGAGGGTGCCGGCGGCGAGTGCTTTGGTGGTGTCGATCTGGGGGGTCCAGGCTGAGGTTGAGGTGAAGTCGACCGTCCCGGCCGCGAGCACACCCAACAACCGGGGTGCTGCGGTCGACAACGACGAGAAGTCACGCCACACCAGCTGAGTGTCCGTACTGCAGGCGATGTGACCCACCCCGTCGCTGGCGACCGGATACAGGCAGCCGCTGAGCGGCGTGGTGCTGCCGGTCGAGAGGTCCCAGACCATGTAGGTCTGCGGGTTGGTCGAGTAGTCGCTGACGATTCCGTAGCCGTCCCCGCCTCCATAGAAGCCGCCGCTGAGGATGGACACCGACCCCGTCTGCAGCCCTGTCGAGATGCTGAAGGCTTGGAACGTTGTCGAACACCGGATGAACGAGTTGTCGCCGGCGATGCCAGCCACGAAACAGCTGGCTGTTCCGGGAGGCAGGTTCACGGTGCGTGCTGCCGCCTTGCCCGTGAGGTCGTTCACGACCAGGTGGATCGCGCCGGCGGGGTCGCTGTCCGTGCTGAAGCTGATGAATCGAGAGCCCGAGAGCTCGCCGTTGGCGTAACCCGGGAACGATGCCACGACCGCGCCGTCCACCGTCGAGACCTGGGCGAAGCCACCGCCCCCGTTGAACAACCACCGCAGGACGTACGGCCCGCTGAGGCCGGCGAGATGCGCATCGCTGGATGCGGAAGTCAGGGCTCCCCGGTCGTAGAAGGACAGCCCGTCCGGCCCGCTGACGACCGTACGTGCGGCGGACGCGGCCACTGCCGACGCGCGCAACGGTAGGAGCGCCTCGTCGCCGAAGCTCGCGCCAGTCACCGAGCGGGACCACGCCTTTCCCTCATACGCGCCGTCACGTCCGTCCGAACCCACCACTCGGTCGGGTGCCACAGCGAGGTTGTTGGCGGTTGCGGGCGCGCCGGTGGGAAGGGCGGTCCCCGAGGTCAAGGATCCGTCACTGTTCACCTTCCTGAGTGTCGGTATCCCGGCGGCATCACGGACCATGAGGTAGGGGGTGTCGCCGTACATCCCGGTGGACGCGTAGCTGGTCGGCTGAGTGACGGATGCACCCGGGGGGAGCTGGATAGGCGTCACGGTCGTGCCGTTCCAGAGGTAGTCGCCCTTGGGGCCCTCGCGGGTGACGACATGTACGACGGTCGACGCCCCGAAGTTGAGGACGGTCATGAATGGGGCCGCGTACGTGCCGCTCATGAGCGTGGAACAGGTCGAAGCGCTCGCCAGGTCGGCGAAGGCGCGCGAGCACACGTGGAGGCCAGCCGCATCGTTGGCGAGGTAGACGAAGGCGGTCTCGGTCACCACCGATGCGAGCGCGTTGTCGATCACGCTCCACGGGCTCGCAGGGAGGCCAGGCTCTGCCGAGTAGGCGAAGACGCTCTGATAGCTGGCGTTCTCGCCGCGCCACAAGATCCCGCCGGACGGGGTGAGGGTCGGCGACGAAGAGATGTCGGCCGTCGGCGCAGTGACTGGCACAGTGGCGCCAGTGTCCAGCTCGTACGCGGAATACGTAGTGATCCCGAACGCGTTCGTCGCCCCGAGGACCCACGACCGGCTCATCGCCGACACCCAGGTCCAGGAGCTGTTGGTGAAGGTGTACGTCTGCGTCGTACCGGTGTCGATCGCGAGGGCAGTGGCCGTGTAGGAGGAGCCGGTCATCTGGTAACCCATGAGGTTGACGCCCGCCAGGGCTTTCCACGTGGGACCGCTGAGGAACGACGGCGTCGTCCACGTGGCGCCGCCGTCTGTCGAACGGTGGGTGCCGAAGACCACGTTGGATCCGAACGCGCCCAGCCCACCGTTGGTGTCGATGCCGAGGGGAAGGGCGACCGCGGCCTCTGGCGTGGCAGCCTGAGCCGGTGTCGGCGTCGCAGCCACTGTTCCGACGGCCAGCAGGGTGACCAAGCCGAGGACGACCGCGTTCCGGCCTGTCAGACAGCTTTTCCGGCCACTACGAAAGAGCGCGCGCGTCAGGTTCAGCAATGGAGTGTTCCCCTCGAGCCGATGACGATCTTTCCCGATACGTCATTTCGGTTCGAAACCTAATGGCGTCGAAGGAGCAGCCGCAACACGGGTCCATGCATAGATCGCCGTGAAGAAGAACTGTCCATTAAATGTCCAGTCCTCCTGCGCTGAGCGGCGTCGGAATGCAGAAGAATCCATTTTCTTGCCGACTGGATCTGGCGTGCTCCGGTTTGTGTCCGGGGTGGGCTCAGGTGGTGTACCTGGCTTTGG
>PMBM01000183.1:0-8509 GCA_003153855.1 Propionibacteriaceae bacterium
GGGACCATCCAGAGCGCACCGGCCGCCAGGGCGGCGACCGTCAGTACGAGCCAGAGCACGCACCACACGTACCGGTGGAGGTGGGTGAGCGCGGCGAGCTGGGCCGCGTCGGAGCCCGGCGAGTGGCGCCTCATCAGCTCGAGGACGGGCCTCGGGGCGGACGCGAGGAACAGCCAGGCCAGCCCCGTGGCGATCCAGCCGAGTGTCGCGGGCGGCGCGTACCAGGTGACCAGGGCGACCCCGAGCCCGGCGGCGATGACCACCAGCGCCCCGTACAGGTTGCGGATCCACACGAGCAGCACGGCGGCCAGGAGGACCAGCAGCCAGAGCACGCCCGAGGCGTGGCCTGTACCAGCGAGGCCGGCGACTCCGAGCCCGACGACCGCCGGCGCCAGGTAGCCCGCGAAGAGCGTCGCGACCATGCCCGGGCCCTTCGGCCGGCCGCGGCTGACGGTGAGCCCGGACGTGTCCGAGTGGACCCGTACGCCGCTCAGCCGCCGTCCCACGAGCACCGCGACGAGCGCGTGCCCGCTCTCGTGGCAGATCGTCACCAGCGTGCGCACAACTCGCCAGGCGAAGGCGACGACCAGCAGCGCGACGACGGCCAGCGCGGCGGAGCCCCAGGCGCTCGGGAGCGGTTGCGTGGCGAGCGCGCGACGCCACAGCTCGGCGACCAGGTTCATGGGTCCTTCCTACCTCATCCTCGTTTCCGTACCTCATCGGCCGCCAGCGGGCCGGCTCCGGCGTGTGGATGCCGATGGCGTATCGGAACGAGGATTCCGTGGGGCTCAGGCCAGGTAGGGGTCTGCGGCGATCACCGCGCGGATCTCGTCCAGCGACGGCGCGTACGCCCCCGCATGGCTCACCGTGATCGAGCTGGTGACCACCGCGCGGTGGAGTGCGGTCGCGAGCTCAGGCCAGGTGGCCGCGGCGAGCCGCTCGCGCTGTACGGGACCACCGAGCAGCCCGGCGTCCGTCAGCCCCGAGATGAGCCCGGCCATGAACGAGTCGCCAGCGCCGACCGTGTCGGCGAGCGCGACCGTGTTCTGCGGCACGACGAGGTGGTCGCGGGAGGTGCGGATGACCGCGTACGCGCCGAGCGGGCCCCTCGTACAGACCGCGAGCGCCGGTCCCAGGTCGACCCAGCGGCGAAGCGCCGTCTCGACCGGGACGCCGGGATAGAGCCAGTCGATGTCCTCATCGGACGCCTTCACCACATCAGACAGCGCGACCAGCTCCTCGACGCGGCCGAGGACCTCGTCCGGGCTGTGCATGATCGCGGGACGTACGTTCGGGTCGTACGAGATCGTCGCCGTCTCACGGAGCCTCGTCACCAGGTCGACGACCTTGGCGCCGCCCGGTTCGAGCGTGGCACCGATGCTGCCGGTGTGTACGTGGGAGATGCCGTCCGCGTCTCGTACCTCCGGCAGGTCCCAGGCGAGGTCGAACGTGTACGTGGCGCGTCCCTCGGCGTCCAGGGTGGCCTGCGCGACGCTCGTGGTCGGCGCCGAGTCCGTACCGGGCTCGACCTCCGCCCCCGTCGATGCGATGGAGGCGGCGATGAGCTCGCCATGTGCGTCACGGCCCCACCACGAACAGATGCTGCTGCGGTGCCCGAGCTGAGCGATGCCGTTGGCGACATTGAGCAGGCTGCCGCCGACGTGCTCCGACGGCCCCCCTCCGGGACGTGTCACGACATCGATCAGCGCCTCACCGACGGACAGGATCCTCGACATGGCGCTCATCCTTCCATGCGNNGGTCTCCCCCGGTACGTACGTGGCAGCTTCGGGGTACAGGGCGGCGATCTCGGCGACACGAGTCGCGATAGCCGCGACCTGGTTCTGGGCAGCGCCCGTCAACGCCAGCGGCTCGGAGACAAGGCCGTCGAGCTCCTCGCGTGACAGCCCGAGCCGCGCATCACCGGCGAGACGGGCGAACAGGTCGTTGTCGCCGCGGCCCGTGGCGCGCATCTCGAGGGCGACGGCGACCGCGTGCTCCTTGATCGCCTCGTGGGCCTGCTCGCGGCCGACGCCCTTCCGTACAGCCGCCATGAGCACCTTGGTGGTCGTGAGGAACGGGAGGTACTTCGCGAGCTCGGCCTCGATGACCGCCGGGAACGCGCCGAAGTCGCTCAGGACCACCAGGAACGTCTCGTACAGCCCGTCGATCGCGTAGCACGCATCGGGGAGGGCCACCCGGCGTACGACCGAGCACGACACGTCTCCCTCGTTCCACTGGTCGCCCATGAGCTCGCCGGTCATCGACACGTAGCCGCGCACGATCACCGCGAGCCCGTTGACGCGCTCGCAGCTGCGGGTGTTCATCTTGTGCGGCATCGCCGACGAGCCGACCTGACCCGGCCGGAAGCCCTCGGTCACCAGCTCGGCGCCGGCCATGAGACGGATGCTCGTGGCGAGGCTCGAGGGTGCGGCCGCGGCCTGCGCCAGCGCGCTGACCGTGTCGAAGTCGAGCGAGCGCGGGTAGACCTGGCCGGTCGACGTGAACGTGCGCTCGAAGCCGAGGTGGCGGGCGACGCGGGTCTCCAGGTCGGCGAGCTTGGCGGTGTCGCCGCCGAGCAGGTCGAGCATGTCCTGGCTCGTACCGACCGGGCCCTTGATGCCGCGCATCGGGTAGCGGGCGATCAGCCCGTCGAGTCGCTCGTACGCGACGAGGAGCTCGTCGGCCGCCGACGCGAACCGCTTGCCCAGCGTCGTGACCTGGGCGGCGACGTTGTGGGACCGGCCCGCGACCGGTTGTGCGCTGTACGACTCCGCGAGCCGGGCCAGGTAGACCAGCGCAGTCACCATTCGTGCCCTGACAAGGCGCAACGACCCCAGCACCTGCGCCTGCTCGACGTTCTCGGTGAGGTCGCGGCTCGTCATCCCCTTGTGGACGTGCTCGAAGCCCGCGGCTGAGTTGAACTCCTCGATGCGAGCCTTGACGTCGTGGCGCGTGACCTTCTCGCGGGCGTTGATGGAGTCGAGGTCGACCTGGTCCAGCACGCTCTCGTACGCCGCGATCACCGTGTCAGCGTCGTCGCCGCCGAAGTCGACGCCGAGGTCCCGCTGGGCCGCGAGCACGGCGACCCAGAGCCTGCGCTCCGCGATGATCTTCTCCTCGGGGCTCCAGATGGCGCGCATCTGGGCGGACGCGTACCGGCTGGCGAGGACGTTGGGGATCGACACGAGTGCTCCTACAGCGAGGTGACGGGCGGGATGAGACCGGCGGCTGCCTTGGCGGCGATGTCCGTGCGCCAGAAGCCCGTGGGGAAGTCGAGCTCCCCGAGGGCTGCGTACGCGTCGTCGCGGGCCTTGGTGAGCGTCGGCGCGGTGGCCACCACACCGAGGACGCGACCGCCCGCGGAGACGAGCGTGTCACCGCTCAGCGCCGTACCGGCGTGGACGATGTGGACGTTGTCGGACGACTCGTACAGGCGGGGCCCTGTGATGGAGCCGCCCGTCCTCGGGGTGCCCGGGTAGTTCTCGGCCGCGGCGACGACGATGACGGCGCACTCGGCGCGCCACGTCAGGGGACCGACCTCGGCCAAGGTGCCGGTCGCGGCGGCGTACAGCAGGCGTCCGAGCGGCGTCTCCAGCAGCGGCAGGATCGCCTGGGTCTCGGGGTCGCCGAAGCGGGCGTTGTACTCGACGACGCGCATCCCCCGCGACGTGAGCGCGAGGCCCACGTACAGCAGGCCGGCGAACGGCGTACCGCGCCGTGTCATCTCGTCCAGCGTCGGCATGACCACGCGAGCCATGACGGCGTCGACCAGGCCGTCGGGCGCCCAGGGAAGCGGCGTGTACGCGCCCATGCCTCCCGTGTTCGGGCCGGCGTCGCCGTTGCCGACGCGCTTGAAGTCCTGTGCCGGCTGGAGCGGCAGCGCGACCGTGCCGTCGGTGATGACGAAGAGGCTTACCTCGGGACCGTCGAGGTACTCCTCGACCACGACGTCGCCGCAGGCGGCCGCATGAGCGAGCGCCTCGTCGCGGTCCGACGTCACCACGACGCCCTTGCCGGCGGCGAGGCCGTCCTGCTTCACCACGTACGGGGGCCCGAAGTCGTCGAGCGCCGCAGCGACCTCGTCGGGTGTGCGGCAGAAGCGCGAGGCAGCCGTAGGTACGCCCGCGGACTCCATGACGTCCTTCGCGAACTTCTTGGACCCCTCGAGCTGCGCGGCTTCCACCGATGGCCCGAAACAGGCGATGCCTGCGGCACGTACGGCGTCGGCCACACCCACGACGAGCGGTGTCTCCGGGCCGATGACGACGAGATCGGCGCCGACCTCCGCGGCGAGGGCGGCCACGGCCCGCCCGTCCAGCGGGTCGACGGCATGGTGCGGCCAGGAGTGCCACGTACCGGGGTTGCCGGGAGCGACGTGGACGGCCGCGACACCGGGATCCGCAGCGATGGCACGCGCCAAGGCGTGCTCACGGCCTCCCGAGCCGACGACGAGAACGGTGAGGTCGGTCACGCCCTCACTCTATTTCAGGACCGACCACCGCAGTCGGCCACGTCCGGGGCTGAGGAGGCCGACGACCATCATGATCCCGACGAACCAGGCGAACCCGACGATGAACCAGGTGTTGCCTCCGCCCAGGTTGAAGCCCACGGCGGTGAAGATCCCCACGACCACGAGCACGAAGATGAGCGAGAAGACCCGCTGGACCGTGACCGCAACCTTGACGGCCGTCCCGGCCGCCGGCGGCAGGACCAGCTCGAGCGCCTGCTCGACGGTCTGTGGCCTGTGGACCCAGCTCCCACCAGTCGGGGGCGCGTCGTACGGCGCAGGGTTCGCGTAGGGCGAGGCCATCGGCGCTGCCAGCGAACCCTGAGCGGGTGCGGACGTGTAGGACATGTGCGGCGCCACCGGAGCGTACGTCGGCTCCGAGGGCACCTGTGCGNNCTGGGCATCGACTGGTACGCGAAGGCCGAGGACTGCGAGACAGGTGTGGGGATCGAGGCCGGATCGGCGACGAAGGTGACCGGTGGCGTTGCGTCGAGGGGGCCTGGGTCCTGCGGCGCGTGGGACGCGGAGGCGAGGTGCCACGCCATCGTCTGGCTCGGAACGGGCGCGACGACAGGCGGGCCGAGCTCCGACGGGGTCGCCTGCTGGACCGGGAGCTCCTGGCGCGCGACTGCGGCGTACGGGACCAGCTCGGGCTCCACCTCGTACGTCGCGTAGCTCGTCGCAGCATCCTCGGGCATGAGCGCGCGGCGCGGCGCGGGATCGTCACCCCACGAGGAGGCGAGGCCTTCCGGCTCGGGATCGTCGCCGCCGAGGGCGACATGCCGTGCTGCGTACGTCGTCATGCTGGTCAGGGTACGAGCCAGTCAGGGCCCTCAGGCCGACGATGAGAGGCCCGTCATACGCGGCAGTTGGTAGCTACGAGACGGGATCGACCCGCCAACGCATGAGGACGCTGCCGGACGCGACCCAGGTCTGGGTCTCGAGGAGCTTCAGCGCGACGTTCGGGCGAGCGTCGAAGAGGGGGACGCCTGAGCCTGCGACAAGGGGGAACGTCACGAGGTGCAGCTCGTCGACGAGGCCCGCCGACATGAGGTCGTTCCAGAGGACACGACCGAGCAGGACGAGGATGCCAGCGCCCGTTTCGGCCTTCAGGCGCGCCACCTCTGCGTGGGCGCCGTCGCGGCGGACGATGCGGACGTTCTCGTACGGCTCGAGGTCCGCGTCCGTGATCGTGTCGGAGATGACGACCTTCGACACGTCACGGAACAACGCCGCGAACTCGCTGCGGATGGCCGTGGCCTCGGGGTCGCCCTGCACCGACGTCCAGTAGCCGAGGTTGCCGAGCGTCGACCGCTTGCCCGACAGCAGCACGACGTCCGAGCGCCGCAGCAGGCTCGTCGCGTAGTGGTCGAAGTCGTCCGCGCCGCGGTAGTCGGGGTGCTGGTGGGTGAAGAACGACGCGATGTCGTGGTCGTCGTCCTCGTACCGGCCGTCGACCGTGACGAAGTTGCACACCGTGAGGGAGCGTTCGGTCATTGCCCGACCCTACGTCGCGTACGCCGTCGCATGCAGGTGAGCGGCTCAGCCCTCGCCGACGACCAGAAGGACCTCGCCTGCCCCGACACCGCCGCCGGTGGGGCCACCGACGATGTCGAGCGTCCAGGCACCCGGAGCATCGGCGGTGGAAGCCACCACGACAGCTCCGTCACGCCGTACCCGGAACGTCGCGCCCGCTCCCGTGCCGCCCGGGACACGGAGTGTCGCGTCGAAGCCGTCGGGAATGTCGAAGGCGCGCAGCGTGACTCCCTCGGCCCACGCGTACTCGGGGGTGTCCTCGACGGCACCCACCGGAAGCACGGTCCCCGGCCGTACGTACAGCCCGAGCGAGTCGAACCCGTACGTACGGCTCGTCCAGCCCGGCCCAGCCACCTCGCCACCGAGAAGATGACGCCAGCCGGCTGTCGGCAGGTACGTGTCGGCGACCCCGTCGGCACGGAAGACCGGCGAGACGCACAGCGCGTCCCCGAGCATGAACTGGGTGTCGACGTGCTGGGCGCCCCGGTCCTCGGGGAACTCGAGCACCATCGGCCGCATCAGCGGGACGCCGTCGGACACGGCCTCCTCGGCGAGACGCCCGATGTACGGCATCAGCGACAGCTTGAGCCGCGTGAAGCGGCGGGTGATGTCGACCGCTTCTTCGTCGAAGGCCCAAGGCACCCTGTACGACGCCGACCCGTGCAGGCGGGAGTGGCTCGACAGCAGCCCGAACGGCAGCCAGCGTTTGAAGACTCCCGGGTCAGGCGTCCCCTCGAAGCCGCCGATGTCGTGGCTCCAGTAGCCGAACCCGGACATCGCCAGCGACAGCCCGCCTCGCAGCGACTCGGCCATCGACGCGAACGTGGAGTCGCAGTCGCCACCCCAGTGCACCGGGTACTGCTGGCCGCCGGCCGTGGCCGACCGGGCGAACAGCACCGCCTCGCCCTCGCCCTTCTCGGTGACGAGCAGGTCGTGGACCGCCTTGTTGTACAGGTGCGTGTAGTAGTTGTGCATCCGCTCCGGGTCGGAGCCGTCGAACCAGCTGACCCCCTCGCTCGGGATCCGCTCGCCGAAGTCGGTCTTGAAGGCGTCGACGCCCTGGTCGAGCAGCATCGTGAGCTTGCTCTGGTACCAGGTCACCGCCTCGGGGTTCGTGAAGTCGACCAGCCCCATGCCGGCCTGCCACTGGTCCGTCTGCCAGACGTCGCCGCTGGCCGTCCTCAGCAGGTATCCGGCGGCAGCGCCCTCGTCGAACAGGTGCGAGCGCTGCGCGATGTACGGGTTGATCCAGACGCAGATCCGCAGCCCCCGGGCCTTGAGCCGGGACAGCATCCCGGCCGGGTCAGGGAAGGTGCGCGGGTCCCAGGTGAAGTCGCACCACTGGTAGGAGCGCATCCAGAAGCAGTCGAAGTGGAACACCGACAGCGGCANNCCACAGCCCGTACGACCAGGCAGGCAGCCGCGCGGGCCTTCCCGTGAGCCCGGTGTAGCGACGCAGCACGTCCTTCGGCGTCGGGCCGGCGATCACGTGGTAGCGCAGCCGCGACCCGGCCACCGAGAACTGGACGCGCGTGTTGACCTCGGAACCGACCTCGTACGAGACGAGCTCCGGGTGCTCGGTGAACACGCCGTACCCGCCGCTGGTGACATAGAAGGGGATGTTCTTGTACGCCTGTTCGCTGGAGGTGCCGCCGTCCCGGTTCCAGATGTCGACGACCTGGCCGTTCTTGGTGAACGCGCCGAACCGCTCGCCGAGCCCGTACACCTGCTCGCCCGGCTCGAGGGACAGCTGCTCGTGCATCCACTCGGCGTCGTCGGCTCCGAGGACAGCCGCGAGCGACCGTGGCAGCGACGAGGTGAGCACCCTGCCGTCCTGGACGAAGTCCGCGTGCCACGGGCCCCGACGTGGGACGCGGACCTCGAGGTCCTCCGAGCGGAGCAGGCCGTACTCATCTGTCAGCGCCACCGCCGCGACCACGTCGCTCGACGCCAGCGAGAAGGTCGGCGAGCGTTCCGCCTTGCCCGCGTGGTGGACGACCTCGACGCCGATCACGCCGGGCGCGGTCGCCGAGTACGTGATGGTGAGCAACGGGCGGTTCAGGGTGTCGCCGCGACCCGTGATGTGTGCGGTGGATGCATAGACCACCAGCTGCCCCCGGTCGACGTCGATGCGGATGTCGTCGACCTCGACCGCGTACAGGAGTGTGAGGCCGGGCTGCTTCTGCCAGTAGCCGTCAGTGAACTTCATNNGTGCGCTGGAAGATCAGGAAGAAGATCAGGGCCGGAAGCAACGAGACCAGAGCGCCGGCGTTCGTCGTTGGAGCGTCCATCAGCCTGTCGCCCTGCAGAGAGGACAGGGCGATCGGGACGGTCTGGGTGGCGTTCGTGGTGAGCATGACGAGCGGGATGAAGAACTCGTTCCAGGTCCAGATGAAGAAGAAGACCATCAGCACTCCCAGGGTGGGCCGCATGATCGGGTAGACCACCGACACGAGGATCCGGAA
>PMBM01000183.1:8519-19761 GCA_003153855.1 Propionibacteriaceae bacterium
CCGACGGCGTTGGCCATCGTGAACAGCGGATAGATGATCGCTTCCTGGGGCAGCATGTTCGCGACGAGGAAGATCGCGACCAGCACGACCCGTCCTTTCACGCGCCCGATGCCGATCGCGTAGGCGGTGACGAGCGAGAGAAGGCTCCCGAGCACGGCGACCGCTGCCGAGATGACGATCGAGTTCCAGAGCTTGAGGGGGAACTCGGTCCTGTTCCAGAAGTTGACCAGACCCTTGGTGTAGAACTCGGTCGGCAGACTCAGCGGGCCGTTCTGGGAGTAGTCCTGCGGCGACTTGAACGCGTTGAGAAGCATCAGCACGAAGGGCGACAGCATGGCGAGCGCGAACACGGCGGCCACCACCAGAACGACCCAGCGGCCCACGCCGTGCCGGTAGCGTGCGTCCACGGTGTCCTTAGGGACTCGTGCAGCCCTATGGGCTCGTGCGGCCTTCAGGGTGGCCATCATCGACCCTCTCGCTCGCGGCGTTCCGACCTCGTCTGGAAGGTGAGGATGACGACGGCGACAAGGATGATGACCACCGTGAGGACGGTGGACACGGCAGCGCCGTAGCCGACTTTGGACTTGTCGAAGAAGTTGAGGAAGGAGTAGTAGCTCGGCACGAGCGTGCTGCCCTCAGGGCCACCACGGGTCAGGACATAGACCGGGGCGAAGACCTTCAGGGCCGCGACCGTACAGGTCAGCGTGACGACGAACGTCTCCGGCTTGATCTGGGGCAGGGTGATCGCGCGGAAGCGGTTGATCCAGTCGGCCCCGTCGAGCTCGGCCGCCTCGTACAGGTCAGGGTCGACGCGCTGCAGTGCCGCCATGAAGATGACGACCGGGTAGCCGATCTGGACCCAGATCAGCACGAGCATCACGCTCGGCATTGCAAGGCTGGGATTGCCCAGCCAGTCCGGAGGGTTGACCACCCCGAGGCTGGACAGGATGACGTTGATCGCGCCAGTCTGGGCGTTGAGGATCCAGTTCCACACGACGCCGGCGACGGCCACCGGGAGAATCTGCGGAAGGTAGTACGTGGCGCGGAGCACGGCAGCCACCCGCGTGCCGAACCGGCGTCCGAGGTAGTCGAACAGGACGGCTGCGAGTACAAGGCCGATAAGGGTCGGCACCACGACCATCGCGACGACCATGGCGATCGAGTTCCGGAACGACACCCAGAACGCGTCATCGGAGAGCAGATCGGTGTAGTTGCCGAGCCCGTACCAGTTCATCTTCGCCAGCCCGCCCTTCCACCGGAAGAGGCTGTAGTAGACGTTCGTCGCCAAGGGGAAGCCGATGACAACGGCGAAGGCAATCAGGCCCGGCAGGAGGTACGGCAGGTAGCCCACCCAGGTTGCGCGGCGATGCCGTGTGGTCGCAGCCATGGTGCTGTCCCTTCTTCGAGGATGGGTGACACGGGTCGGCCGCGGTGGGGCGGCAGACAAGCACCGCACCACCGCGACTTCGGGGACTAGCCCTTCAGCAGGTCCTTCTTGCCGGCGGCATAGGCACTGCCGAGACCGTCGAGAGTCGCCTTGACGTCCTTGTTGCCGTTCGCGAGGCCCTGGAGCTGCGCGACGATGACGTCGTAGTAGCCGGGGACGGGCCAGTCGGGGTAGAAGGCCAGGCCGTCCTGGGCCAGGATCGACGAGAAGCTCTTCGTGAGCTCGGCGACCTTGGGATCGGTGGCCGTCGCGCTCGACGCGACCGGGAGGCCACCCTTCTGGGCGAGAACATCCTGCACGTCCGCGCTCAGGGTGATGTCGATGAACTCCTTCGCCAGGTCGGCGTTCTTCGACTTGGTCGGGACCACCCACAGGTTGCCTGAGGAACCCGGGTGGAGCTTGTTGCCCGGGAAGGTGAACATGCCCCAGCTGGCCTTCATGTCCGTCACGAGGCGGCCGAACCACCAGGAGCCGGAGACCATCATCGGAGCCTTGCCCTGGATGAAGGACACGCCCATGTCCTCGGCCTTGAGCGCGCCGACGTTGTTGGCGATGTAGCCCTTGGAGATCCAGTCCTTGAGCATCTGCGTGCCACCGGTCATGACCGAACCCGCGAAGTCCACGTCGCTCTTGAACAGCTCGTACGAGTCGACGAAGGAGCGATCAGCCTGGGACAGCACGAGCTCGTACCAGAGCTGCCCGAGCGGGTACTCCGCCCCGGCGGTCGCGAGCGGCGTCACACCCTTGGCCTTGAAGGCATCCATGACCTTGACGAAGTCGTCGAGGGTCGTCGGGATGGAGAGACCCGCAGCCGTGAACATGTCCTTGTTGAAGTACACACCGACGAACTCGCCGTAGTTCGGGACGCCGTACCACTCGCCGGAGCCCATCAGGCCCTTGTCGCTGTACTTGGCGGTCGTAGCGAGCGACCCGGCGAGCTTGGTGTCCCAGCCGTACTGCTTGGCGGCGTCGGTCAACGAGATGATCAGGCCCTGAGCTGCGAGCTGGCCGGCGGTGGCATTTCCCTTGTTGTACTCCATGACGTCCGGNNGCGGACTCGTAGTCCCAGATCGTGAAGGTACGAGGCACTGCGCTGGCGGAGCTGCCGGAAGCAGACGTACTGCTGCTGCAGGCCGTGACGCCGAGGGCGAGTGCGCCCAGACCGGCGCCGCTCAGGGCGAGGAAGTGACGGCGGTCCAGGGGGACGGCCTTGATGCGCTTCATTGCATGTCCTTTCGGGTTGGCCGGAGGCCGGCTGTCATGGACGCGGGGGGACGTCCAGGTCGGTCCTGGCTGGACCGATGCTCATCCCTGGTTCGAGGACGCAGGGGATGAGTTGATTGGGGACCGGCGTGGTAGCCGGGTCGAGCTGGCTCAGCAGGCAGTCGACGGCGAGCCGTCCGAGCTTGGCGCCAGGCGAGTGCATCGTGGTGAGCGGCGGGTAGCTCAAGGTGCCCACGCCTGGCGAGGTGACGATGCCGAGCACCGAGACATCACCGGGTATCGACAGCCCACGTGAGGTCAGCTCTGCGTAGACGCCGAACGTGGCGAGCTCGTTCATGGTGACGATGGCCGTCAGCCCGGGATCGGTGTCGAGAAGGTCAGCGGTGACCGCACGACCCATGACTGGCGAGTCGTCACACGTCCGGGACAGCGGTGCGAGGCCATGCGCGGTCATGCACTCGTCGAACGCGGCGGCGGAGCGGACCGCCGGGCCGTACCCAGCTGTGATCTGGTCTTCCGAGTGGTTGACGAAGGCGATATGACGATGGCCGAGCCCGACAAGGTGCGAGATCGCGGTCGCCATCGTCGAGGCGAAGTCGATGTCGACGCTCGGCCGCTCCGCCACGTCTCGGGTACGTCCGATCATGGCGTACGGGACCTCGGACGCTTCGAGGACATCGATCCGCTCGTCGTCGAGGCAGACCTCCATGATCAGGACGCCGTCGGCCATCCCCTGGCGCGCCAGGTTGCGGATCTCCCCGGCCTGGTCCGCCCGGAACGGCCACAGCACGAGCTGGTACCCCGCTTCTCTGGCACGCTCAGCGACGGCCTGGACGAACTCCCCGGCAGTGCCCCCGATGCCACCGATCTGGGGGTAGATCAGAGCGATCACACGGCTGCGTCGCGACGCCAACGAGCGGGCCATGGCGTTGGGCTGGAACCCGAGCCTGTGCATCGCTGCGTGGATCCGTTCGCGCGTCTCGGGACGGATGGGGCGCGCTCCGGAGATCGCGTACGACACGGTCGAGACCGACACGCCGGCCGCACGGGCCACGTCCGTGATGGTCGCCATCGTCCACCTCTCATCGAAGCGTTTCGACGAAGCGCTTCGATGCATATCGTTACCGCTCAAACAAATTCTGTCAAGGGCGGTTCCCAGATCCGAGCCCCTGCTGGGAAAGCTCAGGGGTGGTCCGAAGCCACGCATGGCGTCTCCAGGCTCTGCGGGTGGCGGGCCAGACGGCGATTGTTGGGGTCTTGTGCAATAGCGGACACTGCGTCGCCGGTGCGGTACGCGGCCAGCACGCCGGCGCCGAGCTGGTCATGCCGACGGGCCGAACACGAGCCTGCGGTAGAGTTCGGCCGTAAGAGCCCGGGACAGATATGTCCTGGGCTGTCGTGTGGGGGCGCAAGGACGCGAAGGCGCCAGCGCCGCCCGCCGCGAGAGAGGCACAACCATGCCGGCGATCATCGTGATCGGCACCCAGTGGGGCGACGAGGGCAAGGGCAAGGCGACCGACCAGCTCGGCGACCGCGTGGACTACGTCGTCCGCTACTCCGGTGGCAACAACGCCGGACACACCGTCGTCGTCGGGAGCGAGAAGTACGCGCTCCACCTGCTCCCCTCCGGCATTCTCAACCCAGCCTGTACGCCGGTGATCGGCAACGGCGTCGTCGTCGACCTCGACGTCATGTTCGGGGAGATCGATGCGCTCAACGCACGGGGCGTCAACGCCGAGCGCGTGCTGATCAGCGCCAACGCCCACATCATCACCTCGTACCACCAGGTCATCGACAAGGTGACCGAGCGCTTCCTGGGCAACCGGAAGATCGGTACGACCGGGCGCGGCGTCGGTCCCGCGTACGCCGACAAGGTCAACCGCATCGGCCTGCGCATCCAGGACGTGTTCGACCCCAAGATCCTGGCCCAGAAGGTCGAAGCCTCGCTGGAGCAGAAGAACCAGATCCTCGTGAAGATCTACAACCGGCCAACGATCGACCCGCAGCGGATCATCGACGGGCTGCTGGCTCACGCGGACCGGCTGCGCCCGATGGTCACCGACGTGTCGCTGCTGCTGAACCGTGCGCTCGACGCCGGGAAGGTCGTCCTGCTCGAGGGCGCTCAGGCCCACCACCTGGACGTCGACTTCGGCACCTACCCGTACGTGACGAGCTCCAACCCGATCGCCGCAGGAGCGTGTACGGGATCGGGCGTCGGCCCGACCCGTATCGACCGTGTCGTCGGCATCGCCAAGGCCTACACCACCCGCGTCGGCGAGGGCCCGTTCCCGGGCGAGCTGCTCGACGACGTCGGNNCGCCGCTGCGGCTGGTTCGACGCGCTCGTGGTCGAGCAGGCCGTACGGGTCAACGCCGTCACCGACATCGTGCTGACCAAGCTGGACGTGCTGACGGGCTGGGAGAAGATCCCGGTCGTCGTCGCGTACGACGTCAACGGCACCCGCCACGAGGTGATGCCGATGAACCAGTCGGACCTCCACCACGCGACACCGGTGTACGAGTACCTCGACGGCTGGACCGAGGACATCACCGGCTGCCGTCGCTTCGAGGACCTGCCCACGACGACGCAGACCTATGTACGACGCCTGGAGAGCCTCATCGGCACCCGCATCTCCGGCATCGGCGTCGGCCCCGACCGCGAGCAGCAGATCCCGCTCCACGACCTCCTCTGAGGCCTACGGCACGTAGCTCTCTTTCAGCGTGATCGTCTTCGACACCTTCTGGCCGGTGGAGAGCACGGTCAGCGTGTAGTACTGCGAGTGCTCGGAGCTGTCGGCGTAGCACTGGAACACCACGGCCCGGGCACTCCCGAGGGAGCCGCTCGCGGGTAGGTCGGTCAAGTACGGAGCCGTGCTCGCGTCGAGCGTCGCGACGCCGAAGTCCACCGTCGTGGCGCCGCTCGTGACCCACGAGAAGTCGACCGACACGTTGCCCGCCGTCGTGCACTTCACGGTCGTACCGCTGATCGCGCTCTGGGGCACGACCGCGAAGGTCTGGACCTGCGGACCTGTCGCGGTGGTGGTCGTCCTGGTCGCCGTGGCCGTCACGGTCTTCGTGCCGGTCGTCGCGGTCGTCGCTGCCGTCAACGGGGACGGCGTGGCGGTGGGGCTGCTCGAGGCGGAGCTCGTCGTGGCCGACGGAGTGGCGACACTGCTGGTCGCCAGTGACGGTTGCCCGCCCGCCGTGGGGTTGCGCAGGAGCAGGACGACGATGAGCGCCAGCATCAGCAGGATCGCCAGTCCGACGATGAGCAGCACGATCATGAGCCCGCGGCGAGAGCGCCGCGGAGCTTGGCTCGGCGGCATGTAGCTGGTCACGGTCTCACTCCTCGCTCAGGTGGGTCGAAAGATACGCACGTACAGGGAGTTTGGGAAGGGTCGGAGATTGCAGCAGTACGGGCAGGGCTTGCGCCCCGCCCGTACCGTGCTCGTCAGAGCGGGTAGCGATCCTTGTCGGGGTCGCAGGCCGCGAATCCCGGGTAGCCCGGGTAGTGCAGGCTGAGCTCCTTGGCCCGGAACGCCTTCACGTACCGCAGGCACTCCGAGCTGAACCACCCGTCCTGCGTGATCGGCACGGTGATCGTGTTGGCGATCGTCTCCTTCGGGCCGTGGAAGGTCAGGAGCACGTGGCCGGGAACCCCGTTCTTCGTGTGGGTCGAGACGACCTGTCCCTTGACGAACACGTCGCTCACCTCGAGGTTCTGGAACTTCGTCGCCCACGCCGAGCTGACCGTGATCTGCGCGCCGCCGAGCAGCACCGGGTGCTGAGGCGCCTCGGGCGGGATCCCGTAGCCGGCCAGCGTCATGTTCGTCGGCGACCGGAACAGCTTCTCGGAGATCCGCTCCCACTCGGCATTCAGCCGCGGGTCGCCGAACATGGACTCGACCATGACCTCGACGTAGCGCGTCTCCCCCGAGTCCAGCATGAGCGACTGGTGCTCGAGGTAGAGCCGGTAGTACTGGGCGAACGACCCGTGGATCTGCGGGACCACGTACATGAGGGCCCGCTGCGGGAACGGGTTGTACAGCGCGACCGTGCTGCGCACCCGCAGGCCCGGGGACGACGAGGCGGAGATGTAGTGCGTGTAGTTCGACTGCGCCTCGTTGTTGCTGTCGCTGATCTCGACGATGTTCGGGTTGACCGAGGCGTCGATGTACAGCGGCGTACGGGCGATGATGCAGCGGTGNNTGGGTGTCGGTGCCGAGTGAGACCTCCGGGGCGTTGCTGACCGTGTAGTCCTTGACGAAGAGCTCGACCTGGACGTTCTGGGCCGTGATCGGACCGCGGTTGTGGTACTTCGCGACGACCGTGTTGACGTGGCCCTCCCACGGCGTGTTGAACCACTGCCCGGGGTCGGCGATCGAGCGCGCGTTGCGGATCTCGATGTCGGGGCTCTGCCAGTTGTCGCCGCCCGGCCACGGCCGGATGTACAGGTCGGGTCGGCCGTTCGTCCCGTACTCGATCTGGATGACCGCTTCGTTCCCGTTCGCCGAGATCACGCTCATCCGGAAGTCCGCGACGGCCATGCTCGACGTGTCCTTCTCCTTGTAGTCCTGCCCGGGGAGGAAGAACGACTGCTCGCCCTCGGCGTCGGGACGCAGCCGGATCACCTGCGGCCGGTTGATGGGGAACGAGAAGTTCTGGCTGATGACGTCGGTGCCCACCACGGCACCGTTGCCGGTGGACGTGTCCGAGCCGAGGTGCTGGTCACCGACCTGGCCCGCCTCGGTACGGCGGTACTCGAAGTAGTAGTTCCACCCGTCAGCGATGCGGATCTCCACGCCCGTGAGCTCGCCGGATGGCGGGGCGCCGTCCTCGACCGCGTGCAGCGTGATGCTCTGGCTCAGCGGGATCGTGGACCGGGAGAAGTCGAACGTCTGGACCCACTCCGGCCGTACCCAGCCGGTCTCCATCCGCTGCGCGATCGACATGTCGGGCAGCTGGGTCTCGTGGCTCATGAGGTCGAGGTTGGTGACGTCACGGGCCTTGATGTCGGCCGAGTAGTTCCACGAGTCGACGTTCGTGTACAGGTCGGGGTAGCCGAGGTTGTGGCCCATCTCATGGCAGAGCGTCTCCGTACGGGTGCGGCTCGTGTCGCGAGTCTCCTGCCAGTCGTCGGGCATCCCGAGGATGTTCATGTTCTGCGAGCCGCCGGGGATCGTGAAGTTGCCGCCCCACGCCTGCGGCCAGAAGAAGTTGTCGGTGCCCGCCGTACCTGCCGACCGTACGACGAGGATGACGCTCTTCACCTGGCTGAAGTCGATCAGCGGGTGGTTCGAGGAGTCGACCTGCGCCGCTGCGTTCGAGATGCAGGCCTGTGCGAACGCAGTCCCGTCCTTCGGGGCGAACGAGTTGGACGGCCACGGCGTCGGCATCGCGTCGAACTGCCCCGCCCAGTTGTCGCTGATCGAGGCCAGAGGCAGGCTCGTGCCCTGGAGACCGAGCGTGAACGTCCCGTGCGACACCTCCTCGTAGAAGAGCCGCGCGCTGTTGGTGTTGCCGACGGCGCTGTCGCGCCAGTTGTCCCGTACGGTCGTGATGCCCGCGCCGGTCGGGTAACGCGCGTCGGAGACGTCGACGAGCAGGATCGCGATGCCGCGGCTGCCGGACTGCGGCATGACGTCGACGTTCTGCGGCGAGGTCCCGCCGCCGCCCCACGTGTAGCCGGTGCGGAAGTCGCCGACGGGACCGCTGAGCCAGTGCGCGGGGCTCTCGGGCACCGTCCAGGTGTCGATGGTCGTCACGTCGAGCGTCCCGACCTTCGTCGCGGTGGCGCGATGGATGACGTCGATGGTGTGCAGCCCCGGCTCGTACCCGACGAGGAGCATGACCTCGTTCGGTGCGGAGAGGTCGTCTCGGGAGTACGAGAACTGGCCGCCGGCGTCTCCGTGGGAGATCGTGACGTCGAGGTCGTCCATCGTGTACCCGGTCGTACCGAGGTCGACGGCGATCCGCTGGTAGGAGCCGATGAACGGCGTCGGGTCGGCGATCGACAGGGTCACCGGGAACGGCGGGACGTACGGAAGGGTCGGGTCCCACCACGTGATGCCGGCGAGGTCGACGGTGATCAAGGACTTCGTGGCGAGCCGCCACACGGCGATCGGCGAGTCCGTCGGGCCGAGGACGAACAGGTGCTTCACCAGCTGGGTGGCAATGGCGAGCGACTCGACCGTACCGACCAGGCCGTGACCTGGGACGAGGAACGTCTTGGCGGGGTTGTACGAGGTGAGGTTCCGGGGTGCCGTGAGGCCGGTCCCTTCGGTGGCGAAGCTCGCGTCGCCGGGAGCGATGGAGAGCCAGCGACCGGTGATCGACTCGACGACGTGGATCCTCTTGCCGTCGTCGGAGTAGGCGACGCCGCCGACGTCCCCGAGCCCCGTACCCACCACGGTCTCCGTGCCGGACGTCAGATCGATCGTCACGAGCGTGCCCGTGGGGCCGTCGACGAACGCAAGGGTGGTGCCCGCGATCGCGAGCTGCCCCGGTATGCCCGAACCGCTGTGAACCTTTGTGACCTTGGGGTTCTTGTGGACGGGCACGGCGACGATCGTGTACGTCTCGGCGCCGATGTTGAGGTCGGCCACGTACGCGGTCCGGCCGGACGCGTCGAGCGCCACGCCCGCCGGATGCGAGAAGCCCTTCGCCAGGACGCTGGTCGTACGTGTCGCGAGCGACACCACGAGAAGGTCGCTGCCTGACGTCACGAGGAGCGATGTCGGCTTGGGCCGTCGCGTGACGGGCTTGGAGGTCGTGTGTGCCGCGGTCCGGGCAGCGACGCCCTGGANNCTCAGTCGGTCGGTGACGGCGGCCATGGCGTGCTCCTTGGATGGATGTGACGAGACATCCTTCAAAGAGCTCGCGACAAGGGCTTCTGATACGTACGGCTCAGCGCGTACAGGCGGCGGGTGCGGTCACGTGCAGCGATCGCCGGCAGTGGATGCAGTCCGCGGATGGCAGTCGGAGTCCGACCCACGTTCTTCGGCTTTTAACGCCTGCCTCGACGGCCTGCAGAGCGCGACCACAGTTGTTCGGCCTATGAAGCGCGAAATCGCCTGCATAAACCGAACACCTTCGGTTTGCTCGACAAGAGTTCAGGAAATGGTGCTCATAACCCGGAGAGCGTCGGTCGGGCCTCACCGCGGACCAGCGGGCAGCGCCAGCGGGTTGCTGGATGCGCGACCGGCGCTGGCCCGGACAGGAGGCTCAGCTCGCGGGGGTTCGAAAGAGGTCTCACGGGTAAACCACAGTCTTCAGACAGCGGATCCACGAGTTCCCGTCCTCGGGTGGGGGGATGACGTTGATCAGAGAGCAGATGGCTTCAGGCGCGGAGCCGGCGGCCACGGCGGCCGAGCGTCACCGGCACGTACCGCTCAGTCGGCTCGTACGGGTCGTGGTCGTCGCCGCGGTCGTGGCATTCCTGCTCGTCGAGCACACGTTCTGGGAGCCGGACACGCTGCTGCTGGTGCTCGTGGTGGGCGGCGCGGTGCTGGGGCTCACGCTCCAGATGCTCGTGAGGTTCGCGCCGTTCATGGGGGCGCTGATCGTCTTCGACTGGATGCGCGGCTGGGCAGACAAGATCAACACCAGCATCCATTTCCTGCCCCAGCTCGACGTCGACAAGTGGCTCTTCCACGGGACGGTGCCGACGGTGTGGCTGCAGCAGCACCTGTGGCGCGGGCACGTGAGCTGGTACGACTTCGTCTTCCTGGGCCTCTACCTCATGCACTTCCTCATGCCGGTCATCGTCAGCCTCGTGCTGTGGCGCTGGCGGCCGAAGTTCTTCTGGCCGTTCGAGTGGGCCATCGTGGGCACGACGCTGGCGGGGATCGTCACGTACGCGATCTATCCCGCGGCTCCCCCGTGGATGGCCGCACAGGACAACCTTCTCGGCGGCCCTTTCGTACGGATCTCCGGTGCCGTCGCCCAGGCCATGGGGGTGCACAACTTCTCTGCACTGGACAACACGGTCTCGCCCAACAACGTGGCCGCGGTGCCGTCGCTCCACGCGGCCTTCCCCCTCATCGCGGCCGTGTTCCTGGTCCTGGCCTTCGGCTGGAGACGGGCCGGCTGGACGATGATCTACCCGCTGACGATGTGGCTCGGCGTCGTGTACATGGGCGAGCACTACGTGTTCGACGTGATCCTCGGTGTGGTGTACGCGCTCGTCGGCTGCTGGGCCTCCCTTCGGCTGTACGAGCGTTGGCAGCGGCGGGCGCCGCATCCGAACGCCCTCACCGCCGTCCGCAGCCGCCTCGCGGCCGCAGCGTCACGCCTGCGCCCCGGAAACGCCGCGTGACCGGCCCCCGAGGGGACCGGCCACGCGGAACAGATGCTTGCTGAGCTCAGACGCCGAGCGTCTTGCCGGCCGAGCGGAGCTCGGTGGCGGCCTCGATGACGCGGTTGGCGAGACCCTTCTCGCCTTCCTTGCCCCACGCGCGGGGGTCGTACAGCTTCTTGTTGCCGACGTCGCCGTCGATCTTGAGCACGCCCGCGTAGTTGGCGAACATCCAGCCGGCGACCGGACGCGTGAACGCGTACTGGGTGTCGGTGTC
>PMBM01000183.1:19791-24506 GCA_003153855.1 Propionibacteriaceae bacterium
CGCCGTGCACGTTGCCGAACGTCAGCGCGGTGATGTAGCGGCCGTTCTCGCCGAGGCCGAGGGCCTCGATGGTGGCCATGCCGTCCTCGATCGTCGAGTACAGCTTCTCGTTGATCTCGTTGGCGACGCCGTCCTCTTCGCCACCGACGACGCCGACCTCGATCTCGAGGATCTGGTGGGCCTTGTTGGTCAGCGCGAGGAGCTCCTCGGCGATTGCCAGGTTCTCGGTGCGCGGGACCGCGGAACCGTCCCACATGTGCGACTGGAAGAGCGGGTTCTGGCCGTTCTTCACGCGCTCGATGGAGATGTCGATCAGCGGCCGTACGTAGCCCGGCAGCTTGTCCTTCGGGCAGTGGTCGGTGTGGACCGCGATGTTGATGGGGTAGTTCTTGGCGACGACGTGCGCGTACTCGGCGAGAGCCACCGCGCCGGTGACCATGTTCTTGATCGTCGGGCCGGACGCGTAGTCCGCGCCGCCGGTCGAGACCTGGATGATGCCGTCGCTGCCCGCCTCGGCAAAACCGGCGAGTGCGGCGTTGAGGGTCTGCGAGCTCGTGATGTTGATGGCCGGGAAGGCGTACGAGTTCGCCTTCGCCGAGTCGAGCATCGCGGCGTACACCTCAGGGGTTGCAATGGGCATGTCAGCTCCTGTTCGTTGGACGCAGGTCAGTCTTTCACGAGCCTCGACCCTGTGGGGCGTCGGGGCGCCAGGGGCGGTCAGTTGCCGAGTTTCGACGTGTCGATCCACTGGCTGCCGCGGGAGTAGGCGCGGATCGCGGAGTCGAGCGTGCCGGGAAGCGTGTCGAGGAACGTGATCGGGACGGAGGCCGTCGAGCCTGCGGTGTCGCGCAGCGTGAGCCTCGGCTGTCCTCCCAGGGCCCCACGTACGGTCGCGATACCGGCCACGTCCGGCCAGGACACCGTCTTGCCGGCGACCTCGATGCCCTGCGGGTCGACCCTGATCGCGTACCCCTGCGTGGCGTTGATCCTGTCGAGCCCCCGCTTCGCGCTGAAGTAGAGCACGATCGCGAGCACGAGCCAGATGCCTGAGAACGCCAAGCCGATGACGAACATCCAGATGGTCTGGGCCGCGTCCAGCTGGTCACGCATCCAGAACCACAGGAGCAGCAGGAGGACGACGCCGATTCCGAGCCAGATCAGCCGGGACCGTACGAGCCCCTGGTAGTGCGCCACCCGCTCCGCCGCGGGTAGCGGGTTGTAGCCGACCACCAGCTCCTGCGCCATGGGCTCATCGTATCCAGACGGGCGGCGACCCCGGCCTCAGTGCGCGCGGGCCTGGGCGGCGAGCTGCTGGCTGCGGTCGCGGCACGCTTCCATGGCGGCGATGAACGCAGCCTTCACGCCATGGTCGTCGAGCGTACGGAGCGCGGCCGCTGTCGTACCGCCAGGCGACGTGACGTTCTCCCGCAGGACGGCGGGGTGGGTGCCGGAGTCGCGCAGCAGCTTGGCCGATCCGTACAGGGTCTGGGTCGCGAGGGTCGTCGCGACGTCGCGGGGCAGCCCGAGCAGCACGCCGGCGTCGATCATGGCCTCGGCGACGTACATGACGTACGCGGGACCGGACCCCGACACGGCCGTGACGGCGTCGAGGTGCTTCTCGGCCACCGTGACCACGCGGCCGACGGCGCCGAGCAGGTCGCTCGTACGGCTGAGGTGCTCTGCGGTCGCGCAGGTGCCTCCCGCGATGGCCGACATGCCCTCACCGACGGAGGCGGGCGTGTTCGGCATGACACGTACGACGGGTGTGCCGGTCGGGAGGTGCGCCTCGATGACCGCGAGCTCGACCCCGGCCGCCAGCGAGATGACCAACGCGCCGGGCGCAAGAGCCGCGGAGATGCCGTCCAGCGCGGCCGCGACGTCGTACGGCTTGACGATGACGACGACCGTGTCGGCCCCGGCGACCGCCTCGGTGTTGTCGGCGACGACCACCACGTCGTACTTCTCGGCGATCTCGCGCTGCCGCTGGGGGCGCAGGTCGGTGCCGACGATCCGGTCGGCAGGGATCCCGCTCGCCAGCAGTCCGGCGAGCAGGTTCTCGCCCATCATGCCGACGCCGAGCAGCGCGATCGTCATCGCGTGAGCCTGCTCGCGAGGATCTCGGCGATCTGGATGGCGTTGAGTGCCGCGCCCTTGCGGAGGTTGTCGTTCGACACGAAGAGGACGAGGCCCTTGCCGTCCGGCACGGACTGGTCGACGCGGATCCGGCCCACGAAGGACGGGTCCTTGCCGGCGGCGTAGCGCGGGTTCGGCACGTCCGCGAGCTCGACGCCGGGCGCGGCCTTCAGCAGCTCGGTCGCACGCTCCGGGGTGATGGGCCGGTCGAACTCCGCGTGGATCGCGAGCGAGTGGCCCGAGTAGACGGGGACCCGCACGCACGTGCCGGCGACCGCGAGCCCCGGGATGTGGAGGATCTTGCGCGACTCGTGGCGGAGCTTCTGCTCCTCGTCGGTCTCGAGCGTGCCGTCGTCGACGAGCTTGCCGGCGTAGGCGATGACGTTGTAGGCGATCGGCAGCACGTACGGGGCGGGGTCGCCGAGCGGCACGGCGTCGCCGTCGATCGCCAGCCCGGACGCGTCACCGGCGGCGGCGATCTGGTCGGTGAGGGCGGCGACGCCCTTGACGCCGGACCCTGAGACGGCCTGGTACGTGGCCACGATCAGCCGTGTCAGCGTCGCCTCGTCGTGCAACGGCTTGAGGACCGGCATCGCAGCCATCGTCGTGCAGTTGGGGTTCGCGATGATGCCCTTCGACGGGTTCAGCGTGTCGCCGGGGTTCACCTCGGAGACCACGAGCGGTACTTGCGCGTCCTTGCGCCACGCGGACGAGTTGTCGACGACGATCGCGCCCGCGGCGGCGACCAGCGGTGCGTAGATCGCCGACATCGTCGCCCCGGCGGAGAAGATCGCGATGTCGATGCCCGTGAAGTCGGCGGTCCCGGTGTCCTCGACCACGTACTCCTTGCCGCCGCACGTCACCGTCCTGCCGGCCGAACGTGCCGACGAGAACACCCGCAGCTCGTCGTACGGGAACTTCCGTTCCGCGAGCAAGGTGAGCATGACCCGACCGACCTGACCAGTGGCCCCGAAGACTCCAACGCGCATGGCGCACAGCCTAACGGGGCTCGCTCGGTGGCTCTGCGGGTTTCCACGGGGGCGGCGCCGTCACGGCATGTGCCACGTCCCGTACCCCTCCAAGGCCGCGGAGGCCTTGCCGGTTTCGACAAGGGCCGACGCGACGAAGGTCGCGGCGAGCACCTACAGCCAGTGCAGGTACGGCTTCGCGAGGGCGTAGCCGACGAAGGACACGATGTCGAGGATGGTGTGCGCCACGACGAGGGGCATCACGCGGCCGAACCGCTTGTACAGCCAGCCGAACACGAGGCCCATGAGCAGGTTGCCGAAGGCGCCGCCGAAGCCCTGGTAGAGGTGGTACGAGCCGCGGATCAGCGCCGAGACCACGATGCCCACCCACGGCTTCTGGCCGAGGTCGGCGAAGCGCGTCAGCACGTACCCGAGCATCGTCACCTCCTCGACGATGCCGTTCATGGCGGCGAGGCAGATGAGCACCGGTACGGTCCACCAGTTCGCGGCGAGGTTGGCCGGGTCGACGTTCGTGTTGAGCCCGAGAGCGCGGGCGCCGAGGTAGATGCCAAGACCGGGGATGCCGATGCCGGCCGCGATGCCGAACCCCCAGCCGAGGTCGCGCCCCGGTCGGGTCAGGTCGAACCCGATGAGCCGCCGAGCGTGCTGGTGGGTGAGGTGCAGCAGGTACAGGACCAGCAGGACCTGTACGAGGGGGAACACGATGTACGTGACCTGGTACGCGAGGTCGAGCCAGGGCCGGTCCGGTACGGCCGAGGTGTTCAGCGTCGTCGTCTGCTGGTTCAGCGGCTGGTTCGGCCGTGTGAGCTCCTCGATGATCGACAGCAACGAGTAGACGGCCGACCTGCCGAGCCCCAGGAACAGCACGATGAGCATCTCGAGGCCGTACCGCGGCTTGTCCACGGCGCTGAGTCTGCCTGGCCGGGCTGTGGAGTGTCGACACAATCCTGGTTTTCGCTGCTCAAACGCGACAGCTGGGCCTCCAGAGCCCATTTCGCCCGTTTGGGCAGCTGGAACCGCGATAACCCTTTGCCCCAGCCTGGTGCCTTGTGATGGGTTCGGAGCATGCAGAACGTGTTCACGGGGGTCGTGGCGGAGAGGTACGACGAGGACTGCGCCGAGATCTCGACGGCGGAGGCGCTGGCGCCGATGCTGGGCGTTCTCGAGGAGCTGGCGGCCGGGGGGTCAGCGCTCGAGTTCGCCATCGGTACAGGTCGGGTCGGGCTCCCGCTCGCCGCACGCGGCGTGCCGGTCTCCGGCATCGAGCTCAGCGAGGACATGGTTGCCGAGCTGCGGCGCAAGCCGGGAGGCGACGCGATCGCCGTCACCATCGGCGACATGGCGACGACGAGGGTGCCTGGCACGCACAGCCTCGTGTACCTCGTCTTCAACACCCTGTCGAACCTCGTCGAGCAGGACGAGCAGGTCGCGTGCTTCGCCAACGCGGCGGCCCACCTCGCCCCGGGCGGCACCTTCGTCGTCGAGCAGGGCGAGCCCGACCTCCGCCGGTTCCCGCCCGGCGCCGAGGGAGTGCCGTTCGAGATCGGGGAGCAGAACCTGGGGTTCGACACGTACGACCTGGTCGCACAGCAG
>PMBM01000183.1:24520-32889 GCA_003153855.1 Propionibacteriaceae bacterium
GGGCGGGTGTCGATCTACGTCACGCCGACCTGACCGGCCCGGACAGACGGCTCAGGACCCGTACGACACCGAGCGCGGCGCCTCGCGACGCTGGAGCTGCACGATCCACCGCTCCGCGCAGTCGGGGGCCCCGACCTCGCCTGCCTCACCCGTGGGGAGCGTCTTCTCCCACTTGGCCACGATCTCCGCGTTCTCGCTGCGTCCCATGACCCACGTGGTGACGGCGTAGTCGCCGGCTGGCACTTCCGGCAGCTCCGCCTGGCGGCCTGTGCCCGTCTCGACGTGCAGCTCACCGTCCACCGTCACGGTGTTCACCGTGTCCCGCTGCCAGGCGCCGCTCGGTACGGTCGGGATCTCCTCGTGCTCGTACACCTGAAGCTCCACGCCGACCTGCTGCCCCCAGTCGGCGCTGGAGCGCAGCTGGATCGCAGGGTCGTTCTCGGACCACTCGGCAGGCTCTTTGAGACCCTTGGTGATGGAGATCCACTGCTCGTCGACCGGCACCGTCGCCGTGTAGGTCCGCATGGCGACCATGGTGCCATGCGGGTCGGTGCGATCGGGGGAGCAGGTGAGGACTTCTTCACCGCCAACGTCGACGAACGCGAGGGCCGGGCCTGAGCGGCCTGCAGCAGAATCGACGACGCACGGCCTTCCCGTCGCGACAATGTGGCCACGGATGCTCGCGTCTGCACGCCTTAGGGGCTGCGGGAGTGGAGAATCGCCACATGAACAAGAGCCTGGTCGTCGTGGCCGTCGCCCTGGCACTGAGCGCGTGCAGCTCGTCGACCACCGCGCCGAGCGTCAGTACGGCAACGTCCGCGCCCGTGTCGACGACCGCTCCGGCCACCACGTCCGCACCGACGCCCAGCCCCGCGAGCTCCGCAGCCTCCGCGAGCACGAGCACGTCGTCGGCGTTCGACAAGCTGCCGGCCGGCTACACGTACGCCTACCTGTACAAGCTCACCAAGATCTCCGGGCGCTGGAGCGTCGTGCTCGACCCCCTGACGATGTGCATGTACCCGAGCACCGACCCGAACTGCAAGGACCTCACCGAGCCCCCGCCGAACGACTACGAGCTGCGCAACCTCAACACCAAGACGTACACGGTTCCGCTGGTCACGGGGACCATCCTCACCGTGGTCGGTCCGAGCGGTCAGCCCACCGACTACGTGACCGTGCCGATGGCCGAGAAGACGTGGCCCACGTCCTCGAGCGGCGCGGAGGTCGTCGTCACGTACTCGACGAACGCCGCCGGAGAGGTCTCAGCGATCAAGGAGTGGTGGCACCCCTGATCCGCGTCAGGCGGTCGAGGCTCCGGCCAGCTGCCCGAGGTGCGTACGGGTGAACGCGAGCGCGTCCGCCAGGGCATGCTCCCGTGCGCCGCGGGAGCCGATCGAGCGGGTGTTCACCTCAAGCACGACATGCCCGTCGAAGTCGCTCTCGACAAGGTGCGCCAGCACCTCGTCGGCGCGCTGGTCGCCCTGCCCGGGGAGCATGTGCTCGTCCATCGCCGAGCCGCTGCCGTCGGTGAGATGGAGGTGCTTCAGCCTGCTCCCCCACGACTTCGCGAGCTCCAGCGAGTCGGCCTTGGCCGTCGAGGCATGGCTCAGGTCGAGGGTCAGGAAGTCGTAGTCGAGGTCGGACGGGTCCCAGCTCGGCAGATAGGCCTTGAAGTTCCGTACGGGCGTACGCCACGGGTACATGTTCTCCACGCAGAACCGCACGCCCGAGTCGTCGTTGAGGCGCCGGATGCCCGCCTCGAAGCCCGACGCGTACGTGCCCTGCCACCGGAACGGCGGGTGGACGACGACGGTGTCGGCGCCGAGCCGCCTGGCCGCCTCGGCGGACATGGCCAGCTTCTCCCACGGGTCGTCGCCCCAGGTGCGCTGGGTGACGAGGAGGCAGGGAGCGTGCACGGCGAGGACCGGTACGGCGTGGAAGTCGCGCAGCTTCTCCACCGCATCGATGTCGGCGGCCACCGGGTCGATGCCGACCATGAGCTCGACTCCGTCGTAGCCGAGCGCGGCGGCGAGCTCAAACCCGCTCGCTGTGGTCTCCGGATAGACCGAGGATGTCGACAGCAGCACCTTGGCCGAACTCGTTGCGATCGGTTGAGCAGACACCTTGCCAGCCTAGCCCGCGTGTCTCACTTCGTGACGTCCCCGCGTCTACAGGTTGGCATGATTCCACGCTGACAAGCACAAAGACCCCCACGCAGGGACCCGATTTCGCGGTGGGGTGCCGCTCCGACAAGAATGGGCCCATGCACGTCGATCATGTCGTCTACGCCGTCGGACCAGCCGGGCTTGCCGCGGAGGCGAAGAGGTTCGAGGAGGCGCTCGGAGTGAAGTCCCGCGACGGCGGGATTCACCCGAGGTTCGGCACCATCATGCGGCTCATCCCGCTCGCCGACGACCGCTACCTGGAGATCGTCGAGGTGCTCGACCATCCCGCGGCCGACAAGGCTCCGTACGGCCAGGCTGTACGCGCACGTTCCGAGCTGGGCGGTGGCTGGCTCGGCTGGGTCGTCTCCGTCGACGACCTCACCTCCTTCGAGGAGCGGCTCGACCGCCCCGCAGTGGTGGGCCTGCGTCACTTCCCCGACGGCCGCGCGCTCGAGTGGCGCCAGATCGGCGTGAAGGGCCTCATCGCCGACCCGCAGCTCCCGTACTTCATCACCTGGCTGTCCGAGCCCGACGTCCGGCCGAGCGCGCTCACGGGCACGGTGGTGCTCAAAGACATCGAGATCGCCGGCAACCGGCAGCGTGTCGAGAACTGGCTGGGCGAGTCCGTACCGCGAGTCTTCGACGGCGTCGGCATCGACTTCTCCTCCCCCAGCGGCTACCCCGGCGTGCAGTCGGTGACCTTCGTCACCGACGCGGGCGAGGTACGCATCTGAGCTGAGCTCAACTGGTCCCACGACGAAGTGGTGGCCGAGCTCGGCTGCGTGCCTCTGTGTCTTGCGATTCCCATGGAAAGAGAAGACTCCGCGTCCGACCCGCGAACTGTCGTGTCCACACGGCTCGATCGAGGCGGGCACTACCGCCATTTCGCAGGTCGGACCTCACGGGCACAACCACTCATAAGGCGCCTGGCCGCCCGGCTTCGCGCGGGCGGCTCCGTCCACGGTGTCGCTGCCGCACTCGGCTCGCCCTGTCGTGCCGGTCGAGAGACTGTCGGAGCGGCGTGAGAGAGTCACGGCCATGGTGAAGCAGACACGAGCGACGTATCGGTGCACCGAGTGCGGGTGGACGTCGGTGCGCTGGGTCGGTCGTTGCGGCGAGTGCCAGACCTGGGGAAGCGTTGCCGAGGCGGATGCCCCCCGACTGCAGCACGTGGCAGCGACCGCGCCCCTGAGCCGTGCGGTGCCGATCGGCGAGGTCGACGAGCAGGCCGCCCACAGGGTCCTCACCGGTGTCGGCGAGCTGGACCGTGTCCTCGGGGGCGGGCTGGTTCCTGGTGCGGTCGCGCTGCTCGCGGGAGAACCTGGCGTCGGCAAGTCCACCCTCCTGCTCGAGGTCGCGGCGAAGTGGGCGCGCAACGGGCGCCGCACGCTGTACGTGACGGGCGAGGAGTCGCCGGCTCAGGTACGCCTCAGAGCGACCCGTACGCACAACGTCGCCGACGACCTGTTCCTCGCAGCCGAGACCGATCTCGGCACCGTGCTCGGCCACATCGAGGAGGTCGCGCCGTCGCTGCTGGTCGTCGACTCCGTGCAGACGATCGGCACCACTGAGTCCGAGGGGTCTCCGGGTGGGGTCTCGCAGATCCGGGAGGTGACGGCCGCCCTGGTCAGGGTTGCCAAGCGCCGCGGCATGTCGACGGTGATCATCGGGCACGTGACGAAGGACGGCTCGATCGCAGGACCCCGGCTTCTGGAGCACCTCGTCGACGTCGTGCTGTCGTTCGAGGGCGACCGACACTCCGGGTTCCGCATGGTCAGGGCGACCAAGAACCGGTACGGGCCGGCTGACGAGGTCGGCTGCTTCGAGATGGTCGAGGCGGGGATCGTCGAGGTCCCTGACCCGTCAGGGCTGTTCACGACGCGCCACGACGAGCCTGTCCCCGGCACCTGCGTCACGGTGACCCTCGAGGGCCGCCGGCCGCTGCTGGCCGAGATCCAGGCGCTCGTCGCGCCGTCGCCGCAGCAGGTGCCGCCGCGACGCGTGACGACGGGACTCGACTCCGGGCGGTTCCAGATGGTGCTCGCGGTGCTGCAGCGCAAGGCGGGCCTGCCGCTGTCGACGAAGGACGTGTACGCCTCGACGGTCGGTGGCGCCCGGGTCGACGAGCCGCCGTCCGACCTGGCGCTGGCGGTGGCGGTCGCGTCGGCGGCCTTGGACCGCAACTTCCCCGCGAAGGTGATCGCGCTGGGGGAGGTGGGCCTCGCCGGCGACCTCCGGCGCGTGCCGGGCCTCGAGCGCCGGCTGCAGGAGGCCGCCCGGCTCGGGTTCACCACCGCGGTCGTGCCCGTACCGGGCAAAGGCGAGCGGCTCGACATCCCCGCGACCATGCGGGTCGTACAGGCGGCCACCCTCCACGAGGCTCTGGCCTCCCTCGACCTGCGCGCGCGACGGGGAAGCGAGAGCTCTGGGTGACGGCCGCACGGTCGACCGCGGCCGAGCCACGGGGAGGTGTCGACCGGAGCCCAGGCGAGTCCTCAGGCACTCCCAGGTGGGCCGACTACGATGCGGAATCACCCCGGAGAGATGAGGCAGAGGTGGACCACGACCGACTGGGTCGCTACCAGGCGCAGATGGCGCCTGGGACACCGTTCCGTGAAGGCCTCGACAGGATCCTCGCCGGACGTACTGGCGCGCTGATCGCTCTCGGCGACACCGAGGGGGTGGCCGCGGTGTCGACCGGCGGCTTCCACGTCGACGCGCCGTTCACCGCCACGGGGCTCCGTGAGCTGTCGAAGATGGACGGCGGACTGGTGGTGACGGCCGATCTCAGCCGGATCGTACGGGCGGGCGTCCACTTCACGCCCGACGCCTCGATCGAGACCGTCGAGACCGGCACCCGGCACGCGAGCGCCGACCGGCTCGCCAAGCAGACCGGCATCCCGGTGGTGACGGTGTCCGCGTCGATGTCGACGATCGCGCTGTACCTCGATGGCCAGCGCCACGTCGTACAGCGCACTGACGCCCTGCTGGCACGCGCCAACCAGGCGCTCGACGCGCTGAGCCGCTACAACGACAGGCTCGAAGGCGTGACGGCCACCCTGTCGGCCCTCGAGGTGGCCGATCAGGTGACCGCGCGCGACGTCGTGCTGGTCGCCCAACGGCTCGAGCTCGTACGGCGCCTGGCGGGCGAGGTGCGCGGCTACATCCGTCAGCTGGGCGTCGACGGACGTCTGCTCGACCTCCAGCTCCACGAGGCGACCGACCACCTCTCCGACCTCGCCGGCCACTTGCGCCTCGACTACGGCGACGACGCCGAGGTGATGACGTTCGACCGGCTCGGCGACCTGGTCGACGCGGAGATCGTCGACCTCGACCGCGTCGCCGCCGCCCTCGGCTTCTCGGCCCTCGACAACCGGCTCACGCCGCGAGGGATGCGTCAGCTGCTGCTGATCCAGCGGCTCCCCAACTCCTTGGCCCCCCGGCTCCTCGACCACTTCGGCGGCCTGCAGGGGCTCCTCGCCGCCTCGCACAGCGAGCTGCGTGACGTCGAGGGTGTCGGCGAGACCCGCGCGGCCCTGATCCGGGACGGTCTCGTACGGCTCACCGAGGCTGCGTACCGTCTGGGCTGAGCCTCGGCCGCGCGCCGGTCACGGCCGTGCGCAGTCGCTGTTCGTACGATGCTCGTATGGAGCCGGACGTCCGGAAGACCGCACCCGGTCGGCTTCCCCAACGGGTGTACTGGTTCCGTCGCGCCATCGTCCTGATCGGGCTCGTACTGGTCATCGCGCTGGTCATGTGGCTGGTCTCCCTCATCGGTGGCCCGAAGACGGCCACGCCGGCGGCCACCAAGGCAGCCGCCGCCACGACCCGTACCCCCTCGCCTCCCGACTCACTCGAGGCCACAGCGCTCCCGGCCCCCGCCTCCACGAGCGCCGCCCCAGCCACCGCGACGGACCAGCCGACCACGGCTCCCGCTTCCAGCATGCCGGCGTCGGCCTCTGCACCCGCGGCCTGTGACACGGGTGTGCTGAGGCTGACGATCACGGGCGCCGGTACGGTCAAGGCCGGTACCACGGATGTGTTCACGATCACGGTGACCAATGCCGGGACGGACGCCTGCACGCTCACCTTCGACGGCAGGTTCACGCTCAAGATCGTGTCCGGCACCGACGAGATCTGGTCGACCGGCGACTGCGCGCAGTGGGCGCCGACCGGATCGCAGGCCCTCGCCGCTGGTGCCGCCGCCACCTGGAAACCGACCTGGGACCGTCACCGCTCGCAGGCGACCTGCAAGACCGTAGCGACCACCCTCAAAGCCGGGACGTACGTGGCCACTGTCACCATGACGGGTGCGTCGCCGGCGCAGGTCGTCTTCCTGCTCACGGACTGACCCGCGGGGCCCACCTCACGCGAACGGGTCGGACGTCAGCGTGTACTTGGTCTGCAGGTACTCGTGGATGCCCTCCGCGCCGCCCTCTCGGCCGAGGCCCGAGAGCTTCCAGCCGCCGAACGGCGCTGCCGGGTTGGACACCACGCCGACGTTGAGCCCCATCATCCCGGTCTCCAGCCGCTCGATCATGCGCTGCCCGCGCGCGAGGTCGCGCGTGTAGACGTAGCTGACCAGTCCGAACTCCGTGTCGTTGGCGATGCGTACGGCCTCGTCCTCGTCGGTGAACGTGACGATGGCGAGCACCGGTCCGAAGATCTCCTCGCGCAGGATCTGGCTGCCGGGCGCCACGTCGCTGAGCACGGTCGCGGCGTAGAAGGTGCCGGCCCGTTCGAGCCTCTCGCCACCCACCCGCAGCGTCGCGCCATGGGCCACCGCGTCGCGTACGAGCTCGTCGGCCTTCTCGACCGCACGTTCGTCGATGAGCGGCCCGATGGTGACGCCCTCCTCGGTGCCGCGGCCTGCACGGAAGGCCTGTACGCGTTCGGTGACGCGGCGTGCGAACTCCTCGGCGACCGAGGTGTGCACGATGAACCGGTTCGCCGCGGTGCAGGCCTCGCCGATGTTGCGGAACTTCGCGGTGACGGCGCCGTCCACGGCCTTGTCCAGGTCGGCGTCCTCGAACACGACGAACGGCGCGTTGCCGCCCAGCTCCATCGACGTACGCAGCACTCCCGCCGACGCCTGCTCGAGCAGCTTCTGGCCGACCTCGGTGGACCCCGTGAACGAGAGCTTGCGCAGCCGCGGGTCGCGGATGATCGCCTCCGAGACTGGCCCGGACCTCGTGGTGTTGACGACGTTGACCACACCGGCGGGGACGCCCGCGTCGGCGAGGAGCTGTACGAACAGGCTCGTGGTCAGCGGCGTCTGCGACGCCGGCTTCACGACCATCGTGCAGCCGGCGGCGAGGGCGGGCGCGATCTTGCGGGTGGCCATGGCGAGCGGGAAGTTCCAGGGCGTGATGAGGAAGCACGGACCGACGGGGTGCTGGGTGACGATCATCCGGCCCGTGCCCTCTGGGTTCGCGCCGTACCTCCCCTGCACGTGGGCCGCCTCCTCGCTGAACCAGCGCAGGAACTCCCCGCCATACGCGACCTCGCCGGCCGACTCCGCGAGGGGCTTTCCCATCTCGATCGTCATGAGCAGGGCGAAGTCCTCCTTGCGTTCCGCCAGCAGGTCGAACGCGCGCCGCAGGACCTCGGCCCGCCGCCGGGCCGACGTGCGCGACCACGACCCGTACGCCTCGCACGCCGCGTCGAGCGCGGCCACGCCGTCCTCGACCGACGCGTCCGCGATCTCCTTGATCGTCGTGCCGGTGGACGGGTCGGTGACAGCGAGCGTCCTGCCGCCCGTCGCGGGGCGCCACGACCCCCCGATGTACAGCCCGTCCGGAACGCCTGCCAGAAGGTCGGTCTCGCGCGTGTCAGCCATGGGACCGATCTTGCCCGCTCGGGCAACGGGCTTCCAGGAAGTCGGCTAACGACGGAGGAGGACGGCTCCCGCATGCCGTGGCAACGTGAGCCGGTCGCCAACCAGGCTGACGGCCGTCGGGGTCTGCCAGACGACCTCGTACGTGTCGATGGCCAGGGAGACCGTCGCCTCGAAGTCGCCGAGGTTCGCCGCCAGCAGGACATCCCCGCGCTCGACCGCGATCCAGCGGGCGTCCTCGTCGACCGTGCAGCGGACGCGCCGCAGGTCGGGGTTGGTCAGCTCGGCCAGCGAGTGACGCAGACGCGCCAGCTCCCTGTAGCCGTTGAGCACCACCGCGTGACGACCGACGTCGATCTCGTCCCACC
>PMBM01000197.1 GCA_003153855.1 Propionibacteriaceae bacterium
GCCGTGCGCGTACTCATCACCGGCGGAGCCGGATACATCGGGAGCACCATCGCCTCGGCCTGCCTCGACGCGGGCCACGAGGTCGTCGTCGTCGACGACTTCTCCAAGGGACGGCGGGAGTTCGTCGTCGGCCGCACGGCGTACGAGGGCGACATCGCCGACGCCGCCCTCATGGACCGCATCTTCACCGAGCACGCCATCGATGTGGTGGTTCACTGCGCCGCAGCGATCATCGTGCCGGAGTCCGTGTCAGAGCCGCTGTTCTACTACGAGAACAACGTCGGCAAGACGCTGGACCTCCTCGCGGCGATGGACCGCCACGCCGTCAAGCGCATCGTGTTCTCCTCCTCGGCCTCTCTGTACGGGGACCCGGTCGACGGGCAGCTCGCCGTGACCGAGCAGTCGCCGGTCGCGCCGGGAAGTCCGTACGCGCGGACGAAGCTGGTCATGGAGATGACGCTGTCCGACGTGGCGCACGGCTCCGACCTGCACGCGATCGCGCTGCGCTACTTCAACCCGATCGGCGCCGACCCGACGATGCGTACAGGCCAGCAGGCTCCGCACCCCACCCACGTCCTCGGCAAGATGCTCGATGCGTGGCTCGAGGGCGGCACGTTCACCATCACCGGCTGCGACTGGGACACCCCGGACGGCACCGGCATCCGCGACTACCTTCACGTCTGGGACCTCGCGAAGGCCCATGTCGCGGCGATCGAGCGCTTCGACACGGTGACCAGCTCGGACCCGTTCCGCGTCGTCAACATCGGCCGCGGCGAGGGCGTCTCGGTCCGGGAGCTGGCCGAGGCGTTCCAGACCGCCACCGGCGAGCCGCTCACGATCGCGGAGGGCCCGTCCCGTCCCGGGGACGTGCTCGGCTCGTACGCGATCGTCGACACCGCCCACTCCGAGCTCGGCTGGACCGCGGAGCTCACCGTCGCCGACGGCATCCGCGACGCAATCGACTGGATCCCGAAGCGCAAAGAGCTTCTCGGGTATTGACCGCGGCCGTCGACGTGCGGTTCGATCCGGCATCGACGAAAGGCAGATCATGAGCGGCACTGGCACACCCGAGGACCACTGGGTGCTCAAGACACCTCCGTTGAGCAGCGAGTACGAGATGTGGCTCGACACCGTCGGTGACCGGGACGTCATCGTCTGCCAGGTCGGGAAGACGATCCTCCACTACGACAAGCGCTGCCTCGACGACCTCCACACGATGCTGGTGGCGGCGGGCGACTGGGTCGAGCTCGGCTCCGCCGACGAGCAGAAGGACGCCAAGCCGGGCACCGTCGAGGCGTGGGGCCGGTCGGCCGACAACCCGGTCGGCGGCTGGTACGGACTCAAGAAGGGCCTGCGCGGCCGCTTCGGCATGTACGTCCCGCCGCTGATGGAAGAGCTGGGCCTCGCAGAGGTGGAGCACAACGCGCGCGGCAACCGCATGCGAGCGGTCTGAAGCCGTTCTCTAGGGCCTGGCGGCGAAGCCGCTGGCGCCACGAAGGGCGGGGCGAGTGGTCAGCCCTCTTGGGAGACGATCGTACGGAGGTACGTGCCGTAGCCGGACTTGCCGAGGATGTCGGCACGCTTCAGCAGCTGCTCGGTGTCGATGAAGCCGTTGCGCCAGGCGATCTCCTCGGGGGAGCCGACCAGGAGCCCGGTTCGCTTCTGCATCGTACGGACGAAGTCGCCCGCCTCGGCCAGAGAGTCGAACGTGCCGGTGTCGAGCCAGGCGGTGCCGCGCGGGAGCAGGCAGACGTTGAGGGAGCCCTGCTCGAGGTACACGCGGTTGAGGTCGGTGATCTCCAGCTCGCCGCGCGGTGAGGGCCTGAGGTCCGCCGCGTACTCGCAGACACGCTCGTCGTAGAAGTACAGCCCCGGCACGGCCCAGTGGGACCTCGGGGACGCCGGCTTCTCCTCGATCGACAGGGCGGTGCCGGACTCGTCGACCTCCACCACCCCGTACGCACCCGGGTCGGAGACCCAGTAGCCGAAGATCGAGGCTCCCTCGACCTCCGTGAGACCGCGCAGCTGCGTGCCGAGGCCGCTGCCGTAGAACAGGTTGTCCCCGAGCACCAGCGCGGACTTCTCGCCGCCGACGTGGTCACGGCCGAGGATGAACGCCTGGGCGAGGCCGTCCGGGGAGGGTTGGACGGCGTACGAGATGGACATGCCCCACTGCGAGCCGTCGCCCAGGAGCCGCTCGAACGCCGGGCTGTCGACGGGTGTCGAGATGACGAGCACCTCACGGATCCCGGCGAGCATGAGCGTCGACAGCGGGTAGTAGATCATCGGCTTGTCGTAGACGGGGAGCATCTGCTTGCTCGACCCGATGGTCAGGGGGTGGAGCCGCGTGCCTGCCCCACCGGCGAGGATGATGCCCTTCACGTCGGCCTCCCAGCCACGGCGATGCTCCAATGCGCCTACGCGGCTACCCTATCGGCCATGAAGAGGCTTCTCGTGACCGGCGGCGCTGGGTTCATCGGCACGAACTTCGTGCGATGGGTGGTCGCGAACACGGATGCTTCGATCGTCGTCCTCGACAAGCTGACCTACGCGAGCAACCGCGAGTCGTTGGCGGGCCTCCCCGCCGACCGCGTACACCTCGTGGTCGGCGACGTGTGCGACGCGGACCTGGTCGACCGTCTCGTGGCCGACGCCGACGCCGTGGTCCACTTCGCCGCCGAGTCCCACAACGACAACTCGCTGAACGACCCGTGGCCGTTCGTACAGACCAACATCGTCGGCACGTACACGCTGCTGCAGGCCGCGCGAAAGCACGACACGAGGCTCCACCACGTGTCCACCGACGAGGTGTACGGCGACCTCGAGCTCGACGACCCCGAGCGCTTCGTCGAGACGACCCCGTACAACCCGTCGAGCCCGTACTCGTCCAGCAANNACGATCTCGAACTGCTCGAACAACTACGGCCCGTACCAGCACATCGAGAAGTTCATCCCGCGCCAGATCACCAACGTCCTGTCCGGGCTGCGGCCCAAGCTGTACGGCGCCGGGGCGAACGTCCGCGACTGGATCCACGTCGACGACCACAACTCGGCCGTCTGGACCATCCTCGAGCACGGCCGCGTCGGCGAGACCTACCTCGTCGGCGCCGACGGCGAGAAGAACAACAAGGAGGTCGTCGAAGCCATCCTCGGCCTGCTCGGGCAGCCGACGGATGCGTACGACCTGGTCAACGACCGACCGGGCCACGACATGCGCTACGCGATCGACTCGTCCAAGATCCGCGCCGAGCTGGGCTGGAAGCCGAAGTACCGCAACTTCACCGAGGGGCTCATGGCGACCATCGACTGGTACAGGGCGAACGAGTCCTGGTGGCGCCCGGCCAAAGAGGCCACCGAGGCCAAGTACGCGCAGACGGGCCAGTGACGCGGATGGCTGAGGTGAGCGTCGAGACGACACCGATCGACGGGATGCTGGTCGTGCGCCTGCAGGTGCACGGGGACAACCGCGGCTGGTTCAAGGAGAACTGGCAGCGGGAGAAGATGCTCGCGCTCGGCCTGCCGGACTTCCAGCCCGTGCAGAACAACATGTCGTACAACTCAGAGACCGGCACGACCCGTGGCATCCACGCCGAGCCCTGGGACAAGTTCATCTCCAGCGCGCACGGCCGGTACTTCGGAGCGTGGGTCGACCTTCGCGAGGGGCCCGGGTTCGGGACCGTGTTCACGTGCGAGGTCGACGAGTCGGTCGCGGTCTTCGTGCCTCGTGGCGTCGGGAACGCCTACCAGACGCTCACCGAGGACGTCACGTACAGCTACCTCGTCAACGACCACTGGTCCGCGGACCAGGTCTCCAGCTACTCGTACGTGAACCTCGCCGACGAGACCATCGCCATCCCGTGGCCGATCCCGCTCGACCGGGTGCAGATCTCCGCGAAGGACCTGACGCATCCACGTCTCGCCGAGGCCAGGCGCGTACCGGCGCTCAAGACCCTGATCCTCGGTGGCCGCGGTCAGCTGGGACAGGCGCTGGCGGTCGAGTTCCCCGGCGCGACGAGCGTCGACCGCGACGAGCTCGACCTCACGGATGAGGCCCAGGTGGAGGCGTGGCCGTGGGCCGAGTACGACCTCGTGCTCAACGCCGCCGCGTGGACCAACGTCGACGGGGCCGAGACGCCGGACGGGCGGGCGGGGGCGTGGAAGGCGAACGCGATGGTGCCGGCCGAGCTCGCCAGGATCGCGACGCGGCACCGGCAGACGCTGGTCCACGTGTCGAGCGACTACGTGTTCGACGGCACGAAGGCCGCCTGGACCGAGGAGGACGACCTGGCGCCCCTGTCGGTGTACGGGCAGTCGAAGGCCGCCGGCGACCTCGCCGTGTCGGTCACGCCACGGCACTACCTGCTCCGTACGAGCTGGGTCGTCGGCGACGGCAAGAACTTCCTCCGCACCATGGCCGACCTCGCCGCACGTGGCGTCTCGCCGAGCGTCGTCGACGACCAGGTCGGTCGGTTGACGCACACCTCGAACCTCGCAGCCGCGATCGCGCACCTGGTACGGACGAAGGCTCCCTACGGCACGTACAACTGCACAGACGGCGGCCCCGAGGTCAGCTGGGCGGACATCGCGAAGGCAGTGTTCGTGGCGGCTGGCCGCTCGGCCGACGAGGTGACTCCGGTCTCCACCGAGTCGTACTACGCCGGCAAGGGCAGCCACGCCCCCCGCCCCGCGCGCAGCACGCTCGACCTGTCCAAACTCGAGGCCACNNAGGGCCCGTTCTACCTGAGGCCCGACCGCCTCACAGCGCGCCCGAGTTATGCACAGGCAGGGCACTTTCCGCGTGCATCAGCCGTGCGACGGCTCCATGCTCGGAACATGCCCCCGGTGACCTATGCCCAGCTGATCGAGAATGGGTGGACCCGCCACATGATCCGAGAAGCCTTGACGCGTGGGTCTCTCCGGAGGCTGACGCGTGGCTGGTACGACGCTGGTGGTTCGTCCGCCGACGAGCTGGCGGCGGCCGCCGCCGGAGGCCGGATCGGTTGCCTCACGGGACTGCGCGACCACGGTGTCTGGGTGCCGCCGACCACCCACCCTCACATCATCACCCCCAGGTGGCTCCCGGCCGGCGTGACGGGCGTGCAGCATTCCTTGCCACGAGCGGCGAGCTGGGCCCCCGGTGTCATCCGTTACGACGTCGTTGAATGCCTACGCCACGTCCTTCGTCACCACGACGTCGAGACGTCACTGATCGTGCTGGAGTCGGCATGCAACCTCCGCCTTGTCTCGGTGACGACGGTCGGCGATCTGATCGCGGAGTGCCCCGCACCCATTGCCGAGCAGCTGACCCGGTTCGACCCGCGATCGGAGTCTGGGAGCGAGACAAGGGTCCGGCTGTTTCTTGAACGGCTCGGCTACCCCGTTCGCCCACAGGTCTCGATCCGGGGCGTGGGTCGCGTCGACCTGCTGGTCGGGGAGTCGCTCATCATCGAGTGCGACTCACATGCGCATCACACGGGAGAGACGCAGTACCAGAACGACCGGTCGCGGGACCTCAATGCCATGGCGGGTGGTTACCGGGTCGTCCGCCTCACGTGGGAGCAGATCTTCCTCACGTGGGCCTCTACCCAGACCCTGCTCCTCACTCACCTGCGTACCCGTCGATACCGTCGGCCTCCGCGTGCGAGCTGAGCGCCTCCATTCATTGGCAGATACTCGGGCGCCGATCGCTATGCGCATCGCAACCCGAGTATTTGCCACTCAATGGTGAACCAGGCATCGCATCCAGGTGCGCGCGTGACCGCCGAGGGATCGGGGAACGACGGTGGATCTGGTCTGATTCTCAGGATTCTCACCGGCGGTGGCCCGACGCAGGCGTTAGTCCTGGGCGGATCAACCCGCTGCTTCTCAGATCTGAGAGATCAGTTGTAGGATGCCGCGCATGTCAGCCCGCCGAGCGCGTCGCGCGATCCGCGACCGTTGGGTACCGGGCGTGCTGAGGGTGACCCTGGTGCTTGCGCTCGTCGTCGGGCTCGGTGGGCTTGCCCTCGGCTCGTACGCGCTCTCCGGCCGCCAGCTCGTCGGCCAGGCCGGACCCAGCCTGGCCGTACCGCTGGCGTCGTCTGCAGCGGCCGGGGACGGTACGGCCTCGCCGCCGCCGCAGACCGCCTCCACGACTGTGGCCGGCGACCCTTCCCAGCAACCCACCCCCTCGACGTCCGCGGCATCACCGACGACCGCGAGCCCGGCCCAGGCCCGCGCCACCNNCAACGGCGAGCAACGCCAGCACGTACGAGCAGCAGGTCCTGACGCTGACCAACGAGCAGCGTGCGGCCGCCGGGTGCCCGGCTCTGACCTGGAACAGCACGCTCGCGGCGGTCGCGCGCGCTCACAGCCAAGACATGGCGGCGAACAACTACTTCGACCACAACACCCCGAGCGGGGCCACGCCCGACCAGCGGATCACAGCGGCCGGCTACAGGTACACGCAGATGGCCGAGAACATCGCGGCCGGTCAGGCGACGCCGGCCGACGTCATGGCCAGCTGGATGGCCAGCGCCGGCCACAAGGCGAACATCCTCAGCTGCGGCCTGACCGAGCTGGGCGTGGGGTACGCGACGGGCGGCACGTACGGCTCGTACTGGACCCAGGACTTCGGCGCGCGCTGACCCGACGCGCTCTGGAATTCTGCCCATACTCCGAACTACTGTCGACGCCATGACGGAGACCTACCTCGCGCAAAGTCCCGTGACGGACCCGGGCGACTTCGCGTCCTGGGTGGCCGAGCTGCCGGGTGACGTCGCTTCACTTCGCCGGGCCTCGTCGCACCTCGTCTTCCACTACTGGGGTGGCGGCGACTACGCCATCAACGGGGTCCCGGAGGAGCGCGCGACCGAGATCGACACCCGATACGTCGACGACATCCTGAAGCTGATCCACGACAGGTCGTCCGAGCCGTTGAGCACCCCTCGCGAGCCGGCGCAGCAGTTCGTGGGGTGCTGCCGCGACTACACCGCGCTGTTCGTCTCGTTCGCCCGCGCGCACGGGATCCCCGCCCGGTCCCGTGTGGGCTTCGCCGGCTACTTCGTGCCTGACTGGTGGATGGACCACGTCGTGGCCGAGGTCTGGGACGCCGAGCAGAACCGCTGGCAACTCATCGAGGCTCAGGTCGCCGCCGACCATCGCGATGCCGGTACGGGTGACGTGCTGCCCGTCATGGACGTACCGCGCGACCGGTTCCTCACCGGTGCCGCAGCCTGGCGGGCGGCCCGCGCGGGAACGTTCGACCCCGAGCTCTTCGTCGTCAACCCCCAGCTCGAGGAGCCGTTCCTCCGTTCCTGGCCGTACCTCGCGCACAACCTCGTCCTGGACCTCGCCGCGCTGGGGTCGCGCGAGATGATCCTGTGGGACGAGTACGGGCTGCTGACCGGTCCGCTCTCGGAGACCGACAAGGAGATGCTCGACGAGCTGGCGGCCGCGATCAGCGAGGATGTCGACCCGGAGCTCGTCGGCTCCTGGCTGCACATGGACCCGCTGCGGGTCCCCGATGAGGTCATGAGCTACAGCCCGAGGTCAGGTCCGCGCCAGGTGACGCTGAGGCCGGGCCTCGCGACCTAGTGGACCGAGTTCGACGTTCTCTGACGGTTGGCGTGCCCCGGGCACGCACCTCGCGGCGTTGGCCGGAGCCCGTCAGACGACTGGTCCCGGACGTGCATCGGGGTGGTTCCCGCCCCGGTCTTCGTCTGGAAGACCACGAGCCCCAGCTTGGGGATAAGCCGAAACCCGAGGACGGGAACCACCACCAGACGGAGACTATTGCCGCCGACGCGACCGCTCGGCTGAGTCGCACGAACTGTCCAGTAACTGTCCGATTCGGAACTCGGAGGCGCACGAGTAGCTCCGACGGCACAATCGCCCCATGCAGATCCGCTGGATGTACCTGTTCCTCGACACGCCCTCGCCTGACGCAGCCAGGTCGTGGTCGTACTGGGCCGACGTCACGCGGTCGACTGTCTCGGCCGTACGCGGTAAGCACGCGCATTTCGCGACCCTTCTGCCCGCCCACGGGGACGCGTGGCTCAAGGTGCAGGCGGTCGACGAGGGACCCGGGGGCGTCCACCTCGACGTCGACAGCGACGATCGGGACGCGTTCGTGAGCCACGCGTGCGCTCTTGGCGCGACGGTACAGGCCACCTACCACGACGTCGTCGCGCTTCGGTCGCCCGCGGGGATCGTGTTCTGCGCGACGGTCGGCGAGACCGGGGCGGTCGATCGGCACGTGGATGCCCTCGCGGATCAGGCCTGCCTCGACATCCCCCCGGCGCAGTTCGCTGCCGAGGTCGCCTTCTGGCGGGACCTCACCGGCTGGGTCGCCTCCGAGATCAGCGACGACGACGAGTTCGTCTCGTTGCGGAGACCGGCCGAGATGCCCGTACGGATCCTGCTCCAGCGCCGCGACGACGACACGCCCGCGTCGGCTCACGTGGACTTCGCCACCGAGGACCGGGCCGCCGAGACGGAGCGACATGTACGGGCGGGCGGCGAGGTCGTCTCCGTACATCGCCAGTGGACCGTGATGCGCGACCCCGTGGGCCGGATCTACTGCCTCACCGACCGCGACCCGGCCACGGGGACACCGCGCTGACGCGTGGTTTCGGCGGTGTCGATCGCCCGTTGGGCCCGCACCTGGCTGCTGTCCCGGCAGAGACCGCCCCATTCCGCGTTCAGTCGCTACGCCGGACCCGCAACCTCGGCGTCACCGACCACCAGTAGCGTGGTTCGCATGGTGGATGAGCACGAGGTCGACGAGCACGAGTACGAAGACAGGCTCGAGCCGCTTCACCTGATCCGCCGCTCGCACGTGGTCCTGCGGGCCGGGACGCTCATGCTCGGTGCCGGGACGAGCGGGCTGCGGGTGCGCGAGGTGATGGGCGCGGTCGCGAGCACGGTCGGCGTCGAGCAGCTCCACGCCCAGGTCACGTTCACCAACATCGTGCTGACGGTCGGGCGTCGCGGCATCTTCCGTACGCAGGTCGCCGAGACTCGCCCCAGCGTCAACGCCGACCGGATCTCGATGCTGCAGACCTTCGCGCACGACCTCCCCGCACGGGCCACCGTCGCCGACGTGGAGGAGCGCCTCGACGCCATCGAACGCACGCCGCGGCGCTACCCGGCCTGGGTGCTCGTGATCCTCGTCGCTCTCGCCTGCGCCTCGATCGCCGTGCTGTCGAACGGGGGTGTACGGGAGGTGGCGGCGGTACTTCCCGCCTCGGCGATCGCGTACGCACTGCATCGCGTCTTCTCACGGCTCCAGCTCAACACGCTTGCCGTGGTCACGACGTCGGCAGCGATCGCCTCGGCCGCGTACGTGGGCTTCGCGACCATCCTGACCGCGGTCCTCGGCTCACCCAGCCCGCGCTTCGCGGCTGGCTTCATCTGCGCGTCGATCTTCCTCATCCCTGGATTCCCCCTTGTCACCGCAGGGTTGGACCTCACCCGCATCGATCTCGACGTCGGCCTGCCACGCCTCACGTACGCGTTCATGGTGATCCTCGCCATCGCCATCGGCGTCTGGCTCGTCGCCGTGGTCGCGGGCGTCTCCCCCGACCCGGTCGCGCCGCTCACGGGCTCGTCGGCGCTCATCTGGACAGCCCGGGTCGCAGCGAGCTTCTTCGCAGTGTTCGGGTGGGCGACGATGTTCAACGTGCCGTTCCGCACGGCGCTGGCGGCCGGCGCCGTCGCCGTGCTCGGCAACGTGCCTCGGCTGGTCATGCTCGACCACGGCGTCAAGGCTCACGTCGCGACGTTCGTCGCCTGCGTGATCTTCGGGCTGTTGTGCGCCGTGGCGGCGCGGTGGTTCTCGATGACGAAGATCATCATGACCGTGCCGACCCTGCTCGTCTCGATCCCGGGGTCGTCCGCGCTGCGCACGCTGATCTACTTCGACCGCGCCGACGTCACGAGCGCCATCGAGTCGGGCGTCTCGACCGTGCTCGTCGTCATCGCGATGATCGCGGGACTCTCCGGGGCTCGCATGCTGACCGACCCCGAGTGGGCGTTCACGCGCCAGGATCCTGCGCTACCGGATCCTTCGAAAGTGCGGACGGGCCGGCGATAGCGGGGTCCTCGGTCCGACGCGTACGGGTCGCGTACGCGTGCGCCAGCCGATGCGCGACGATCACGACGGCCAGCCAGGCGAGTCCCAGCAGCCACGCGCCGACGACGTCGCTCAGCCAGTGGTGGCCGAGGTAGACGCGGCTCAGGCCGATGGCGATCGCGTACGTGCCGCCCCCGATGACGGTCCACCAGCGCGCACGGTTCGTACGGACGACGAGCAGCGTGCTGTAGACGAGGATCCCCGTGATGACGATCGCGTTCAGCGTGTGCCCCGACGGGAAGCTGGCCGACGACTCGAACGGGGGGACCGCTTCGGCCAGCGGTGGCCGGCTCCGGCCGACCAGCCCCTTGATGGCCAGCGTCATGGCGAGCGAGCCGCCTGCAGCCACCAGGGTCAGGATGAGCGGGCGGACGGCTTTCGAGACGCGCATGAGGATCACCGTCACGACGACCGCGATGATCGGCATCCCGATCGGGCCGCCGGTCTGGGTGAACCCGTTGACGAACAGGGTGACCGCGGGAGTTCGGCTCGCGACCATCGCGTCGAGCACCGGCTGGTCGAAGCCTGCGATCCCGTTGTTCTCGGTGACCGCCTCGTACACCTCCCCGAAGGCCCACCCGAGCAGGGTCGCAAGGCCGAGGCCGACCGCGCTGATGACCAGGAGCAGGATCAGCGGCCGGCGCAGCCACTCCACGAAGCCGGCCCAGCGGGCGGGGGTGCGCGTCATTCGGCAATAGTGGCAGGTCGGTCCGAACCAGGGCAGATGTCGTCGGCGTGTGATTGGCTCGTGCCGTGGCTGCCGGTCGGTCCGTACGAGGCGAGGGACCCGTCACGCTGCGCGAGATCCGCGTCGCGTTCTTCCGCAACCTCAACCTCGGCCAGGCGCGCAGCCACAGCCCCACCTCCGCCCAGCTGCTCGAGGCGTTCGTCGAGGCGGGCGCGCGTTCGCCGAGCCATGTCGGTACGAACGGGACCGTCGTCTACTACCACCCCACCGGACCCACGCTCGTGCGCCGCGTGGCGAAGCTGCTGACGCCCATGTGCGGCTATCGGGACATGGTGACCGTACGATCCGGAGCAGCGCTGATGACCCTCGACCGGCAGCTCCGCGGGCTCGGTGACGGGGAGGTCGTGCTGTACGACAAGGACCCCGGCTTCGACCTCCCCACCCCGATAGAGAGCGATGACGGCCTCATCGTGATCTCCCTCGACCACCGCCGCGCCATCACCCAGCACAGGCCGGACACCCGTCCGACGAGCGCCAACCCGTTCGTCGTCTCGCTCGTCGACGCCCCCGTCACGACACGCTCGATCACCACGATGCGCAGGGTGGCGGACCGCGTCCGCGACTACGCGGGTGGGTTCGAGCCCCTCTGAGCACGCGCACAACCCTTGTGGTTCGAAAACCTGGTCGCAGTGGTTGTGCGGGCGCTCGAAAGGTTGTGCGGAAGCCGCGACGGGCGGGCATCACGCCGTAATGATCACGACGGCTTTCGCCTCGTACGCGCCCATGGGGATGGTGAAGCCACCGAGGTCGTCGACCGTGTCCAGCTCGTCGCCGGTCCTGAGGTCCACGACGACGCCGGCGGGGATCTGGTCGGCTTGGACGCGCGCGGACAGGTCCTCGCCGCCGAAGTTGCAGACCGTGACCTGCGTACGGCCGGACTCGAGCCGGTTGACCATGACCAGCAGGCTCTTCGCGGACACCTCCGGTACGGACACCAGCGAGCCGGTCGCCAAACCGTGCACGCTTCGTACGGTCAGCACCTCCGACAGCCGTGACGCGAACGAGGTCGGGTCCTCGAGCTGGTCGGGCAGCGGCCCGTACAGGCACCTGGCCCTGGGCATCCCCGCGGCAGAGCTCGTGGACTCGTTCGCGTAGCCGAGCAGGTCGTAGGCGCCGCGCTCGATCCAGCGCGTGTCCCCCGTGGCGACAAGGGACTTCACCTCCGACGGATCCAGCGGCAGCGCGCCCGTGAGGTCCCAGCCCGACAGGGCGAAGACACCGGGCTGCCACGCGTTGTATGCAGCGAGCAGCAGGTGCGCGGACGTGATCTTCTCGACGTCTGCCAGCGACAACGTCGACAGGTCGCTGATGCCGAGGCTGGCCGCGACGACGGACGCGGTCGTACAGGCGATGCCGTTCTGGACGAAGGGCAGGTTGTACGGAGCGGCCTCGCCCGTGATCGTCTCGCGCAGCGTCCCCCGTACGATCGCCGCCAGCTCGTGGCCGGTCATCTCCACGCCGCCGAGGAAGTACGTGTCGTCGCGGTGCCGTGTCTCGAAGTGGACCAGCTCGTACGTCAGCTCGTCGTGGTTCTGCAGCGCATGGACGAGCGAGCTCTGGTCGATGCCCGCGGCGATCGCGGAGTTGAGCATCAGCCGCAGGAACTCCGTGTCGCCGGTCGCCATGGCGTACTGGGCGGCGGGTCTGGTGATGAAGTCGTAGCTCAGGTCGGGGCCGATCTCGCCGGTCTCGGCGATGTCGTCGATCGAGAGGTTGAGCTCCTGGAAGGTGAAGCCGCCCACCTTGCGGACCATCGAGCCGATGAGCTGGTTCGCGGCCTGCGACAGGGGGTGCCCCTCGGACCACGCGGGCGCGTCGGCGGTCTTCTCGATGCCGAGGAAGCCGTTCGCGTCGAGCCGGAGACCGCCGGAGCCCAGGTCCAGCAGCGAGTGGAGTGCGTCGCCCATCACGAGGCGCATGCCGGCGAACGTCGGGTCGAGCCAGTTGAGGGACGGCTGGCCGTCCTTGAAGTAGTGGAGGTACACCCAGCGGTGCGGGTGGCCCTCGACGTCGTGGACGACCCGGGTCGCCGACCAGTTCGTCTCCTTCTGACCGGGCTCGTAGAAGATGACCCGCTGGAGCGCGCCGATGATGTAGCCCGCCTCGGCGAGGGCCGCCTCGGTCGCCGAGTCGAGGTTCGCGGAGTCGGCTCCGTCCGGTACGGCGGGGAGCAGGTTCCAGGCCTCTTCCGGGATGTCGACCATGTGGTACAGCCCGGGGAAGTCGCGGAACGCCATCTCCGCGAGCCGGAAGTCGGCGCCCTTTCCGGTGTGACCAGGCACGATGTCGTCGATGATGGTGCCGCCATGGACGTGTGCGACCTCGGTGAGCATGCGGAACTCGTCGTCGGTGCCGAACAGCGGGTCGATCGCCATGCTGATCCGGTCGAAGTGGCCGTCGATGCTGGGCGTGTGGTCCCAGCCGGTGATGCCGCCGGCGAGCTTCAGCGGGCCGGTGTGGAGACCGTCGATGCCGATCTTCTCGAACGCCTCCCACAGCTCCTCGGACCCCAGCGACGCGAGGAACGTGGTGCCCCGGCCGGTGATGTGCGACAGGGGGTACGCGGTGTACCAGACCGACGTCTTCTGTACGGCCGAGCGCGGGTTCGGCTCCGCGTACGAGTTCGACCACATGAGGTGGTTGCCGGCCAGCTGGCGCGCCATCATCTTCGCGTCGATGAGCATCGACTGCTCGAGCAGCCACGTCACGTACGCAGGGTTGCGAGCGTCGGCAGCGAACGGTGGCGGTGGTACGACCTGCTCCATCAACCGCCGCTTCGCCCGCGGTCGCAGCTTCTTGGGACGCGCCGGATACCTCTGCGCCTCGTAGCTGATCTCCGGGACGACGCCTTCTTCGGCGGCGATAGTTGGATCGTTCACGGTCATGCGTCCAACGGTAGTGACTTCACCTGCGTGCAGACCAAACGTGTCTGGCTTATCCCGGGGCTGCGGACTGTCAGATCAGGCAAACCGAAGTTGTTCGGGTTATAGGGCCCTTCGAAGGCTTCATGAGCCGAAGAACGTCGGTTTGGCGCGCGAGGACCTCCGAACCCGCGTTGGTACCCGACAACTCTGGTCGAATCAGTCGGTCCCGCGGCCGCCGAGCGGGGCCGGGTCGTGAACGGTGACCTCGAGTGAGTCGCGTGCGACCTCCACCACCGCACGCTCCGGGAGCGGCACCGCGGCATCGACCGCCCAGTGCGTCGACGTGACCACCACCGAGTCGGGGCGCTGGGCGAGCCTGAGCACGTACGCGTCGGGTCCGGAGTCCGGCTGGATCTTCGACGGCTCCCACTGGCTGTACCCGTACAAGGCATCGGGCGTCATCAGCAGGCAGTTGAGGGCGTTGGGGTTGTCGGCCGGGTCGTCGACCCAGAGGTCGCGCGTGACGAATGCGGCCGCCTCGACGATGGCGTCCGGCCACGAGCCCGTACGGCTGAAGAAGTCCAGCACCAGCCCGAAATACAGCTCCGAGTCCGTGGTGCCGCCCAGGGGCCGCAGCCCGTTCTCCGCGTAGTACGCACGCATGCGCTCCGTCACGTCGAACTGCCCGTTGTGCTCGAACGCGACGGTGCCCTCGCCGAACGGGTGGCAGTTGCGCAGCTCGACGGGAATGCCCACCGAGGCGCGCCGCAAGTGGACCATGGCGATGTCCCTCTCGACCGCGGCCAGCGACGGCTCGTACGCGGGATCGGACCACGCCGGCAGCTCACCCTTGACGATAGCCAGGTCGCCCTCCGGGTCGTACCAGGCGACTCCCCAGCCGTCCTTGTGCTTGTGCGAGAGCTCGCAGAAACCCTCCGACGAGTCGAGGACACCGCGCAGCGCCGCATGATCCGACGCCACCACACCCAGCAGTCGACACATTCCGAGATCCCCTTACTGCGCCGGCTCGAGGTCGACCGCTACGGGCGCCGCGGCCGTCTTGCGCGTACCCGTCCTCGCCTGCAGCCACGACGCGAGGCGCGTCAGCAGCCAGTTGATGAGTACGTAGATGAGCGCGATCACCAGGTAGGTCTGGATCATGTAGTGGTAGTACGCGACGAGCTCCTTGCCCTGCTGCATGAGCTCGCCGTAGCTGACGACGTAGCCGAGCGTCGAGTCCTTGAGCAGCGACACGAGTCCGGTGAGCAGGTTCGGCAGCACGATCCGGAACGCCTGCGGCAGCACGATCGTGGTGAGCACGAGGCCAGGGCTCAAGCCGAGCGACTGCGCCGCCTCCCATTGCCCCTTGTCGACCGCCTTGATCCCCGCCCGGAAGACCTCGGCCGTCGAGGCGCTGGAGACCAGGATCATCGGCACGACCAGCATCCAGAACACGGGAAGCACCAGGCCTGATCGAGGCAGGGCAAGCAGGAACGCGTACACGACGAGGATCATCGGCATCGACCGGAAGAACTCGATCCACGCGGTGCTGACCCGCGACAGTACCCGGCGCCGCGACAGGCGGCCGAGCGCCAGCACGAGCCCGAACGGGAACGCGACCACCGCGGCTACGGCCGTGGCGAGGAACGTGTTGCCGATGCCCTCGACGACGAGCGTCTGGATGATGGCCGTGTAGGTGAAGAACTGCCACTTGTACGCCGCGAGCTGGCCGTGGACCGCGAACTGCCAGACCGCTCCCGCGACAAGCAGCACGACGATGACCGCCGCCACGATCGTGGCGATGCGGATCGTCGCCCGGCCCCGGGGTCCGGGCTCGTCGAACAGCACGCGGGTTGCGGTGTCGGTGGCCATCAGCGGGCACTCCCGATCCGCGACTGCGACACCAGTCGCTCGAGCCATGACCCGACCCCGCCCGCACCGAGCGCGAACACGAGGTAGACCGCGCCGGACAGCAGGAACAGCACGACCGCCTCGGCGTACCGGATGTTGAGCTGCTGCGTGACGTTGGTGATGTCGGAGACGCCCACCGCCGCAGCCAGCGACGAGCCGATGAGGATGCCGATGAAGTTGTTGACCAGCGGCTGCACCATCGTGCGGAACGCCTGCGGGAGGATGATCAGCCGCAGCTGCGTACCGAACGACATCCCCAACGCTCGCGCCGCCTCCGACTGGCCGACGCTGATCGTGTTGATCCCCGACCGTACGGTCTCGCAGATGAACGCCGACCCCGCCAGCACCAGGCCAAGCACGCCGCACCAGAACAGCGGGAACAGCAGCCCGATGTCCGGGAGGCCGAACACGATGAGGATGAGCAGCGTCAGGAGCGGCACGTTGCGGAAGAACTCCACGTAGACCGTCCCGACCACGCGCAGGGGCGTGATCGGGCTGACCCGGAACACCGCGACGACCGTGCCGATGAGCAGCGCGCCGACGAAGCCGAGGATCGTCAGACCCACGGTCGTCAGCACGCCGTTCAGCAGGAACGCCGCGTTGTCCCGGAGCATGCCCCCGATGGAGTCCATGAGCGTTGCTAGCTTCCCGGGACGGAGCCGATCTTCGGGGCGGTCGGGGCGGCCTCGACGTACACGCCGACGGTCGCCTTCCACAGCTTGAGCCAGTCGCCCGAGTCGATGATCTTCTGCAGGAACGCATTGACGAACGCCTTGACGGCTGGGTCGTCCTTGTTGACGCCGACCCCGTACGGATCGGTCGTGAACGGGGTGCCGACGACCTTGAGGTCGGTGTTCTTGACCGCGTTGCCGAGCAGGATCGACTCGTCGAGCACGTACGCATCGGCGCGGCCCTGCTGTACGGCCGCCACGCACGAGTCGTTGTCGGCGAACAGCGTGGGCGTGTTGCCCGGCACGAACTTCTGGATCGCGGTGATCGCCGTCGAGTTCGACTCGGTCACGAGCTTCTTGCCGGCCAGGTCCGTGACCGACTTGATCGTCGTGTTGTCAGCCTTCACCTGGATCGAGTCGCCCGATGAGTAGTACGGACCGGCGAACGAGATCTTCTGGGCGCGAGCGGTCGTGATCGAGTACGTCGCCACGACGATGTCGACCGTGTTGTTCTGCAGCATCGTCTCGCGGGTGTCGACGGTGGTCTGCGCGACCTGGGTGAGCTTGCTCACGTCCGTACCGCCCGTGATGTAGTGCGCGAGCAGGTCGCCGATCCCGGCGTCGAAGCCGGCGACGCGGCCGGTGGTGGGGTCCTTGAGCGAGAAGATCGCTCCCGTCGTCGTACCACCCCGCTTGATGAAGCCTGCGCCCTTGATCTTGGTGGCCCAGGGGCTGGCGGACACCGTGGCGTCGTCAGCGACCGGGCCGCCCTTGATGACGGCGTCGTACGCGTCCTGTGAGATCTGCCGGTTGGCGTTCGTGGAGCCTGACGCGCTGCCGGTGCCTGTGGTGGTCGGAGGAGCACCGGAGGAGCATGCGGCGAGCGCGATGGCGGCGCTGGATCCCGCGGCCACGTAGAGGAGGCCGCGACGGTTGAAGGTGTACATCAGATCTGTCCTTTCAGTGATGGAGGAGCTTGGACAGGAAGTCCTTGGCTCGATCCGTCTGGGGGGTGTCGAAGAACTCTGCCGGGCTGTTCTGCTCGACGATCTGTCCGGCGTCCATGAAGCAGACCCGGTCACAGGCGTGGCGGGCGAAGCCCATCTCGTGGGTGACGACGAGCATCGTCATGCCNNTCGTCGAAGAGCATGAGCTGCGGGTGCATGGCGAGCGCTCGGGCGATCGCAACCCGCTGCTGCTGGCCACCGGACAGCTCGGCCGGGTAGTTGTCGGCCTTGTCCGAGAGGCCCACGCGGGCGAGCAGCTCACGAGCCTCGGCATCCGCATCGGCCTTGGCGACCTTCCGTACGCGCATGGGCGCGAGCGTGACGTTCTCCAGCGCCGTGAAGTGCGGGAACAGGTTGAACGCCTGGAAGACCATGCCCACCTGCGCGCGCAGCTCGGCGAGAGCCTTGCCCTCCTGCGGGAGCGGCTGGCCGTCGAACGTGATCGTTCCGCTGGTGATCGTCTCGAGGCGGTTGATGCAGCGGCACAGGGTCGACTTGCCCGAGCCCGAAGCACCGACGAGCGCGACCTTCTCGCCGCGAGCGATGTCCAGGTCGACTCCGCGCAGTGCTTCGAAGGTTCCGAACGCCTTGCGGACGTCACGGACCTCGACCAGGGGTGTGGCGGTCATTTCGTCAATCTAGGCGAGGATGGCAAACCCCTCAGGCGATCCCAGAAAGCAGAACGCGGTAGAAGCGGACGCCCTTGACCAGGGAGTCGGCGGTCACGCGCTCGTCGACGCCGTGCACCGAGGCGCGCTGGGCGGAGGACATGTACAGGGGGGAGAAGCGGTAGACGGCCGGTGCGATGCGGGCGGCGTGACGGGCGTCGCTGGCGCCGAGCATCGTGTACGGGACCGTGAGGGCGCCCGGATACGAGGCGGCCACAGCCGTCCGGATCGCGTCCCAGCGCTCGTCGAAGGGTGACACCGGAGTCGGCTCGTGGCCCTCGAGGACCCGTACGTCCACGGCCAGTGCCGAACCCACCGCGCGCGTGACGACCTTCTCGACGTGATGGATCGCCTCGGCGAGGGTGCTCGACGTGGCGACGCGCATGTTGACGATGGCCGAGGCCTTTGCGGCGAGCACGTTCGGCGCCGCCGAGCCGGTGAGCATCGTCGCGGCCGTCGTCGTACGGACCATCGCCGCCATCTCCGCGCCCACGTAGGGGAACACCTTCGCGAGCACGGGCNNAGGCCGGCGGTCGGGCTGCGCCGCGGAGGCGTGGACGAGTGCGCGGGCTTGCGCGGGTCGGCCGAGACGCTGACCTCGAGGTTCACCACACCCTTCTCGGCGACGCCGACAACAGCGACCTGCTTGGTGAGGCCGGGCACGAGCCCCGTCGTGACTGCGCCGCCCTCGTCGACCACGAGCACGGGCTTCACGCCTCTGCGCTCGAGCTCAGCGATAGCGGCAACCGCCGACGGGCCGTCGGACTCCTCGTCGCCGCCGAGCTCGACGTACAGGTCCTGGTTGGGCGTCCAGCCGCTGGCGAGGAGATCTTCGACGGCCTCGAGCAGGACGAGCAGCGCGCCCTTGTCGTCGAGCGTCCCCCGTCCGTACACGGTCAGCCCGTCCTCGCCATCCTCGACCACCCCGGCGAACGGCGGATGGCTCCAGCCCGCGGCCTCCCACCCTTCGGCCGGTGCCGGGACGACGTCCTGGTGGGCCATGAGCAGTACGGGACCGAGCGCGGTCACACCCCTGCCGTCACCGGTCCCCCCGAGCCGTAGCAGAAGCCCCGCCCGGCCGACCGGCGTGACCTCGGCGGCGGCGAACACCGTCGGATAGAGCTCGCGCAGCAGCGCGTGGAAGTCGTCGAAGACCTGTGCGGTCGACGTGGTCAGCGGGCCGCCGTCGAGCGGCGTCACCGTCGGGACCTGTACGAGCTGCGACAGCCGCCCGGCGAGGGTGGGTGCGTCGTGGGTCATGCTGTGATCTCTTCCTCGGGAAGCGCATGGGAGTCGGGGGACGTGGTGAACGCGACCTTCGGCACGGTCAGGAGCGTGATGAGCGCGACGACCGCCGTCCCGCTGCAGATCAGCCACACCGTGATGTAGCCGGACATCGGCGCCGCTGTCCCGGACGTGACGCCCTGGACCAGCGCGATCGCGAACGCCGCGCTCGCGAACGAGCCGCCGACGGTCTTGGTCATGTTCGTCAGTCCGGTCGCCATCGCCGTCTCCCCGATCGGAGCGGCCGATGCAGCGGCTGCGGGAAGAGCCGCAACCAGAGCGCCGGAGCCGAGTCCGGCGATGACCATGCACGTGGTGACCTCGACCATGTTGGCGTGCAGGAGGACGAGCCCCAGGTAGCCGGCGCCGATCATCCCGGTCGCGCCCACGAGCACGAGCCGCGGCGTGAACGACGCACTGATCCTCGCGAACGTGGCGGCACCGACGAGGAGGCTGAGGACGTAACCACCGATGAGGTACGAGGCGGTGGCCGAGGTCAGGCTCAGCCCGTAGCCGTACAGGGCGCGGTCTGTACGGACGAACGTGGACAACGCGCCCTGGGCACCGAGCAGGCTGACGCCGATGAGCGCCGAGGTGAGGAAGACGGGCCAGAGCGTGGGCTGGGTGACGAGGTGGATGTCGACCAGCGGCGAGTCCGTACGGCGCTCCATCCAGACGAAGAACACGATGGTNNGCGAGGAGACCGAGCGACAGCACGACGGCGCCGCGGGTGTCGATGCGGCCGCCCGAGCGCTCGCCCGGGTCCTCGACGAAGCGCCACACGACGACGAACGCGAGGGTGATGAGCGCGGCCGGTACCGCCAGGACGATCCAGAGGTGGTCCTTGAACGCGACGCCGAGCTGGCCGGCGGCGAGAGCGCCGGAGATCGCGCCGGCCTCGAGGGCGACGACGATGACGCCCGACGCTCGGCGGGTGAGCGCGGCCGTGTCCGGCAGGCGGCGCGCCCGCGCGTAGATGATGGCGACGTTGAGCGGCAGCCACACCACGTAGAACCCCATCAGCGCCCACAGCGTGAGGAACAGCGGGAAGCTCGGCGCCACGGCGACTCCCCACGCCGACGCACCGGTGAGGATCAGCGTGCCGAGCAGGACGCGCCGATGCCCGTACATGTCACCGAGGCGCGCCAGGAGCGGTACGACGATGGCGGACAGCAGGAGCTGTACGGCCTCCAGCCAGTTGATGTCCGCGTCGTGGATCGCGAGCTTGCGGGCGATGTCGCTGAACAGAGGGGTGTAGTAGCCCTGGATCACGCCGGAGGTGAACTCCACCACCGCGAGCCCCCCGACCACGCCCCCCGCGAGCGCTGTGCGCTTGGTCATGGCTGATCCAAGCACGCTTGTCGGCCCCGCAAGCCCAGATTCACGAGCGCATGGCTAGTGGGCCTCGAGCCACGAGATGACGTACGCGGTGACCTCGTCGCGGTTGGTCTCGTTGAAGACCTCGTGGCGGGCGCCCGGGTAGACCTTGACGGTGACGTCGGTCACGCCGGCGTCCCTGTAGCGCTTGCCCACGAGCTCGGTGAGCTGCCCGCCTCCGGCGAGCGGGTCGTCGGACCCCGAGACGATGAGCAGCGGGAGGTCGTGACGGACGCTGGTGGGGGTCGCCAGGAGATCTCCGTTCACGAAGAGCGCGGGCGTGGTGGCCGCCGGCAGGGCGAAGCCGCACAGCGGGTCCGCGACGTACTTGTCGACCTCTGCCTCGTCGCGCGACAGCCACTCGTACCCCGTCCTCTGCTCGAAGCCGGCGTTGAAGGCGCTGAGGTCGCCGGCGGGGGCGGGGGCGGCGGCCATGTTGGCGGCCATGACGTCGACGGCGGTCGTGCCGGTCAGCACCACGCCGTCGTACTCGTCCGAGCTCTCGAGCAGCAGGTTCTGGGACGCGAAGGACCCCATGGAGTGGCCGACGAGGTACAGGGGGAGGCCAGGGTGAGCCGCACGCAGGATCGTGCCGTACTGGGCCATGTCCTTCCAGAGGCCGGGGAAGCCCGCCCTGCCGAGGTCGCCGGGCGTCTCCACGATGGTCTTCCCGTGCCCGCGGTGGTCCGTGGATCCGACGTGGTACCCGGCGGCGTTCAGCGCCTCCGCCAGCCGTCCGTAGCGCAGGGAGTGTTCCGCGAGACCGTGGGAGATCTGTACGACTCCGCGTACGGGCTCGACCTCGGTCGGCCACTCGTAGGAGGCGATCTTCATGCCGTCTTGGTCAGAGGTGAAATCTGCAGTGTTCACGTTTCTGACAGTATGCCGATGCCTCGCGTGTCGGGCGGCTTGTGGACAAGTACCCCCGACGTGACTCATCGTGGATGGCAGGTGGGTGCTCGGATTCCGGCCTCTGAGGCTCGGACAAGCCGTTTCGTACCAACCTGAGAATCTTTATGGGCCATCTCTTAGCCTCCAGTAACCTTCTCTTGACGATTAAGACCTTTCAATGGACGGGTGTCGTTTCGATGGAGGCTGGGTGCCGGTCTCGGCGTGCTCTGCGTCCTGACCGGATGTATGCCCGTCGACGCGGGCCAGACCCCTCCGACGGCCGATGTGACGCCTTCCGTGGTGGCCATCGCCCCGAGCGCGCCGGCTTCGGCTGCACCCTTGGACGTCAACGGCTTCAAGAACCGCGTCGTCGCTGCCGCCCAGACTGTGCCCACCGGCACGTTCGTCCTCGTCATCAAGACGGGCATGATCACGGGCGACCTGACGCTGAGGTACAACGGCGCGTACGACGTGAGCGACTCGACCACCCCTCGCTGCCGCCTCGACGGCACGCAGAACGGTCAGCCGCTGACGATCATCACGATCGGCGACAAGCTGTACACGAAGGCGGGCATCGGGAAGTACGGGCTGTCGTCTGTCTCCTCGTCGGTCGCGCGGCTCGGCCTGGCCACCGTACGGCCTGACCTCCCGACCCTCGTCGGACTCATCGGCTCCTCCGTACGTGGCTTCACCGATGTCGGGCCTTCCCTCGTCAACGGGCTGAGCGTCGAGCACTGGCGCGCCCTTGTCGACGCGAGCGTCTTCGCGCCCACGGCCACCGGAACCACGACCGTCGACCTGTGGCTCGACTCGACCGACCTGCTCCGCCAGGTGTCGTACAGCCTGACGAGCGGCGGCATAGCCTCGACGACGACGGCCGTCACCGTCACGTACGGCGACTTCAACAGCGCCGTGGCGATCAACGAGCCTGAGCCGTCCGAGATCCGCTGAGCGGGTTCCGCAGCACGCTGTACTGCTCGCTCAGTAGCTCCAGCCGCCGACGCTCTCGACCGCGGTGACCAGTGCCTTCGACTCGGCCCTCGGCCACGTGCCCCCCGGGAAGTTGTTGCTCCGCAGCGTGCCGTCGAGCTTCGACTGCATCGCGGTGACCGTGCCGACCTGGGACTGGGCGAACGCGCCCAGCGCGGCGATGATGGCCGCGAACCCGCCGATCCCCGCGATGATGAGTCCGGCACCGGCAGGTGTGGCGGGCGGGATGAGGGCCACGAGGCCGCTGATCAGGGCGAGCAACGCCGCAACCAGGGCGCCCAGCGCGACGTAGGTGGCGATGATGCCCGCGCTCCCCGCGTCCCGGATGGCGTCCATCATCGACTTGACGCAGGCCTCGACATCGCTTGCCGACGCGTTGTGCTTCTCGATGTGGGCGTAGTACGCGTCGACCGCGACACCTTCCCACAGCTTGTCGGCGGGCATGGCACTGCGTACGAGCGCCTGCTTGCACTCCGTCGCCTTGTCGTAGGCCGGTTGCATCGCGGTCGCCAGGTCGAGGAGGTTCTGAGGAGCCCACACCCACTGGCACACGTCGTTGTACCACTCGATGAGCTTCGGGGCGACGTGGATGACGCCGTCGAACGCTGCCCAGCAGGCGGTCACCAGCGGGGCCGCGGTGCCCAGGGACGCGATGAGCATGCCCTCCAAGGTGTCGTGCACGAGGGGCCTCATGGCATCGAGCGCGTTGCAGAACTCCTGGATCTTGTCGCGCACCTGCATCAGCTCCTCCTCCTTCGCCGCGTTCTGGAAGAAGGGGTCGATCGTGCCCAAGGGGGCGGGTGCAGTCGTCATCTCAGTCTCCTCGGCTACTGATGGACCGTGTTGGCGATCTCGGTGTGCTCGTACGCGACCTGCACCTGGTGGAGCAGGTCCGCCACGGAACCGAGTCCGGCCGTGGCGGTCGAGTTGGTCGCGTCCAAGCTCTGGAAGGCGGCGGTGATCGGTGGCCTGAGCGCGTCCCACGGACCCCACTGCTTCACGGCCCCGGGGAAGCCGGCGATGGCGCGGGAGACGGACGCCTGCGCGACGCCCGTGTCCCGTACGTACGCCTGTTCGGCGACGAGCCCTTCGTACGCAACCTTGAAGTCGCCCATCAGAACGCCTGCCTTCCGTCTCGGTGTTCGGTGAGAAGATCGCCGATCCGCATGGTCAGGGCGTTCCCGCTCTGGCTCGCGGCCCAGCGAACGTTGACGGTGCAGCCGACCAGCAGTCCTGAGCGAGCGAACACCAGCTCGATCTGCATCGGGGAGCCGACCAGTACGTGACGTGTCGCCTCGTCGAACGACGGGATCGGGGTCGACAACAGGGTGTCGAGCTGCGACAGGTAGAGGTCGCGGGCGTCGTCCACGGACAGGCGAGCGGAGTCCCGCTCCAGCCGGGCCGCGACGTCGGCCACCTGGGTCCGGGCCTGGTCCACGTCGTCGTCGGTCACCGGGACCGTGGCCGTCGACGCGGCGAACGCTGCGCTCCAGTCGACGGCTGCCGCTCCGGCGGCTGGTGGGGGGAACCCGTACCGCGCCGCGAGCGCGGTTGCCGCCGCCTCGCGGATGGCGTCACCCACGGCTCCGGGCTCCACGCGGCCGGACCAGCGGTCGCGGACGGTGACGGAGGTCAGGACGCCGGAGGCATCCACCTGCGCGGTCACCGTCTCCGTGTGGTCCTTGCCCTCGTACGACACCTGCGCCGCAGGGGTCGCGACCGCCTGCCACTGCCGAGCCTGCGCCAGAACTTCGGCGATCTCCCGTACGTCCACGACTTCCTCCTGGGCCGATCTAACCAAAGCGCCGGGTCACGGCTGGGCTCATCCATGCTGGAACGCCCCGCGGACCAGCTCTTGCTTGGCGGTAGTCGTCAGCCGAGTCGAGGAGTCGCCAGGACGCTGATCGCCACGGCAAGGCCGAGGATCGCTGCCACCACCAGGGAGACCACCGGGGTGGGGAGCATGCTCCCCGTGACGATCACGTCCGCGACCGCGATGCCGACGGCGAAGACCGCGAGCACCACGCCCACGACGACGGCGGGGCGCCCGAGCTTCACCAGGTACGGGATGAGGAAGATGCTCAGCACGAAGACCCCGGCACCTCCCACGACCAGCAGCGGATGGCTGTAGCCACCCCCGATGACGGGACCGGCGGATGTCATGCACAGGACGACGAGAACCCAGACGTACCACGGCGCTCGGCGACTCTTCGCCGGCGCCGGTGCCATGCCCCTCGGACCTACGCTCACCCTGGCGATCCTAACGACACCGAGGGCCGTCCGGTGGCGGTTCAGATGCTGCTCGGACCCGCCCAGAGGTTGAGGCCGCCGTCGGTCGCATGCTCGTCGATCGCGGCGAGCTCGTCGTCGGTGAAGGTGATGTTCGTCACCGCGGCGACGGAGTCCTCGAGCTGGCTGACGCTCGACGCACCGACCAGCGCCGACGTGACCGTGTTGCGGCGGAGCACCCACGCGATGGCGAGCTGTGCGAGCGTCTGGTGGCGTCCGGCGGCGATCTCGTTGAGCGCCCGGATGTGGTCGATGTTCTCGTCCGTCAGCAGGTCGGGCGACAGCGACTTGCCCTGCGACGCGCGGGACCCGTCCGGGATGCCGTGCAGGTACTTGGAGGTCAGCATCCCCTGGGCCAGCGGGGAGAACGCGATGCAGCCGACGCCGGCCTCGTCGAGGGCGTCGAGCAGGCCCTCCTCGACCCAGCGGTTGAGCATCGAAAAGCTCGGCTGGTGGATGAGGCAGGGCGTGCCGAGATCGAGGAGGATCTTCGCCGCCTCGGCCGTCCGCCAGGCAATGT
>PMBM01000109.1 GCA_003153855.1 Propionibacteriaceae bacterium
CGTACGGATGATGCGCCAGCCGCCGATGAACGTACCGAGCGCGATCGCGGTGGCACAGGCCCCCTTGACCCACAGCGGTACGGCGTGGAGGTCGTGCCACTGGCCCGATGCGATCAGGGCCAGGGTGATGATGCCCATGGTCTTCTGGGCGTCGTTCATGCCGTGGGCCAGAGAGATCAGCGAGGCGGAGCCGATCTGGCCCCAGCGGAAGCCGTCGTTGCGGAACTTCTCGGTGACCTTCTTCGTGACCTTGTAGATGACCCAGGTGCTCGTCATCGCGACGACGGATGCAATCACGGGCGACAGGAGCGCCGGCAGGATGACCTTGCCGACGACGCCGTCGAGCTTCGTGTCCGTGCCGACCCACTTCACGGCCGAGAACCCGAGGCCTGCGATCGTCGCGCCGATGAGGCCGCCGAACAGTGCGTGTGACGAGGAGCTAGGCAGTCCCAGGAGCCAGGTGAGCAGGTTCCAGATGATTGCGCCGACGAGTCCCGCGAGCACGATGAGCAGGAGTGCGCTGCCGCCGTTGGCGGTGAGCTGCGGATCGGGAGCTCCCGTGCTGTCCTGGATCTTGATGACCGAGTTGGTGACCGTCAGCGCGACCTGAACACTGAGGAAGGCTCCGACGAGGTTCAGCACCGCCGACAGTGCAACCGCCGTCTTCGGCTTGAGCGCACCGGTGGCAATCGAGGTCGCCATAGCGTTCGCGGTGTCGTGGAAGCCGTTCGTGAAATCGAATGCCAAGCTCGTCAGGATGACCATTCCGAGCACGACCATGGGGGCAATGTCCACATCATGATCGTCGCCTATGACACCTCCTGTTCACCAGCCGGGGTCCAGGTTGGTCACCAACTGTTCACTTTGGCCAACTTGACCTNNTCGACAACCACCGGGGCATGGTCGGACATCCTCGAGGCATAGTCGCGCTCCCGGTCCGTGACCGCTGTCGTCGCGGCCCTCGCCAGACCCGGTGTTGCCAGGTGGTAGTCGATCCGCCACCCCACGTCGTTGTCGAAAGGCCCCGGCCCCCACCGCCACCAGGAGTACGGGCCTTGCACTCCGGGATGTACGCGACGCATGACATCGATCAACGTGCGCGGGCCCAGCAGGGAGCCGAGCCACTCCCGCTCCGACGGTAGGAACCCCACTGCCCTGTTGTTGGCGGTCGCATTCCGAAGGTCGAGCCGGGTGTGGGCGATGTTGACGTCGCCCATGACGAGGTACTCGCGGCCGGATGCAATCGCCCGGCGGCGGGTCTCGACGAGGTACGGCCTCAGCGCTCGCATGAAGCGCAGCTTGTGCGCGTGCGGGACCGGGTCGGGATCCCCCGTACGACCACCTTTCGGCACGTACAGGCTCGCGACCGTCAGCCGCCACCCGTCGAGGTCCAGGTCGACCTCGAGGTAGCGCCCCTCGTGGTCGAAGGCGCTCCGTCCGATGCCGGTCCGCACGGCGAGTGGTTGCATCCTCGACAGCACGGCCACGCCGTTGCGACCGGGGAGGGAGCCAGGCTCGTACGTGAGGTGGTAGCCCGGGATCTCGGGGACGTCCGCGACGGCGCAGCGCATCTCCTGGATCGCGACGACGTCGCAGCTCCGCTCGAGCAACCAGTCACCGAAGCCGCGCCGCATCGCGGCCCGGATGCCGTTGGCGTTGAACGTGGCGATCCGGATCACGCGCAGAACCTACCCGGTTGCAGCCGACCTCAGGGTTCGAAGCGGTAGCCCAGACCGGGCTCGGTGACGAAGTGTCGCGGTTGGCTGGGGTCGGCCTCGAGCTTGCGACGGATCTGCGCGAAGTACACGCGCAGGTAGTTCGTCTCCTTCTCGAAGCCCGGACCCCACACCTCGGCGAGCAGCTGGGTGCCTGCAACCAACATCCCGGGGTGCCGTACGAGGGCTTCCACGAGGTGCCATTCGGTCGGCGTCAGCTTGACCTCGACACCCTCACGCTGGGCACGCTTGGAGGCCAGGTCGAGGGTGAACTCCGGCGTCGTCACCACCGGTCCGGTGGAGAGCTGCGGGATGTCGGCACGCCGCAACGCCGCTCGCACCCGCGCGACGAACTCGTCCATCCCGAAGGGCTTGGTGACGTAGTCGTCGGCGCCCGCGTCGAGCGCCCGCACCTTCTCCGCCTGCGAGTCGCGCGCCGAGAGCACGATGATCGGCACCGTCGACCAGCCTCGGAGTCCTGCAATCACCTCGATGCCGTCCATGTCCGGCAGCCCCAGATCCACGACGACGAGGTCGGGCGGACTGGTTGCGGCCGCCCTCAGGGCCGCGGCGCCGTCACCGACGGGAACGACCTCGTACGACCGGGCGCGCAGGTTGATCGTCAGCGCACGACGCAGCGCGGGTTCGTCCTCAACGATGAGCAGCCGCTGCACGCGCCACCTCCAGGGTGATCGTCATCGTCAGCCCGCCACCGGGCGTGACCGACGCGGCGAGAGTACCGCCCATCGCCTCCGTGAAGCCGCGTGCGATCGCAAGACCCAGCCCCACGCCGGTCGTCGTCCGGTCACCGAAGTGCTGGAACGGGGCGAAGATCTCCCCCATCCGGTCCGGCGCCACGCCGGGCCCGTGGTCCACCACCTCGACGGTGACGCGAGCCTCCGAGGCGTACGCCCTGACGAGGACCTTGTCCCCCGCCGGAACATGTCGGTCGGCGTTGTCGACGAGGTTCGCAATCACCCGTTCGAGCAGGCCGGCGTCCGCGACGACCAGCGGGAGCGCGTCGGGGATGTCGAGCTCGAGACGCCCGGCCCCACGTCGTACAACCCCTCGCAGGACCTCGAGCAGCACCGTGGGCTCGGGATGTACGGACAGGGCGCCGGCCTGGATCCGGCTCATGTCCAAGAGGTTGGCGATCAGGTCGTTGAGGCGGTCGGCGTGCTCCACGATGGTCTCGAGAAGCTCCTCGCGGTCCTCCGGCGCGAGCTCGATGTCGGTCTGGCGCAGCGTCGACGCCGCCGCGGTCACGGCCGCGAGGGGGTTGCGCAGGTCATGGCCCACCGCGGCGAGCAGGCTGGCGCGGAGGTCGTCGATCCTGGCCAGCTCCTCGGCACGCCTGGCCTGCTCGGCGAGCGCACGGGTCCGCCACAGCTGCCCCACCGCCATGGCCCACGACCCCAGCAACCGGCGGTCGTCGCCGAGATGCTCCGGCCCGATGAGCCGCATGCTCAGGCCCTCCCCCGCGGACAGCTCCAGCATGGTGTCGCCCTGGTGGTCCTCACCGATGCTCGCGAGGACGCGACCGTCCCGTACGAGGGATGCCTCGTGCATCTCGTACACCTCGAGAGCCTCGGCGAGGATGCGCTCGACGGAGTCGCGGTTCGGGGTGCGCGTGCCCAGCTCCGCGATCCAGGTGGCCTCGAGACGGTGCCTCTCGGCGCGTGCACGCCCTCGGGCGGTGCCTTCGGTGGTGAACCCCACGAGCAGGGACACCGCCAGGAAGATGACGAGATCGGCGGCTTCAGCCTCGCTCGCGACGATGAAGGTGCCGTACGGGACGGCGAAGAAGAAGTTCGCGAGGCCTCCGCTGACGACCGTGGCCAGCACCGCAGGCAGGATCCCTCCGACGGCGGAGGCGGCGACGCTGGCGAGGACGAGCGTCAGGAGGACGGTGTCGAGCCCAGGACGCGTTCGGCCGAGGAGGAGTACCGCCGTGAGCAACGGTGGCGCGACCGCGGCAACCACAAGCCCGTAGAACTGCCGGCGCCGCGTCAGGGTGGTCGCGAGCCCGCTGGTACGTACTTGTCCGGCCGCTTGCTCGCTCACCTATGCGAGACTGCCAGATGCGAGCCCTCCTTGGCACCCTCTGCGACATCGTGGTCAGTGGCGTCGGTCGGCGAGCTGGGGGCTGTACCGTCCGGACCCGGCAACACCGTGGTGGCAACGGGGCCGGCCCCGTCGATGTGCGGCGCTGACGAGCCGGGCCGGTCGAGGCTGTACTGCTCGGCGGAGCGCAGCTGGTACGGGACGCTGGTCACCATCACGCCGGGCATGTACAGCAGGCGGCTCTTGAGACGCAGCGCGCTCTGGTTGTGGAGGATGGCCTCCCACCAGTGGCCGGTGACGTACTCCGGGATGAAGACCTGGACGACGTCACGCGGGCCGATCTCGATGCGCTCGAGGTAGTTGATCACCGGGGTGATGAGGTCCCGGTACTCGCAGGCGACGATGCGCAGCGGCACCGCGATCTCGCGGTCGGACCACTCATGCATGAGCTTCTCGGTGCGCCGCCTGTTCGTGTCCACGTGGAGTGCCGTGATCGAGCTGGGCCGGATCGCCTTCGCGAACGCGAGTGCCTTCAGAGCCGGTTCGTTCACCTGGCTGATGAGGACGACAGCGTGCATCCGGCTCGGCAGGACCATGCCGGCCGCCTTCGGGGCGAGCTGGATCGACACCCTCTTGTAGTGCTTCTTGACCTGGAGCATCGCGATCACGAGGACCGGCATGGCGATGACGACGAGGTACGCACCGTGCTGGAACTTGGTCAGCAGCACGATGACGAGAACGATCGCCGTCGCCCCGGCGCCGATCCCGTTGATCATCGAGGAGCCGAAGTGCTTGACCGTCCAGCCGTGCTCCGCTGCCTGACGCCGCCAGTAGACGACCATGCCGGACTGGCTGAGCGTGAACGACACGAAGACGCCCAGGATGTACAGCTGGATGAGCCGTGTGACCGACCCGTCGAACGCGACGATCAGCAGCATGGCGACGCCCGACAGCATGATCACGCCGTTGCTGAAGACCAGCCGGTCACCGCGCCGGGTGAGCTGCTTGGGGAGGAACCGGTCCTCGGCGAGGATCGACGCCAGGATCGGGAAGCCGTTGAACGCGGTGTTGGCCGCCATCGCGAGGATGAGGGCGGTGGACACCTGGACGGCGAAGAAGCCGAACGTGTTGTTCCCGAAGACCGCCGACGAGAGCTGGGCGAGGACGGTGCGCTGCTCGTACCCTCCGGGGACGTTCGTGAGGTCGGTGAGGTTCTCGGCGATGTGGACCTTCGCGAGCGCGCTGAGGACGGCGATGCCGATCATCATCGCGATGCTGAGCGCGGCCATCGCGAGCAGCGTCGTCGACGCGTTCCGGCTCTTGGGCTTGCGGAACGTCGGCACACCGTTGCTGACAGCCTCGACGCCGGTCAACGACGTACACCCGGACGCGAACGCGCGCAGCAGCAGGATGATCAGCGCGGCACCGAGCGGGCCGCCGTGGGCGAAGCCGATGGGCGCCGACTCGGCGACCGGCGTGTGTCCCATGAGCACCTGGTAGAAGCCGACGCCCAGCATCGTGAAGACGCTCAGGATGAAGCCGTACGTGGGGATCGCGAAAAGCGTGCCCGACTCCCGTACCCCGCGAAGGTTCATGATCATGAGCGCGAGGATGATGCCGCAGCAGATCCAGACCGTGTACGGGAGCATGACGGGGAACGCCGACGTGAGGTTCTCCACGCTCGCGGCAACGGACACGGCGACGGTCATCACGTAGTCGACGAGGAGCGCGGCGGCCGCGATCAGCGACGCGTTGCGTCCGAGGTTGGCCTTGCTGACCGCGTACGCACCGCCGCCGTTGGGGTAGGCGTAACAGGTCTGGCGGTAGCTCAGGGTCACGAGCGCCAGCAGGCCGACGACCACGAGCGCGACCCATGGGGTCGCGAACACCATGGCGGCGCCGCCGAGGGCGAGCACGAGGAGGATCTCCTGCGTCGCGTACGCGTTGGACGAGATCGGGTCAGAGCAGTAGACGGGCAGCGCGAGCAGCTTGCGGAGCTCGGTCTCTGCCATCTGGTTCGAACGCATCGGGTGCCCGACGAGCAATCGCTTGGGCGTCCGGAAGGTCGGATAACTCACGACTCCACTCAACGCCGCCAAGGCGCCGATGTCGCATCTCTTGGCGGCATCTGTACGGGGGCGGCACAGACCTTGACGCGTTCCTGACGCGGGCGGTTCAGGATGGTGTCACAAGAGCCCGACGAAACGCCGCCGGGCTCTGTGGAACGTCATCGCTCAGAGAGCGTCGTTGCTGATCCGGTCGAGGGCCGCCTGCCAGTGCTGCTCGAGCTCAGTGGGGTCGAGATCGGTGCCGACGTGCTCGTGGCGGATCTCGATGAGGGTGGTGCCGGCGTCCTCCGCGATGAGGTGGACGTCGACGAGCGTGCGGGGCGCGTCGTCGCCCTTGTGCCACGAGAATCGGATCTGCTCGAGCGGGTGGAAGCTGCGGGTCACGCCGTACGTGCCGTCAGCCGCGCGCCAGGAGTCACCCTTGTCGCCGAGCTGGCCGCCTTGGCCGAGGAGGGCCTCCATACCGGCCGGACTGAGGAGTGTGGTCCACACGGACTTGATGGGATGGGACACCGCGCGGCTGACCACCAGCGTGGTGTCCTTGGTCTCTGACTCGATGAGCTCCGTCATGATGTGACCTCGATCCGTGAGTCCGGACCTCCGTTGGTCCGGGAGATTCCCGTCGGCTTTCCCGACATGTCACCACACTAGCCGTGGGCCCCGACAGTCGCGACGTCGAAGGCCGGATCGCAGGAAGATCTCATCTGTTCACCTGCCTTTTGCCCCGGTCCTGCGTGTCGGTCCCCCGGATCGTCTCCTGTCTGAAGTACACAAGAACCAGGTCCCGGACCCGGTATGAGCCGGCCCGGGACCTAACAGCGTCCGGCGCCTCCGCTCACGGCATGACGAGGTGCTGGTGACCGTCGAGAAGCTCCCGTGCCACGTCCAGGTGACCGGCGTGCGTCGCGGTCTCCTTGATGACGTGGACGACCACGTCCAGGAGGCTCTCCACCTCGAGCGGGCCCCACTCCTCGCGCCACAGCACGGGCGTCGCGGACAGCGGCGTACGCCCGATGATCTCGTCCGCGATCGAGCACTCCCGGTCGTACGTCTCGACTACCTGTTCCGACGTCACGTCGGCTGGGACCTGCCAGGCGTCCATGCCCGTGTACAGGGGCACGTCCTCCCCGGCCATGACGACCCGGAACCAGAACCTCTCGACGTCGAGCGTCAGGTGCTGGACCACGCCCACCATCGACCACCCCGACGGTACGAGCGGACGCCGGCGGTCCTCCTCCGAGACACCCTCCAGCACCTCCCGGACGTGAGCCCGCGCGCTGTTGAGGTAGGCGATGAGCAGCGCCTTGTCGTCGTCGGTCATGAGACTGACACTAGGGCGGATCGGGAGGACCGCAGCTGCAGGCACCCCCCATTTCCCGCCCTCCGAGTTATGCACAGGACGGGTCGCCGATCCCCCTACGCTCCTCGCCTGGGGGCCAGGCTTGGGCCATGCGCACCCCCGCACCCTGCGTCCTCCCCACCCAGCCGGCCTCACGCGCACAGCTGCTGGCATCCGGGCTCACACGCCAGATGCTGGCGACCCAGGTGGGGTCCGGCCGTCTTGTACGACTTCGACGCGGCGTCTTCATCGCTGCCTCGGCATGGCCGTCCGACGACGCCGTGAGACACCTGGTCCTGGCCAGGGCAGAACAGGTGGTGCATCCCACGGCGGTCCTGAGCCATGCGTCGGCGGCTCTCGTGTGGTCTCTGCCCCACCCCGGGTTGTCGCCCTGGCACGACGCTGCTCCCCAGGTGACGGTACCCACTGGCGAAGGGGCGAAGTCACGCCGGGGACCGGTCGTCCACCACCTCGGGGTCCTCCCGCCGAGCCAGGTCACCAGAGACGCCGAAGGCTATGCCGTCACGACGGTGTCCCGGACCGCGATCGACCTGGCCGCGGACCTCGCCCTCCCCTCGGCGCTCGTCCTCCTCGACGGCGCGGCACGGCTCCTCATCGAGCAGATGGTCCTCAGGTCGAAGCGTCAGGACTACGCGAACCCTCGCCTTGTCCAAGCCGCCAAGGAGCTGTTGACGGACGCGGCCCAGTACCGCCGCTCGGCAACGCTGACCCCGCACATCGCGCTGAGCGACCCTCGTCGGGAGTCCGCAGCCGAGTCTCTCTCCGCCGGGTACTTCCACCTAGCCGGGCTGCCCACCCCCGAGCTCCAGGTGCCAATCCGGACGTCGACGGGCACGTACTACCCCGACTTCTACTGGCGCGAGCAACGGCTGATCGGCGAGTGCGACGGCGCCGTGAAGTATGCCGACCCCACGACGCTCGTCGCCGAGAAGGTGCGCGAGGACTCGCTGCGTGAGCTCGGCAACCGGTTCGTACGGTGGCTCGGCCGCGACATCATGGCGACCCCTGCCGCTGTCGTGGGCCGGGTCAGCCGCCACCTGGGGCTGTGAAGACCCGGGTTGGGCTGCTTATTCGGTTCGACGCGAAGGCTCTACGGACGAAAGCCCAGGTTGTGCAGGGAATACCGGCTCGTTGCATCCCGAGAACCTGCACAACGCGGGTCTTCGTTCGGGCAGGTGGGGACATCGCGGTCATATCCAGCCCAACCCGGGTCTAGCTGCGCGGCGATCTCACGTACGCGCTGACGCTGGGCTCTCCCGCCAGCCAGAACCTCCAGTGGGTGTCGGCCGCGCGGCTGATCCCGACGCGAGGGCCGCTGGTGACGATGCCGGACGCTGGCCCGTCGACCAGCGACGCGCGCGTCCCGTCGAGGGCCATGCCGGAGTCCGTCGCGGTGAGGCCGAGCGCCGAGCCGAGGTTGCCGGGGCCGCTGGCCAGACGCGCGTACGGGACGTGGCCGCGTCTCGTCCGTACAGCCTCAGCGCCGGCCACGACCTCACCCGCCCGCAGCAGCACGGCAGACGCTGTCCCCTCCACGTCGCAGACGACGTTGACGCACGAGTGGATGCCGTACGAGAGGTACACGTACAGCCGACCAGCCTTCCCGTACATGACGGCATTCCGCGGTGTCATGCCGCGCCAGGCGTGCGAGGCGGGATCGTCCTCGCCCTCGTACGCCTCCACCTCCGTCAGCCGGATCGCGACGTCGTCGACGGTGAGCACGGCGCCCAGCAGCTCCGGCGCCACGAGGCGCGCCGGTCGGTCGAGGTCCACGCGGACCAGTCTGCCGTGCTCGCGCTAGCCTGTCGTGGTGCTCGGACGTCGCGCTCTGCTACGCGCTGCAGCCGGTGCGTTGGGTCTCGCCGGCTGCTCGGCAACGGTCTCGACTCCGCCGAGCAGCACACCTGTCCCCTCGTCGTCGGTCCCCGTCCGCGACTTCCTGCAACCCGGCGAGGCCACGGCTGTCGTCAAGGAGCTCATCGAGGCAGCGGGCACGATCAACGCGATCAAGGTCGAGATCTCAGTCCATGACGCCAGCCTGAGCATCGTGAGCGGCATGACCGCGACGACGTGGGCGTGGCGAAACGGGAAGATCGGGGTCGTCGACTCGGACACCCAGTACGTCGGTCAGAAGATCTTCGACCCCCGCGACTTCCACCTCTCCGACATCCAGAGCATGTTCGACACGGCGGCCACGCTCGCCAAGTCGAGCTCCGGGCAGCAGCTGCAGATCGTGGAGTACGCCGACCGCACGGTCTACATGACGGTCACCACGAACCCCGAGTCGCTCACGGTGTTCTTCCGCCAGGACGGCAGCCTGGTCTCCCAGGTGGACCTCACGACACTGACGGGCATCCAGGAGGCGTACAACGACGTCGTGGGGACGAAGCAGTACATCAACTCGCTCGGCATCCTCCCCAACCAGGGCGGTATGTACGTGGACGTGGCGGTGCTCGACACGATCGTGCGGACCGTACGGCAGCCGCGGCTGCCCGTGCGCACCGCGACCCGACGCGAGGACACCACGCTCGCCCCGTTCGACCCTGCCCTGGTCAAGCCGACGATCGTCGCGTCGTCGCTGGACCGGATCTGTGCGAAGGCGAACCTGCAGTCACCACCAGCCGGCTGGAGCCTCGAGGTCGACACCAAGGACAACACCGCCGAGCCGCGCATGTACTTCACGATCGCTGGTCAGCAGACCGTCATGACGCTGGACGGCGTGGACGTCACGCCCCACTGAGTCCTCAGGTGGGCCGCGTCAGCCGAGGTTCGTCGCGCTGAACGTGTCGCACTTCGTGTAGTCGCCGGACTTGAACCCGATCGAGGTCCAGTTCTTCCTCTGGGCGCTGGAGCCGTGCGTCCAGCTCTCCTGGTTGACGCTGCCGGTCTGGGCCTTCTGGATCTTGTCGTCGCCCACGGAGATCGCGGCGTCGATGATGCGGTTGAGGTCGTCCTGGGTCACGGCCTTGATCGCGCCGTTCGGGTCGTCGGTCGAGTGCCGGAACCAGACGCCGGCGTAGCAGTCGGCCTGGAGCTCGAGACGTACGGACGCCGATCCCGCACCTGTCTGGGAGCTGGACTGAGCCTTCGCCATCGTGCCGAGGAGGTTCTGGATGTGGTGGCCGAACTCGTGGGCCACGATGTAGGCCTCCGCCGCGTCGCCGCCCTTGGCCCCGAGCTGCGCGAGCAGCGTGCCCGTGTACGCGGTGTCGATGTAGATGATCTGGTCGACCGGGCAGTAGAACGGGCCGACCGACGAGGTCGCTGCACCGCAACCGGTGTTGATCTGGTTCGTGAAGACCGTCATCGACGTGGCGCGGTAGACCTTGGGGACCGCGCCGGACCAGTACTGGCCGATGGAGGAGAGGTAGGCGTTCCAACGGCACTCGCGGTTCACCTGGATGTCCGAGCCCCTGGTGCAGCTCGTGACCGGGTTGACGGCCTGCGTGTCGCCGCTGCCGGTGCTGCCGCCGAGAAGCCCTGAGGGGTCGATCCCGAAGATGAGGGCGAGGATCATGACGATGATCGCGCCGCCGCCGCCCACGGCCAGGCGTCCGCCGCTGCTGCCCCTGCTCGCGCCGCCCGCTTGGTTGACCGACGCGCCCGAGATGTCAGCGCTGTCGCGATACTCCATGTCCGGGTCCCTTCGCCGCCGCCCGAAGAGGGCGGGGTCAGCATACCGAGCCGCGCAGCGTCGATCAGGGAGACGGGGCAAGCTCTGTACGGGGTCGGCCCGTCCTCTGAAAAGCCTTCCCGGGCGTGAATCTCGGGAACACTGGTCTGACGATCAATCCGTGTCGTGACTTGGTGTTGGCAGGAGGGCAAGTCATGATGGCTGGATGCGGATCGTGGGCGTCCTCGCCGCCGGGAGGCCGGCGGAGATCACCCTGCCGGTCAGTCACGGCGTCGATCCGCACGCCACGCTGTGGGACGAGGGCTACTTCATCCAGCGTGTCCTCTCCGTGGCCGGGCCGGCCGAGAACATCGTCGTCACCGTGCAGGTCGCTCCCCACCACCATCCGGGAACGACGTTGCCGGTGCGGGATCGCGGCCTCGATCCGGGCCTCGTCATCCCTCCACACACGGCACCGGAGCAGCGGCAACGCGTGGCCGCCTACGCGATCGTCCTCTCGTCACGCGGCCTGCTCGCGACGCAGTTCTCGTCACGCACCGCAGTCCCCGGGCTCTGGGGGCTCCCCGGTGGCGGCCTCGACGAAGGCGAGAGCGCCGCGCGGGCGGTCATCCGGGAGATCGCCGAGGAGACAGGTCAGGTGGCCGAGATCGACCAGGTCCTCGACCTCCAGTCCGACCACTGGATCGGCCGCGCGCCCTCCGGCAGGATCGAGGACTTCCACGCCCTGCGCCTCATCTATGCCGCCACGTGCCAGGACCCCACCGACCCCGTGGTCCATGACGTCGGCGGTACGACCGCGGCGGCGCGCTGGCTGCCCGTACGACGGTGGCGGCGTTTCAGCTGGACCGCCGGCTTCAGGGCTGTCCTCGTCAAGCACCTCCCCGCCCTCGTACCCGCCGAGGACCAGCCCGCCTGATCCGTACCCGTCTCGACTCCCGTGAACGGTGGGTTATCGGCAGACTCGCAGACCGACCTCATGGTGACTTCCGAGATCAGGGGGTTATGGGTGTCCAGAACGGCCTCATAACCCGCAGAACACAGATCTCGCCGTCGAGAGCCTGGCCAACCCGTCTCATAACCCACGCAGCACGGAAGTCACGATCCGTGAGACGGCTCGTGCGCCCCCAACGCACGACTGGCCCGGACCCTGCGGTCCGAGCCAGCGCGTGGAGGTCGGGATGCTCAGCGACGGATGTAGCTGAGGATCCGGAGGATGTTCGTGTACAGCCAGACCATGGTGACGGTGAGGCCGAAGGCCGCACGCCAGGACTCCGTTGAGGGAGCGCCCATCGCAATACCCTGCTCGATGCTCTGGAAGTCGTCGACCAGCGAGAGCACGGCGAGGACCACGCCGAGGCCGGCGAACAGCCAGGCCAGGCCGCCGACAGCGCCGGTGACCCCCGCGTACAGGCCGAGGTTGATCCCGAAGAACGACAGGGCGAAGCTGATCAGGCTCGCCACGACGACGCCGATCATCGACAGCATGACGATCTTGCGCACCTTGCTCGACAGCCGGAAGCCGCCGAACTTGAACGCAGCGAGCGTGATGGCCGCGGCCACGAATGTGCCGAGGACCGCCTGCAGGACGATGCCGGGGTAGTACGTCTCGAACAGCATGCTGAAGCCGCCGATGAAGACGCCTTCGATGACCGCGAACGTGACAGCGAGGACCGGGCCGACCTTACGGCGGACCGCCACGATGAGCGGGACGATGAAGGCCACAAGCCCGGAGACGAGCGCCACTGGCAGGAGCAAGTTGAACGGCAGGAACCTCGCAGCGGCGAAGGCGACACCCATCATGAGCCCCATCGTGATGGAGGTCTTGGTGATGACGTCGTCGACCGTCATGCGGTCGACCTGCTGCGGTGCCGACGGCCTGTACTGCGGGCCGTCGTTCAGCTCTCCCGCGAGCGGCTGCTGGCCGTACTGCGTATAGGGCTGGCCGTACTGCGCGCCGTAGCTCTGGTCGTTCGGCTGCTGGGTCGGTTGGCCCTGCGCCATGTTGTGCGTCCAGGCGTCAGGACGTGAGAGGACCGGATTGGCCACGAGGTGCCTTCCTTCAGAAATGGGAACCACGCCAGTCTAGCCAACGACCTTGTGAGACGGCCCTTTCCCAGCGGCCGCTCAGGGTTGCCCCGGACTAGACGAGCACCGCGGAGGCCCTGGTCCCCAGGGTCGCTTTCAAGGTACGCATGCCGCCTGAGAGCATCGACGAGTCGAAGCCCTCCTGGGTGAGGATCCGGTGCGCGAGGTACGAGCGGACGCCGGCCGCGCACATGACAGCCACGGGCCGACCGACGGCGGCCGCACGGATGTCTTCGAGCCGGTCCCGTACCTCGGTGTGCGCCACCTGCAACGAACCAGGCAGGTGTCCGGAGGCGAACTCGGCCGGGCTGCGTACGTCGAGGACCAGCCGCTCGGCCATGACGGCCTCGAGGTCGTCGGCGTACCAGAGCTTGAGCGTCCCGTTGAGCAGGTTCTCCCCGGCCATACCCGCCATGTTGACCGGGTCCTTGGCCGACCCGTACGGCGGTGCGTACGCCAGGTCGAGGTCCATGAGGTCGGCCACGCCGAGCCCGCCGCGGATCGCGGTCGCGAGTACGTCGATGCGCTTCTCGGCACCGTCCGGCCCGACGGCTTGCGCGCCGAGCAGCAGTCCGTCGCCGGCCCGGAAGTGCACCAGCAGGTCGATCGTCGAGGCGCCCGGGAAGTAGCCCGCGTGGTTGTTCGGGTGCAGGTGGAGCGTGTGGTACTCGATGCCCGCCGCGTCGAGGGAGGCACGATTCGCGCCGGTCATCGCCGCGGTGAGGTCGCCGATCCGTACGACAGCCGTACCCATCGCGGTCGGCATCGGTCGCGCCGACACGGGGCGGAAGATCGCGTCGGCCACCAGACGGCCCGCGCGGTTCGCAGGGCCGGCGAGCGCCACGGGACGCCGGGCGCCCGTGACGGCATCCGTGCTCACGACCGCGTCGCCCACCGCGTACACATCGGGCAGGTTCGTACGGCCATGGGCGTCGGTCACCATCGCGCCACGCTCGCACGTCACGCCGGCGGCCTCGAAGACCTTCGTGTCCGGCCGTACGCCGACCGAGAGCACGACGATGTCGGCGGCCAGGCGGGTACCGTCGGCGAGCACCACGGTGTCGTGCGCGTCACCGGACACCACCTCGGACGCGCCGACGCCCTCGCGGACGTCGATGCCAAGGCGGCGCAGCTCGTCGGACACCATCGAGGCCATCTCGGTCTCCAGTGGCGGCAGGACGTGCGGGGCGAGCTCGACCAGTGTCGTGGCGAGCCCCCGCAGCGCGAGGGCCTCGGCGGCCTCGATGCCGATGAAGCCGGCGCCGAGAACGACGGCGGTCGTGGCGCCGTCGAGCACGGCCTCACGCATCGCGACCGCGTCACCGACGGTGCGCAACGTCTGTACGCGCGGCGAGTCGATGCCGGGGAGCGGTGGCCTGATCGCGGCGGCGCCTGGGGACAGGACGAGCGCGTCGTACGAGATGGTCTGGGTCTCGCCGCCGACGGAGACCGTGACGGTCTTCGCCGCGGCGTCGAGGCCGACCACGTCGTGGCGGACACGTACGTCGAGGTTCAGCTGGGCGGCGAGCGACGCGGGCGTCTGGATGAGGAGTGCGGACTCGTCGGTGATCTCTCCCCCGACGAAGTACGGAAGGCCGCAGTTGGCGAACGACACGTACGGGCCGCGCTCCAGGACGATGATCTCCGCCGACTCGTCGAGGCGACGTGCGCGCGCCGCAGCGCTCATGCCGCCGGCGACCCCGCCGACGACGACGAGCCTCACTTGGTGGCCTCTGCGCTCTCACGGGCCGCGATCTGGGCACGGACGTCGTCCATGTCGAGGTCCCGTACGGCTGTGATCACCCGCTCCAGCTGAGGCGCGTTGAGCGCGCCGGGCTGCGAGAAGACGATGATGCCGTCGCGGAACGCCATGAGGGTCGGGATCGACGTGATCTGGAAGCCCCCGCTCAGCTGCGGCTCCGCCTCCGTGTCGACCTTGCCGAAGACGATGTCCGTGTGGGTCTCGGACGACTTCTCGAACACGGGGCCGAACGCCCGGCACGGCGGGCACCAGGCAGCCCAGAAGTCGAGAAGGACGATGCCCTCGGACACAACGTCCTCGAAGGTATCGGTGGTGATCTGTCGCGTTGCCATGCCTCGACTCTATACCCCTTGGGGTATCAAACTCAAACCCTAGGGGGGTATTCGTGACCCGGCTCACCGGTCGACTACGCGAGGACCTGGGCGCCGATGACAGCGAGGAGCTCGAGCTTCTCGTGGCTCTCAGTGCCTGGGACGGCGGTGTAGACGAGCAGCCGGTGCGACTGGTCGGGATCGAGAAGCACCTGGCAGTTCAGCTCCAGCGGGCCGACCTCTGCATGGATGAAGCGCTTGACCTCGCGTGGTCGGATGCCGACCTCGTGCTCGTTCCACACTCCGCGGAACTCGTCGCTCTGGGCGTAGAGGAGGTCGGCGATGTGAGCTGCGCGAGAGTCGGGTCCTCTGAGGGTCACGACCTCACGCAGGCCCGAGGCGAAGACTCGCGACAGGTACGCATGGTCCGCGGGGTCGTAGAGCTCGCGCGTCGCTGTGTCGGTGAACCACCGGTAGCCGATGCTCCGCGCCGGTCCGGTGAAGCGGGTTGAGTCACCGGTGAGGGCGATGCCGAGCGGGGTCTGGCGGAGGGTCTCGCCCAGCTCAGTGATGATCTCCGCAGGGGTGTCCTGCAGACGGTCGAGGATCCGCAGCAGAGCGGGGCTGATGTGCTGGCTTGCGGAACCGCGACCGGGCGGGTTGTGGCCCGCGAGACGGAACAGGTGGTCACGCTCGTCGAGCGACAGGTGCAGGCCTTGGGCGATCGACGCGATCATCTGCGCTGAGGGCCGCGGGCCGCGTTCCTGCTCGAGCCGGCCGATGTAGTCGGTCGACATGTGACAGAGGGCAGCGACCTCCTCCCGCCGGAGCCCACTGGTCCTGCGCCGCTCCCCCCGAGGAAGACCCACGTCTTCGGGCTGGAGGGTCTCGCGGCGACGCCGGAGGAACTCTGCCAGTGCAGTCCGATCGATCAACTCTCCTCCTGCGGCTCTCACTCTCGTTATACCGGTGACACCCGCGAGCATCCACGGATCGCTGATCCCCCCATGCCATCCGCGGCCCCGGTCGGTCGCCCCGCCCGCGTGGCCCGCCAGCCCAGCCTTGCGCATCCACGGATCGCCCGTCCCTTCTTGGGTCCCGCTGTCTGAGCCACTGTGGACACACCGACATCGACGACCAGGAGCTTCGACATGGCACGAGCATCAACCGACGTCACCATCCCCGACCTCGCGGGCCGGCGCGTGGTGGTGACTGGCGCGAGCGACGGGATCGGACTCGGCATCGCCTCCAGTCTCGCCGCGGCGGGCGCCGAGGTCGTCCTGCCCGTCCGCAACCTCAGCAAGGGCGACGCCGCAATCGCTCGGATCCGGCAGACGACTCCCTCGGCGAACGTGTCGCTCCGCCTGCTGGACCTGTCTTCGCTGTCCTCAGTCGCCGCGCTGGGCACGACGCTGAACGACGAGGGGCTGCCCATCCACATCCTCATCAACAACGCCGGCCTCATGACACCGCCACAGCGCCAGACAACCGTCGACGGGTACGAGCTCCAGTTCGGCACCAACCACCTCGGCCACTTCGCCCTCGTCACTCAGCTGCTGCCACTGCTGCGCGCCGGGCACGCTCGGGTGACGTCCCAGATCAGCATCGCGGCCAACCAGGGCGCCATCAACTGGGACGACCTCAACTGGGAGCGCTCGTACGACGGCATGAGGGCCTACAGCCAGTCGAAGATCGCGTTGGGACTCTTCGCCCTCGAGCTCGACAGGCGCAGCCTGGAAGGTGGCTGGGGCGTCACCAGCAACCTCTCCCACCCCGGGATAGCGCCCACGAGCCTGCTCGCGGCTCGGCCCGAGCTGGGACGGGCCAAGGACACCGTCGGCGTACGCGTCGTCCGTGCCCTGTCCGCCCGGGGCATCGTTGTCGGCACCGCTGAGACTGCGAAGCTCCCCGCTCTGTACGCCGCGACCAATCCTGGCGCCAAGCGCGGCTGTCTCTACGGGCCGACCGGCCCGGGGCACCTGGGCGGATCTGCTGGGGAGCAGGCGCTCTACTCCCGGTTGCGCAGCACCGAGGAGGCCCAGCGCGTGTGGCAGGTCTCGGAGGAGCTCACGCGCACGGGAGCCTGACGCCAGCTCGCACCGCCACGGTGCCCCCGATGGGGATCGAACCCATACTTTGGCGGGTTTAAGCCGCCTGCCTCTGCCGGTTGGGCTACGGGGGCGTCAGCGGCGTAGGAGCTCCAGTGTGGCACCGTCGAGGATGTCGGTCTCGCGAACCGTCATGGGCTCGCCGACCCGTGCCGCGACCTGCGCCACGATCATCGCACCGGCGCAGATGACCTCCGCGCGAAGGCGCTGGAGCATCGGGTACGCCCTCATCACCTCAGTCACCGGCATCGCGAGCAGCTGCTCGGACAGGGTGTTGATCTCGGCCACCTCGACGGTGGAGTTGTGGACTCGTCCGCGGTCGTACGCCTTGAGACCCTGCGAGATCGCGGACATGCTGGTGGACGTCCCGGCGACGCCGATCCACGTGGCGGCCTCGTGGATCGGAACTCCCGACGCCGAGAGCAGCCCATCGACGAAGTCGCGCGCGCTGGCGATCTCGGCGTCAGTGGGCGGGTCTCCGGCCAGGAACCGCTCGCGGATCCGTACGGACCCCATGTCGAGGGAACGAGCGACCCGTACGGAGCCGTCGACGTCTCCGAGGATCAGCTCTGTCGAGCCGCCACCGACGTCCATGACCAGGACGGGTCCGGCCGCGACCGGTCCTCCGGAGAGTGCGCCCAGGTACGACAGCCGCGCCTCCTCGTCGCCGGTGATGACGTCGACCTCGATGCCCAGCCGGTCTCGTACGCCGGAGAAGAGCTCGTCCCGGTTGCTCACGTCCCGGGCCGCAGACGTGGCGAGGAACCGCACGCGGTCGACGCCGAGGTCGCGGATCCGCGCCGCGTACGTGTCGACGGCCGCGAACGTACGAGCCAGTGCGTCGGGGTGGAAGCGGTGGCTGGCGTCGACGCCCTGACCGAGCCGTACGAGCTCGAGGCGACGGTCGACCTCGCTCAGGGTGCTTCCCTCGCCAGGGTCGGCCACGAGCAGGCGGATCGTGTTCGTCCCGCAGTCGATGACCGCGACCCTCATGACGCCTCCCCGAGACATGGCCGACGCCAGAACTCGCCCAACAGCTCGACCGTCTCGTCCCCGATCGGGTTGACGCCGGGGCCCGCGGCGAGGGCGTGGGCCGCGAGCGCGTGCAGGCACTTCACTCGGTCGGGCATGCCGCCTGCGCTCACGCCGTCGATCTGCGGGACCTCGAGGTCGGACAGGGACCGGCGGTCGGCGATGTACGCGTCGTGCGCTGCGCTGTAGGCAGCGGCGAGGTCCGGATCGGACGCGAGCCGGTCGCCCATCTCCCGCATCACCCCTTCTGCTTCCAGGGTCGAGCAGGCAGCGGTGGCGCGAGGGCAGGTGAGGTAGTAGGTGGTCGGGAAGGGCGTGCCGTCCGGCAACGCGGGCAGCGTGGCGACGACACCGGGCTTGCCGCACGGACAGCGCCAGGCGATCCCGGCCATGCCACGGGGCGTACGACCGAGCTGCGCGGCGATCGTCGCCTCGTCAGAGCCGCCGATCGGCTCGATCATCGCTTCTTGATGATCGATCATCGCTTCTTGGTCGTTGATGCCGAGGGCGCCGGTGCCGGCGGGGTGACCGTCGCGACCGGCGTGGAGGTCGGCGCCACGACCACCGGCTGGTCGGCGGCCTGTACGGACGACCAGATCTTCTCGTACCACGCCTGGTTCACGGGGTCGTTGTTGCCCTGGATCGAGCCGACCTCGCCACTGACGACCGTGCCGTCGGTGCCGATGACGCGGTAGCCGACCTCGCCGGGCATGACCCAGCCGAGGCGTTCGCGGGCCTGGGTCTTGATGTAGTCGGGGTCGTTCCAGCGGGACAGCTCGTCCTCGAGCTGGGCGATGGTGGCCTGCCGCTCGGCGATCTGCGTGTGGGCCGTGGCCATGTCGCTCTGCTGGTCGAGGTAGATGCGCATCGTGCCGACATAGCTCAGGACGAGGAGCCCGACGACGACGAGGAGCGCGACGGCGCGCTGCGTGATCTGCATCCCGCCGGTGAGCCGGGGAAGCTTGAGCCCCGACTCCGTACGTTGCTGGGCATCCGTTGCCGAGGGGCGAGTACGGCGTCGCTGCCGGGTCACACCCGGACGAGCCGAAGCTCGCCCTGGTCCGCCCGACTTGCGATCGCCGCGTCGCCCCTCAGCCACGTGGGTCAGCCCTTGAAGCGCGGGAACGCCTTGGCGCCCGCGTACTCAGCGGCGTCGTCGAGGTTGGCCTCGATGCGCATGAGCTGGTTGTAC
>PMBM01000215.1 GCA_003153855.1 Propionibacteriaceae bacterium
CCATGGCCTCGTTGTCGGTGAGCTGGCGCATCGTCTGGGGATCGATGGCCTCGACGATCGTTGTCGCATCGTCCACGGATCGTACGACCACGTTGCACGGCAGCAGCACGCCGATGGACTCCTCCGCCTGAAGCGCCGCATAGGCGCTGGGCGGGTTGCAGGCGCCCAGGATGACCTGCGGCGCGATCTGAACTCCGAGCTTCTTCTGCAGGGTCGCTGCCAGGTCGATCTCGGTCAGGACGCCGAAACCTTGGGCGGATAGCGCCTCCCGCGTTGCGGCAAGGGCCGCGTCGAAGGGCTGGTTGACTGTGGTGCTGAGGGTGTACCCCATGTCTTCCTCCTGAAGAGAGAGCTGGCGGGCGGGCGAACCCTCTTAAGTAGAGCACCGTCACCTCTCCCCCATCACGGCCGCTTCGAGCCGAGGGTCTAGGTGAATGTCGCTGGAGCCACGCTGGCGCGGCTGAGGCTCCATAGCAACCGGACGACGCGACCGTCGTGGCAGGCATCAGGCTAGACTCGCGCCACCTTCGACCGATTCGAATCCGGGGTGATTGTAGGGATGTCTGAGCCGTCGGACGTTGCCCTGGTTCGTCGACTGTCGACGGGGACCGTCCTGGCGATCTGGCTGACGATCGGTGCGGCGGTCTTTCTCACGGCTGCGACATCCGTCCTGCTGGCACAGCAGCCACCGCTGCCGGGTCGGCTCGGCGCCGATGACCTGACGGGCCTGGTTGCCCTGCTGGGGGACGTGGTGGCGCGCCTCTCCGGTGCCGCGACACTCGGTGTGTTGGCAGCGATCGTGGTGTTCTCGCCATCTCCGGGGGATGACACACCTCACCGACCCGACGAACGCCTCCGCCGGTGGTTGGTGCGGTCAGCCCAGGTGTGGTTTGCCGCGTCGGTTCTCATGACTTTTGCCAATCCCAGCTTCGTCGAGGGCATGGCGGTTGGGGACTCGTTCCGTGCGGACGCGTGGTGGCTGTTCGTGACGTCCACGACGAGCGACCTGGCGTGGGTCGCCTCGGCGCTGGTGGCCCTAGCGATCATGATGCTCGGCTGGTGGGCACGGGGCGGCTCCGCCTTCACCCTCGCCTGGCTCGCTGGAACGGCCGCGACGGTGTTCGTTGCGGTCACTGGCGGTGTCTCGGTCGGGCTGAACCACGACTGGGCGACTGACGCGGTCGGGTTGGCAACGCTGGCGTCGGTCGCTCTGTGCAGTGGAGCGGTGGGTGCCTTGGCGGCTATGGCTGTGAACCCCACCAGCGGAGATGCAGCGATCCGCCGGTACCACCGGGCGGTCCCGCTGCTGATCGGCGTGATCGCGGTTGGCTACGGGATCGGCGCGTGGCAGCAGCTTGCAGGGGTCTCCCCGTTCGCGACGGCCTTTGGTCTTCCCGTGGTCAGTGGATTCTGCGTCGTGGCGCTGCTGGTCGTCAGCTGGCTGTGGCGGCAGTTCGGCGAACACGCGAAGGGCTCCGCGCCCTGGCGACGGTCAACGCGTTCGGTGGCGCGTGACGTGATTCTGCTGATCGTGGGTCTGACGAGCCTCACCGCGGCCTCGTACCTGCCTCCTCCTCGTTATCTCGTTCCGCAGAGCATCCAGATCAACTATCTGGGCTACGACATGAACGTGCCGGCCACGGTGGCGCGGCTCGCGGGCTTCGGCCGTCCCAATCTCTTGTGGCTCGTGCTATCGGCGACCGCCATCGGCCTCTACAGCTGGGGCGTCGTGCGGGTGACCCGACGTGGCGGACGGTGGCCGCTGTCCCGGTTGCTGTTCTGGCTGGCCGGGTGGGGACTCACCCTCTATCTGGCTGTCAGTGGCTTGTGGATGTACTCCACGGCTGTCTTCAGCTGGCACATGCTGGTCCACATGACCGTGAACATGATGGTCCCGGTCCTGTGCGTCCTCGGTGCTCCGATCACCTTGCTCAACGCCGCCTCCCGCACACGCCTGCCTGGCGAGCTCGCAGGGGTGCAGGAGCTGGTCGGCGGGCTGGCTGAGAGCCGGGTCATCCGCGTCCTGCTGAGCCCGCCGTTGGTGTGGCTCAACTACGTGGGCTCTCTGTTCCTGGTCTACTTCAGCTCGCTGTTCCCGTGGCTGATGCGCTACCACTGGGGCCACCAGGTGATGCTGATTCATTTCATGATCGCCGGCTACGCCTTCTTCGCGCTGCTGGTCGGTCCAGACCGTCACCCTTGGCGACTCCCCTACATCGTCCGGTTCGCGCTGCTGCTCAGCATCATGCCGTTCCACGCCATCTTCGCCGTCGGGATCATGTCGTCGGGGACCATACTGGGGGAACAGTTCTACCGAAGCATCGACGTGACCTGGGTCGGGGATCTGCTGAGCAACCAGAACATCGCCGGTCAGGTGACGTGGTTCACAGGAGAGATCCCGGCTTTCGTCGCGGTGATCATGTTGGCCGCGCAGTGGTTCCGCAGCGACACCTCCGAGGCCGCCGCCGCGGACCGGCTCGCCGATGCGGGTGGCGACGGCGACGAGCTGGCGGCGTACAACGACATGCTGGCCGAACTCGCGAGCCGCGACCGGGGCGAACCCACGAACCACTCGAAGGATGGTGACTGGTGATGACGGTTGAGCTGACGCCGACGGCGAACGCGGAGGACCTCCTGCGAGACCGGGTCGAGCTGGACGTGTCAGGGATGACGTGTGCCGCCTGTGCTGGTCGCATCGAGCGGAAGCTCAACAAGCTGGATGGTGCCCGAGCGACCGTGAACTACGCCACAGAGCGGGCGATGGTGCTGGGATGGCCGCCGGAACGTACGTCGGACCTGATTGATGCGGTCCGCGCAGCCGGCTACGACGCGAAGCCCGTGACCGACGACACTGCCCCGGACGGGTACAGCGACCGGGTCAAGATGCTGCGGAATCGACTGATCGTTGCGGCCGTGCTGGCTATCCCGCTCGGGGATGCCGCGATCGTGCTTGCCCTGTCTCCGCAGCTCCGTTTCCCGGGGTGGGAATGGGCCTTGATCGCCGGGGCGATCCCCGTGGTCTTCTGGTGCGCCTGGCCCTTCCACCGAGCTGCCTGGAGGAACCTTCGGCATGGGGGCGCGAGCATGGACACCTTGGTGTCCATGGGCGTGCTGGCTGCGTTCTTCTGGTCCGTCGTAGGAACGGTGTTCAGGGTCCCGGGTGAGTCGTACTGGTTCGGCTATGGCATGGCCCCAGAGGGGGCGGACAGCCTGTACCTGGAGGCTGCAGCCGCCATCACCACCTTTCTTCTGGCCGGTCGGTACGTCGAGGCGCGCTCGAAACGATCTGCCCGCGGTGTGCTGACGGCGATCGGCAAGCTGGCGCCGACCACGGTGCGAGTTCTTCGCGGCGGTGCCGAGGAGGTTGTCCCCATCAGCGAGCTGCTGGTCGGGGAACGCTTCGTGGTCCGACCCGGTGAACGCATCGCGACCGATGGACAGGTCGTCAGCGGAACATCATCGATCGACACCTCAGCCATGACCGGTGAGGCTGAGCCGTACGAGGTCAGCACCAGCAGCCGGGTCCTGGCCGGCACCACCAACCTCAACGGCGCCCTCGTCGTCGAGGCCCAGCGAGTCGGCGCGCACACCCAGCTGGCCGAGCTCGCCGTGCTGGCCGAGCAGGCGCAGGCGCGNNATCCAGACCCTGGTCGACAAGGTCGTCCGGGTCTTCGTCCCCGCAGTGCTGACGATCTCCGCTGTGACTCTCGTGGTCTGGCTGGTCGCCGGTGGCGGCCCTCGAACCGCGTTCAGCGCAGCGATGTCAGTGCTGATCATCGCCTGTCCCTGCGCGCTGGGTCTCGCCACGCCCACGGCACTCATGGTCGGGGTCGGCCGGGGCGGACA
>PMBM01000113.1 GCA_003153855.1 Propionibacteriaceae bacterium
CGTCCCGCGTCTCGGTGTAGTAGTCGGACAAGCAGTTGTTCAGGTCCCCATAACCGAAGCAGGCGTCGTACTCGACCGTGTACGTGTCTCCCACGGGCACCTCGAGGGTGTACGTACCGTCCGCGGCCGTATCGTCGCTCGACCAGTTGTCGGCCGCGGCGGCCGAGGCGTACACCCAGATCCCGGACAGCGGTCCCTTGGGACCGGTGACCGTTCCGGAGATCGTGGTGGTCGACGACGAGACGGTTCTTGTCGTCAACGTCGGGGTGATTCCCGCGACGGCCTGATCAGCCGTCACCGTGACAGGGGTCGCTGTGCCCAGCGTGGCTGCGTCTTTCCACCACTCCGAAACAATGCCTGGGCCACTGAACCGCACGTAGACAACGCCCGCCGGCACGTGCGCCAGCAGGTAGTCACCACCGTCCCAGGTGGTGATACTCGTCAGGACCGCGCCATTGGCGTCCATTGCTTCGATGAGTACCGTGCCTGTCCCGGACGGGATCACTCCGGCGATGCGGCCACCATCCGGCACGGTCACTGTGGGGATGGTCGTGACGGTGCCCGTCGCGACATGGACCGCGGTCAGCGTCGCACCCACTAGGGGGGATGGCGGGGAGATGACGACCACATGGTCCCCCGAGTGCAGCCCGGTGACAGTGAAACGCCCCTGGGCGTCAGTGGACCCATACCCATAGTCATCACTTCCCGAAACACTCACGCTCGCGTACTGCACGCCGTGCCCGAATGAGTTGACCACATGCCCCGTGATGGAGCCGGCCACGGGCACGTGGAGGCTCACCCCCGTGACGTCAGTCGAGCCGACGGTCACCATGACCGACGCGTCCCCGAGGTTCAGCGAGCTGTCCGCCGTCATGCTGACGAGGTAGGTTCCTGGCGCGAGACCATCCAGAGTGAAGGTCCCGGTGCTTGTCGGCGCGTAGGTGCCGAACTCCTCGTTCGTCTCGACGTTTGTGGCCGTGAGGTAGACGCTCCAACGCGTGGCCTCTGTCAAAACGACTCCGGATGGGAGCACCAGCGAGCCGGAGATCGCATGTCCTGAGACGCTCCCCCCGCAGGATGCCGCGAGGGCGCNNGATCCGTCGGTCACGTGCACCGGCGTGGCGTCGAAGTAGGTCGACCCGCCGTGCCAGACCGCCTTCCCGCAGGTCGAGCCGTCGACTGCCGCGATAGCGGTGATGACGTAGTCGCCGTCAGACAACCCCGTGAACACGTAGGTAGCTTCCGTGCTCTCACCGAGAGCGACTTCGCCTGTCGTGAGATTCCTGGCTGCCAGGAGGTAGTCTCCCGCCCCGGACAAGGCGACGGAAATCGTGCCTCCCAACGGGAGGATGACATCGACCGAAGTGGCAACCGTCACAGTGAGCGACTTGGTGGTCTGTACATATCCGTCGGCCGTGACCACGATCTTGTACGTTCCTGGGTACAGCTGAAGAGAGCCGCCGCCGGCGGTCACATCGCTGGACGTCACGTAATTCTGTGCTGCGTCGTAGACGCTCACTGTGGCCGATGCAGGAACGGTCTGATCCGCGCCGACAAGATGGACTGCGACTGCCGCCAGAGACGGCACCCGGATATTGAGCACGCGATCGCTCGTCACGTCGAACGTCGCGGCCAGGGAGGTACTGTACGTGCCCGGCAACCACATGACGCTGTAGCCCACAAGCACCCCGATCTTGTAGGTGCCCGACACAACCCCGTGGAAGGCGTAGGCGCCCGTGGCGCTGCTGGTCGTCTGCGACTGCTGGCCATCGGCCGCCATGACGTAGAGCCGTGTCGAGGCGGCGGCCTGCCCACCGGCGTCGGTGAGGGTCCCGCTCAGCGTGTAGCCGGCGGGGAGCGCAAGGGTCACACCGCTGACGTCATTGCCGCTGACGTCGATGGCCGAGGCGCCTGCCCGCGACGTAGCCCCGTTCCACCAGACGGTGCTGCCACCCTCGGTCGCAGAGACGACGTAGCTGGCGGCCGGGAGGCCGCCGAAGGTAAACGCACCGTCAGCGCCTGTCGTGATCGTGCGCGTGTAGCCGTAAGAGGTCATGGTCACCGATGCGGACGCCGCCGCGCTCCCGTCGGCGCGCTTCACGCTGCCGGACACCGACGCCGCCTTGCCGCGGTGGATGTCGATCCCGGTCACCGTCGCTCCCTGGCCGACTGGCACATACCTCGCGAGCGCGCTGACCGCTGCCCCGTCGTAGTACGTCTGGACGTAGTCGGCGCTGGGGTCTGTTGACACGACGTAGCTTCCCTCGGGCACACCCGAGATCGTGTACGTGCCGTCGGCCGCCGTCATAGCGCCAGAGATCCCATACGATCCCCCCAGGGGGTAGGCCCTCACGTAGGCGCCTTGCGTGGGCGAGTTGTTGGGACCGCTGGTCAGCTTCCCGCTGATGGTGGCGATACGCGACAAGACAAGCGTCGCGACTGTGAGCGGGTTGGTCGAGGTGTTCTGGGCGCTGGGCCAGACCCAGGTGCTCGTTGAGGCATAGCCGGTCTTGGAGAAGACAAGCGTGCTGTCGCGGACGCTCGCGGTCATCACGTAGGAGCCCGTCGCGTCCGTGGTCACCTCGACACCACTCGTCGTGGCCCACACGGTGACCCCGCCCAACGGTGCGTTGTCCAGATCGACGATCTTGCCGGAGATCACCGCGGGATCGGTGGGGACTGCCGGCTTAGCAACAAGGTGGGCGTCGATCCCGACGACCGTCGACCCCGTCGCCACCGTCACAAGCGTGGCCGCGCCCGAGGAGTCCGCGTCCGGGTAGTACTGCGTGTTGAAGGTCGCGCTGTAGGTCGAGAAGACGACGAGGTACCGTCCCGGCGGGAGCTGCGTGATCGAGTACTTTCCGTCGGTCGTCGACACTGACCCGTAGTACGGCGAATCAGACGGGAACCCATCCCGGTACACCACCACGGACTCCCCAGACTGGTAGGCCTCGACCGGTCCCACCGTCCCGGAGATCACGCCGCCGAGCTGCATGACGATGTCAGCGTTCTGGATGGAGGCGGCGGCCGGGACCGAGATGTACGAAGCGGTCGACGCGCTGTCCGCACCCCCGATCCAGGAGGCCGCGTAGCCGGTCTGCTGAGCCTCGACAAGGTACTGGTCAGCCGACAGCCCGCGCACCTCGTACTTGCCCGCTGCGTCGGTCGTCGCGTAGCCGTACCTGCCTGGGGAACCGTTGACATTGACAGATGCGCCCGCGATCGGGTTGCCGTGCGCGTCCCT